>NZ_SSXS01000100.1:0-253 GCF_004832235.1 Methylophaga sp. SB9B
TGATGCCCAGAAATTGCAGATGGGTGAATTAGTGATGGATACAAAGAGTCACCGGGTATTGGTCAATGGCGAAAGAATTGAATTGGGCCCGACCGAATTCCGTCTATTGCATTTCTTTATGAAAAACTGAGCGGGCTTATAACCGTTCGCAATTGTTGGATTTTGTCTGGGGCGACACCGTATATATAGAGGAGCGCACAGTGGATGTGCATATTCGTCGTTTACGTAAAGCACTTGAGCCAAGTAATCACGA
>NZ_SSXS01000101.1:0-253 GCF_004832235.1 Methylophaga sp. SB9B
TAAAACGTGGATTCACATTGATCCACATAACGGGGCGGTCATTGAAAGCCTTGATCAAAACCGTCGAATAGCACGCTGGCTATTTAATCTTTTGCATAGCTGGGATTGGCAGCCGTTACTGGAGCGCGATTTTACGGGAAAGTCTAATTACCCTATTCAGTCTTGGTGGACTGATTATTTGTATCAGCGGTACTCTGATAGGCTGGCGCAGACTAAGAAGAAAAACACGAAAATACCAAGATAAATCAAAGTC
>NZ_SSXS01000102.1:0-252 GCF_004832235.1 Methylophaga sp. SB9B
GAATTGCGTGAAATTACTGATTGGCAAGTGCTATCTATATCAAAGTCGGTGCAACTCGAACTTACTATGATGTGAAGCTGGCGGTGAAAGCCGGTGCCGATGTCATTGTTGTTGATGGTATGCAGGGCGGGACTGCAGCAACACAGGAAGTGTTTATCGAACATGTCGGTATTCCAACCATGGCGGCGATTCCTCAAGCGGTTCAGGCACTGCAGGAAATGGGCATGCACCGCAAAGTGCAGTTGATTGTTT
>NZ_SSXS01000103.1:0-253 GCF_004832235.1 Methylophaga sp. SB9B
CAATCGATGCGCAATGGCGGCGAATTTGATGCATCCGGCCCGTCTCAATCGAGACAGCTAACTGCGTCCGGTTTTGCTCGGCATCATAAGCGCGTTTTTCGAAATGGCTGACGGCATGTTTACCATCAAAGGGGAATTTACCGTCAGTTTTTGCCACTTAACGTCACCATCGACCTGAATCTCATAGTGCTTTTCAATTTTTCGTTGTTGAAACAGCGTGGATAACTGGGCTGCCGCTTTTTGCTGGTGGGCG
>NZ_SSXS01000104.1:0-253 GCF_004832235.1 Methylophaga sp. SB9B
GCGGCGTTTAAGGATTTGCCGAAAGATTAACTTTCAATTGTATCCAGAGCTTTTGGTGCCAGCACTCTAAAGCTTTAATCCGCAGATTACGCAGATGGGCGCAAATATTAATAAATAAGCTAGGTCGTTAGCACAGCGTAACCCGACAATGCATACGTGATTGTTGGGCTTCGTACCTCAGCGCCAACCTACGAAGTTTTAATATTACCAATACTGGTGTTTAGGAAGGCATGGTTAAATCACCATTGCTTCT
>NZ_SSXS01000105.1:0-252 GCF_004832235.1 Methylophaga sp. SB9B
CACCACGTTCCAAATCATCAATATCATCCCGGTTACCGGCGATAATCAATACATTGGCATGTTGCTGCAATATTTCGGATTGACCATAGGCTTCAATCAGGCTGACAATATTTTTACGTTTATCAGGCGTGACAACGCCAGAATCATCGGCTTTTCAGGTTCATCCAGATGCTGAGTAATACGGTTGAATAATTCGCTTTGCAGCTCGTCGCCTTTTGGCGGAGTAAATTGCTGCACATTGGTGCCTGGCGG
>NZ_SSXS01000106.1:0-252 GCF_004832235.1 Methylophaga sp. SB9B
TCGTGGCTGTCGTGCTCTGGACGATATGCGGTTACATGGCATTAAAACTACGGCCAGCTATTACCAACAAATCCTCAAACATCCTGATTTCAGAGCAGGAAAATTTGATACCAGCTTTGTGGCTGCCATCCCGAATTACTGACCTATTCAGATAAACGTCATCCCACCGCATTGGCACTGGTGTTGGCTACCGCCATCGCCGCGCATGCAGGCTGGTAAAACAAGTTAGCCGGAGAATTGTAATGAAACAAA
>NZ_SSXS01000107.1:0-252 GCF_004832235.1 Methylophaga sp. SB9B
ACGCCGCCCCTGCTCCCATTCCTGCAAAGTCCGTGGGGAAATATGAAGCACTTCTGCAAACTCTAACTGTGTCAGGCCCGTTTTACTACGCGCCTCTGCCACTTCATTGGGCTCAACACGACTGACCGCGCGGCTTTGCCCTCTTTCATTTCTTTGACTGATTGAAGTAGCTTGTTACCAAGCTCTTCCGCGCTCAAGGTTTCGTTACTCATTTTCTACCTTTCGAATGGATTTCAGGATATGTGCGGGGAT
>NZ_SSXS01000108.1:0-252 GCF_004832235.1 Methylophaga sp. SB9B
TCTGAACCAACTTCAGGTGTGCAGGCTGAAAATAGCAGGGTTAATAACGCAATAGCAAAAAAACGCTGAATGTTCATTTTATGACTCCGAAAAGTTATTAAGCCGAGCGTTGATAAACGACTTTGCCTGAAACAGGGTATGGCTGACTTGATGTTGAAACAACCATCCACCAAACGGACTGTTTTTGCCGGCACTGATAAATGATGAAGGCTGACAGTCGTATTGCACATCCGCATCGATAATACAGATATC
>NZ_SSXS01000109.1:0-252 GCF_004832235.1 Methylophaga sp. SB9B
GAATTGCGTGAAATTACTGATTGGCAAGTGCCTATCTATATCAAAGTCGGTGCAACTCGAACTTACTATGATGTGAAGCTGGCGGTGAAAGCCGGTGCCGATGTCATTGTTGTTGATGGTATGCAGGCGGGACTGCAGCAACACAGGAAGTGTTTATCGAACATGTCGGTATTCCAACCATGGCGGCGATTCCTCAAGCGGTTCAGGCACTGCAGGAAATGGGCATGCACCGCAAAGTGCAGTTGATTGTTT
>NZ_SSXS01000010.1:0-131755 GCF_004832235.1 Methylophaga sp. SB9B
CTGCCAAAGCGGATTTATTTGACTATATTGAGCGATTCCATAATCCTCGGATGAGAAGACGAGTCGCTAAGGACGATATGAAGTTATCAACCGTTTTTAAACCGTCCGTAGAAACGGGGTAGAACCCCTGAGAGGCTTTAGGGATATCGGTAATGTCTTCAAAATAGTTTGGATCTTTTCGGTGATAATGGGAGATTTTCTCGCCATTTGTCCAAACTGCTATCGGGGCACCTGTTGCGTTACAGTATGAGCGTAACTGGGCCTTACCATCATTTAGCTTAGGCTTTTTTACTTCTATGATGATGTAAGGTGTTTCAGGCCGATCTTTGTCGAACACAATGATGTCAGCACTTTTTTTCTCACGACCAAAAGTGACACTTTGCTCAAAGCCGATTCTACTTAAAGGATAGCCATAATGATTAACTAGCCTTAGCGTATAGAGTTGTCGAATTACTTCTTCTGGCTTCAGTTGGATATGTTTGTTACGTTTGGTACATTCAATAAAGGCCGTACTTTTACCTCTAATTTCTTTGAAGATAATGCATTCTCTTAATGCTTGAATTTCTTCTGATGAAAATATGGCTAATTTATAGTTGGTATCTTTTAGAATTAATTGAAGGTGATCTTTGATAGAGGTCATTAGGACATGCTTACAGGTAAAAAAACTGATTGTAACAATTATCCAGAGTCTATCGACAAAAGGATGCCTAAATAAGGCTCAGATCTAAGTAGGAAATTAAGTAGGATTGCCAGAAATGGCAGGTTGATATAGTCTAAGGCCTTGATAAAAGGCCTGTTTTATTAGACTTTAGAATTGAATGGTGCCCGGGGCCGGAGTCGAACCGGCACAGCCGCAAAGCCGAGGGATTTTAAGTCCCTTGTGTCTACCAATTTCACCACCCGGGCAGCAAGCGGCACATTATAAACAAGATTGAGCAATTGTTCATACCCATTTCAGTTATTTTTTGCTTGAAGTGGGCAAATGGTAATGGCTTTCGATCATTTCTCTGGTCAAAATCCCATAAATTCGGTCGATCATTGGGGTGCTTTGTCGGCTGACGTATAGCGCCTCAACTTCATATTTATTAA
The DNA here is from genome assembly GCF_004832235.1 of Methylophaga sp. SB9B. Classification (NCBI taxonomy): domain Bacteria; kingdom Pseudomonadati; phylum Pseudomonadota; class Gammaproteobacteria; order Thiotrichales; family Piscirickettsiaceae; genus Methylophaga; species Methylophaga sp. SB9B. Next base: position 1,090 of record NZ_SSXS01000010.1, read on the forward strand.
GCGCCTGATAGGCTTCATGCAGGCTGGTATGCAGTGAGATTTTATGTACATTGCGTCTGGTTGCCGGAATTTGCATCAAATCGATTTCCGACTCATCTTCGTCTTCTTTAACGCTTACCGCTCTGGCCAAGTCGCTGGCGGGCATTAGGGCAATTGGGTTGCGTTCTTTGGTGATCACTATCCATTCCGGATTGTTTTCGAGTGTGTGTTGGGCCAGTTCACGAGTGATTGTCTGGTTCAATACGGCGATATTACGTTGCATCGCTGCACCGACACTGATTTTGCGAAGCGTTTGCGAGATTGGGTCATTACGAAAATCCAGCCCTTTTACTCGCATCAAGTTGACGAACATTGGTTCCTGTTTGAAATAATCGTGGGTAATCAAACTGGAAAAGACGATGGCGAGCATGCCGGGCAGAATGATTTCCGGGTTGCCGGTGAGTTCCAGCATGGCCATTAATGCAGCAAGCGCGCTTTTAAAGTGGACCACATCATCGCGCACATGCCTAAAACAGCATAAAAGGTCATTGATGACGCATAGTCGGGCAATATCAACTGACCGAAGTAACCCAAAATAGCGCCAGCACAGGCGCCTACCACCATGGTTGGGCCAATAACTCCGGCTGGAATTCCAAGGCCAACGGTGGCAGAAGATAACAGCAGTTTCATCACCATGATGATGACCAGCGTGCCGATGGCAATATCATTGGCGGAAATACTGCCGATAATGCCGTAGCCCATTCCCATTACTTCCGGCACCATCATGCCGCACAGGCCCATTAAAACTCCGGCGTAAACCGGACGTAACCATGACGGATGATTGGTGTAGAGATTGGTAAACAGCGTCAGCGTTTTTAACGCAATAGTGGCTAAGCCGCCGATGACGATACCCAGGAAAATAATATAGGGCAGCTCCCATAGCGACTGCATCTGAGCGCTGAGGTTAATAAATACAGTATCGTCACCAAAGGTCAGCCGACAGACTACTGCTCCGGTGACGGAAGCTAGAATCACCGGAATAAAACTGGCGATGTAATATTCCATCATGATGACTTCCATAGCGAAAATCACCCCAGCAATAGGCGTATTAAATGAGGCGGCTATAGCGGCGGCGGCACCTGAGGCGACAAGGACGCGAACACTGTTGTTGGGGAGTTCCAGACTATTCGCTAATAAACTGCCGCTAGCTGCACCAAGATGTACGCCTGGTCCTTCGCGACCCACGGAATGACCGGTGATGATGGCAATACTGGTACCGAGAAATTGGCGAACGGCATTTTGCCAAGGTAGACGGCCTTCATAGGCGGAAAGGCGTTCGATAACATGCAGGATGCCGGTGGTGCGTTGTTCTTGAGTTAATCCGCGAAATAGCAGACCGATAAGCAGGCCACCGAGAATAGGCAGACCCAACAGGCCCCACCAGGGCAGGCTGGCAAAACCATCGACTTCGCCGGAGGGCAATAACAGCATTTGGCCATGTTCAATGGTGAGTCTTAGAAGGATAATGGCAAGGCTGGCCAATAATCCGGTGATAACGGCGAGCACATAGAGCTTTACGCCTAATCTACCAAATATGAAGTACTGTCGGATTTTTTCCAGCATCAGCCCTATATAACTTTGGAAAATCGCTGTTTTGCTTGTTGACTGTATTTATCAAATGCCATGCAGATATTACGGATTAACAAGCGACCAGCTGGTAAGACCACAATCTCCTTCCAGTTATACTGCAACAGACCATCTTCGGCAAATTGTTCGAGCTGAGGATAGGCCTCGGCAAAATATTCTTTAAATTGAATGCCGTATTCCTGTTCGATTTCCACGATATTCAATTCGAAATCGCAAATTAAACGGGTAATGATTTGGCGTCGCAGTTTGTCATCTTCTGACAGGCTGATGCCCCGCATTAACGGCAGCTGATTTTGTTTGAGCAGAGTGTCGTATTCGAGCAAGGTTTTTACGTTCTGTGCATAAGCCTCACCGATATTGCCAATCGAGGTGATACCAAAACCTATGAGATCACACTCGGCATGAGTGGCATAGCCTTGAAAATTGCGATGCAGCCGATTTTGTTGCTGAGCCAGACTGAGTTCATCGTCCGGTTTGGCAAAGTGATCCATACCAATATATTGGTAGCCTGCCTGGGTTAATTTATTAATCGACAGTTGCAAGATACTCAGCTTCTGTTCGGCTGAAGGTAAGTCTTCACTTTTAATCTGGCGCTGGGTTTTAAACAGTTTTGGCATATGGGCGTAATTAAATAATGAGATGCGATCTGGATTTGCGGCGATGATTTTGTCGAGCGTGGTATCAAAGCCAGATAACGTTTGCAGCGGCAGACCATAAATCAAATCAACACTGATCGAGCGAAACTGATGCCGGCGCGCGGCATCAATCACCGCTAAGGTTTCGGCTTCAGATTGAATGCGGTTAACCGCTTTTTGCACGGCCGGATCAAAATCCTGTATTCCCAGACTAATTCTGTTGAAACCTATTTTCTTTAACAGGGCGATGGTATCGGCATTGGCTTCACGTGGATCAATTTCAATCGAGATATCGGCATCATCGGCAATATGAAAGTGACGACGGGTTTCATTCATCAGATCCTGCATTTGTTGTTCGCTGATAAACGTCGGGGTGCCACCGCCCCAGTGCAGTTGAGTCACTGGTCTGCTGCTATCAACTAATGCTGCCTTAAGGGCCAGTTCTTTGTAGAGGTTTTCCAGATACGGCGCGGCATGATCACGATTTTTGGTGATAATTTTGTTGCAGGCGCAATAAAAACACACGGTATCGCAAAACGGTAAATGGAAATACAGAGATAGTGGCCCGCCACGCTGATTGGATAGCTCGGCATGTTCGATGAATTCCTTCGCGTTAAAACTTTCGTGGAACTCTAGTGCCGTGGGGTAGGAGGTATATCTTGGCCCGGCGGTATCGTATTTCTGGATAAGTTTGCGGTCCATAATCAGCTGATTTTGCATGGCAAAGTCCTGTAAAACAGTTTGACGATGATTATAAACAGCGGTGTTTTATCGCGAGCGGCTAACGCCCGCTTTATTGATCCAGATCAGACAGGAAAACGTTGCTCGTCTTCCGGATGGGCTCCTAAGGCAGCAAAATGTTGCTGGATAATCGGCAATACTTCTTCGGGTTTATCGACCATATGGAAAAGATTCAGATCTTCCTCCTGAATGCAGCCTACACGTAAAACCTCGGCGCGAAGCCAGTCAATCAGGCCTTTCCAATAATCAGAACCATACAGAATCACCGGAAAATGGCGAATTTTACGGCTTTGGATAAGGGTTAATGCCTCAAAAAATTCATCCAGCGTTCCGAAGCCACCCGGAAACACCACGTAACCCATTGAGGATTTAACAAACATCAGTTTGCGAACAAAAAAGTAACGGAAACTCAGGCTGATATCCTGATTCGGGTTGGGTTTTTGTTCCATCGGTAATTCAATATTAAGACCAACCGAATGCGAGCCTTGTTTGAAGGCACCTGCGTTGGCGGCATGCATAATGCCTGGACCACCGCCGGTAATCACAGAAAATTTTGCCTGAGAAAGTGATTGAGCCACTTGTTTGGCGGCTTGGTAATACGGTGAGTCTTCGCGTAAGCAGGCACTACCGAAAATGGATACGGCGGGTCCCAGTCCATTGAGGGTTTCGATACCATCAATTAATTCAGATTGAATGCGAAAAACCCGCCAGGCTTCTGATGTTTTTAAATCTTCCACAATTATTTCCTAACTATCGGCGCTTAACTTTAATCGCCACATTACTGGACATCACAATAATGAAAAGCCTTGATAGTTACAATCTGTGGCTTGTGCTGGCGATTATTAAGTGGTCAAGGACAGGTATTAATATTTGGTTATACAGTCATCTCCGGTATCATTAACGCTTTATTTCAGTAGGTATGGCAGCAATATAATGAAAGTTCTGGTCATTGGTAGTGGCGGTCGTGAGCATGCGCTGGCTTGGAAACTCAAACAGTCACCGCGTTGCAGTGAAGTTTTTGTTGCGCCGGGTAATCCGGGAACCGCAAATGAAGCAGGTGTCAGCAATGTCGACATCGCAGTGGATGATATTGATGCGCTGGTGGCATTTGCACAGCAGAATGACATCGGTTTAACGGTTGTCGGCCCTGAAATTCCATTAGTTAAAGGCGTCGTCGATGCCTTTGAAAAAGCCGGTTTACGTTGTTTCGGTCCGAGTAAAGAAGCCGCTCAACTGGAAGCTTCTAAATCCTTCACCAAAGATTTTCTAGCACGTCACCAAATTCCCACTGCTGATTATCAAGTCTTTACCAACATCTCTAATGCTATCGAATACATTCTGAAATGTGGCGCGCCTATCGTTGTAAAAGCAGACGGTCTGGCGGCTGGCAAAGGTGTAATTGTCGCGCAAACCGTTGAAGAAGCCATTGCGGCAGTTGAAGATATGTTGTCCGGTAATGCCTTTGGTGAAGCCGGTCACCGCGTGGTTATCGAAGAGTTTATGGCCGGTGAAGAAGCCAGTTTTATCGTAATGGTTGATGGTGAAAATATTCTGCCGCTAGCCACTTCTCAGGATCATAAAGCCCGTGATAACGGCGATAAAGGTCCGAATACCGGTGGCATGGGAGCTTATTCGCCTGCGCCAGTGGTCACCGATACGGTATTTGAACGAGTGATGCGTGAAGTTATTGTGCCCACAGTAAAAGGGATGGCTGCAGATGGTCGTCCGTATACCGGTTTCTTGTATGCCGGTCTGATGATTGATGAAATGGGCGCGCCACGGGTAGTGGAATATAACTGCCGGTTTGGCGACCCTGAAACCCAACCAATTTTGATGCGTCTGCTTTCTGATTTAGTTGAACTGTGTGAAGCCGCTTTGGATAAACGTCTGAATGAAGTTACTGCTGAATGGGACCCTCGTGCGGCAGTCGGTGTGGTGATGGCGGCTGGCGGCTATCCTGACAGTTACAAAAAAGGCGATGTGATTTCCGGGTTGGATACAGTTGATTCGGCTGATACACGCGTATTTCATGCTGGAACAGCATTTGACCAAGATAAAGTCGTTACTGCTGGTGGCCGCGTGTTATGTGTTACCGCACTGGGCCATGGTGTTGCAGCTGCTCAGCAGCAGGCTTACGCTGGCGTTGCAAAAATTCAATGGCAAGATGCCTATTACAGGACTGATATCGCTTACCGTGCAGTGGCTCGCGAACAACAACAAAACTGATTGGTTACGACTTTAAGAGGAGGGTTGAATTGTCTGTATCCCATCCGATTATTGCGGTAACTGGTTCGTCTGGAGCTGGAACATCCACCGTAAAACGGGCATTTGAGGATGTTTTTCGTCGAACTCAGGTTAAACCTGTGGTGGTCGAAGGTGACAGCTTTCATCGATACAATCGTGAGGATATGCGCGCTGCAGTCGCTGCCGCTGAAGCAGAAGGGCGTTCACTGACTCATTTCGGGCCAGAAGCCAATTGTTTGGATAGATTGGAAAGTTTGTTTCGGACATATTCAGCAACTGGTCGCGGCGAAAAACGTTATTACATTCATGATGAAACTGAGGCGACACAGTTCAATCAATCACCAGGTACCTTTACCGATTGGGAAGAACTGGATAGCGACAGTGATTTGCTGTTCTACGAAGGCCTGCATGGCGGTATCGTCACTGACGAATTCAATATCGCCCAATACACCGATTTACTGATTGGTGTGGTGCCGGTCATCAATATCGAATGGATCCAGAAGATCAAACGTGATTGCAGCAACCGAGGATATTCTCAGGATGCGGTGGTCGATATTATCCTGAAGCGCATGCCGGATTATATTCATCACATCATTCCGCAGTTTTCTCGGACTCATATCAACTTTCAGCGGGTGCCATTGATTGATACTTCTAACCCGTTTGTGATGCATGAAATTCCGACGGCAGATGAAAGTCTGTGTGTTATTCGCTTTAAAGATCCGAAAATGGCTGATTTTCCCTACTACCTGTCGATGTTAAAAGATTCCTATATGTCTCGACCCAATAATTTGGTGGTGCCGGGTGTAAAAATGGGGCTAGCCATAGAGGTTATTTTGACGCCGTTTGTAGAAGAAATGATGCAGAAAAAGCGACAAAATGTTTAAGTTGGTTTCTAAAAGTAGCGAAGAGCGGCGAAATATATGAAATTCTCTGATTGGCAATTACGACAAGCATGTAAAGCTCTGGATGATGATGGTGTCATTGCCTATCCGACTGAAGCGGTATTTGGCGTTGGTTGTGATCCCTGGAGTGAAACTGCCATCATCAAATTGCTGGCGATGAAGCGCCGACCATTTGATAAAGGACTGATTCTGATTGCGGCCGACTTTAATCAGTTACAGGATTTTATAGAGCCTTTATCTGCCGATATTCTGGCGAAAATCACCCAAAGCTGGCCAGGTCCTAATACCTGGCTTTTACCTGTTCAAAATCATGTTTCTCCATTTTTGACCGGTGGGCGCTATACGTTGGCCGTACGCGTTACTGCCCATTCTTTAGCGGCAGAATTATGCAGACGATTTGGTGGGCCACTGGTTTCAAGTAGTGCTAATTTGACAGGCCTTCGACCCGCTAAAAATGTGCATCAAGTGCATTGGCAATTACCGGAGTTGGATTATGTATTACCTGGTGCATTGGGTGGGGCAGCGAAACCATCAACGATTCGTGACGCATTAACTGGGGAAATACTGCGATGAGTGCCCCCAATATTGATGCAGTGCGTGAGTATTTACTCTCACTTCAAGACTCTATTTGTAAAGAAGTAGAGATTTCGGATGGTAAAGAAAAATTTGTCGAAGATGACTGGCAACGGCCAGCTGGCGGCGGCGGGCGCACCCGGGTTTTAAATAACGGTGCAGTGTTTGAGCAAGCTGGTGTGAATTTCTCTGAGGTTAGTGGCGATAATTTACCACCCTCAGCTACAGCCAATCGTCCAGAACTGGCGGGCCGTAGTTTTCAGGCAATGGGTGTTTCTTTAGTTATTCATCCACATAACCCTTACGTGCCCACTTCGCATGCAAATGTGCGCTTTTTTATTGCCGAAAAAGCTGGCGAAGAACCTATCTGGTGGTTTGGCGGTGGCTATGATCTAACACCTTATTACACCTTCGATGAAGATGTTATTCATTGGCACCAAACCGCTAAAAATGCCTGCGATCCTTTTGGTGAATCGGTTTATGACGATTACAAAAAATGGTGCGATGAGTATTTCTTTCTTAAACACCGTAACGAGCCGCGCGGTGTGGGTGGTTTGTTTTTTGATGATTTGAATGAGCCGGATTTTGAGCAGTGTTTTGGCTTATTACGCAGTGTCGGCGATAGTTATACAACCGCTTATTTACCAATCGTCGAACGCCGTAAGGATTTAAGTTATACCGAGCAACAACGTGACTTTCAGCTGTATCGTCGTGGTCGTTATGTGGAATTTAATCTGGTGTATGACCGCGGCACATTATTCGGCTTGCAGTCGGGCGGACGGACCGAGTCAATTCTGATGTCTTTGCCGCCACTGGTGAAATGGCGCTATAACTGGCAACCTGAACCGGGCTCTGCTGAAGCCCAGTTATATGATCACTATTTACAGCCGCAGGATTGGCTGGCGAAAGCCTAGGATTCTTTGGACAGTAACGCCAACTGATCAGCCTGATATTCACTGATCAACGGATCGATAACTTGATCCAGTTGTCCTGACATCACTTCATCCAATTTATAGAGCGTCAAATTGATTCTATGATCGGTAATTCGGCCTTGAGGATAGTTATAGGTACGAATACGTTCACTGCGATCGCCGCTACCAACTAATAAACGTCGAGTTTCGGCCTGTTCGGAAGCTTGTTTTTCCTGTTTAGCCGCCATGATGCGTGACTGTAAAACCGACATCGCTTTAGCGCGGTTTTTATGTTGTGAACGTTCTTCCTGACATTCAACAATAATGCCGGTCGGAATGTGGGTAATACGCACCGCTGAATCAGTGGTGTTAACGTGCTGACCACCGGCACCGGAAGAACGGAAAGTATCCATTTTGATATCGGCTGGGTTGATATCAATCTGATCGATTTCATCGGCTTCCGGCAAAATAGCTACCGTACAGGCGGATGTATGAATACGACCTTGCGATTCAGTTTCCGGAACCCGTTGTACACGATGCGCACCGGATTCAAATTTCAATCGTGAATAGGCACCATCACCCACAATACGCGCGATGATCTCTTTATAACCGCCATGTTCGCCTTCTTGCGCGTTTATTATTTCAACCTGCCAGCGACGAATCTCGGCATAACGGCTGTACATACGGAATAAATCGCCAGAAAAGATTGCAGCTTCATCACCACCGGTGCCGGCGCGCACCTCAAGAAAGATATTGCGCTGATCATTTGGGTCTTTCGGCAGCAACAGTTTTTGCAGATCAATTGCCAGCTGCTCCTGTTTTTCTTCGGCGATGGCCAGTTCTTCTTTGGCCATTTCACGTAATTCGGGATCTTTTTCCTGCATCATTGCTTGCGCGTCTTTTAGATCACTCAAGGTCTGCAGATACAGTCCAAAGTGTTTTACAACGGGCTCAAGCTGAGCGTATTCCTGCGATAAGGTGCGAAATTTATTCTGATTGGCCATGGTTTCGGGGTCTGAGAGCAGACCGCTGATCTCTTCATGGCGATCAACCAAGGCTTCAAGTTTATGCCTGATGGAATCTTTCACAGATCAATCCTTAATGTTAAATAAACGGCGAGCAGCATCAATCATGGGATTATTTTCATCTGATTCAAATGCTGAAAGCCGCAGTTGTCTACTAGGTTCATGCAATAATTTATTGGTCAGGGTGCGTGCCAGTTCGGTCATGACCATTTCGGCATTCATGCCTTGTTCCAGTTGACGTAATGCTTTATCAACTGACTGCATACTATGAAATTGCCCCTGATCGCGAATTGCTCTGATGACCGGTACAGCATCCTGACTACGCATCCAGCCGGCAAAATGATCGGCTTGTGTTTCAATGATCTCTTCAGCTTGCTTGGCTGCATCACGGCGAGACTGTAAATTTTCTTCAATAATGTCGTGGAGATCATCAACAGTATAAAGATAGATATCTTCCAGCTGGCCGACTTCGGCTTCAATATCCCGTGGTACCGCAATATCCACCATAAAAATCGGACGACGTTTACGTTGTTTCAATGCGCTTTCGACGGTACCCTTACCTAAAATAGGCAGTTGGCTGGCGGTCGAACTGATGACGATATCAGCTTCGGCCAGATGGGCGGGTATTTCACTTAAGCTGATGGCGTAACCATTTACTGAGGTTGCCAGCATATGGGCTCTTTCAACGGTGCGATTAGCAATGATCAGCCGTTTAATGCCATTATCATACAAATGGCGCGCCACCAGTTCGATGGTTTCTCCAGCACCAATTAACAAGGCAGTGGAGTCGGCTAGATTACTGAAGATCTGTTTTGCCAGACTTACAGCGGCAAAGGCAACGGAAACCGGGCTGTTGCCAATCGCCGTATCTGTACGTACTTGTTTGGCAACGGCGAAAGCATGTTGGAATAGTCTTCCAAGTGATTTACCTAAAGCATGAGCATTCAATGCCTGAGTGTAGGCAGTTTTGAGTTGGCCGAGGATCTGTGGTTCACCGAGCACTAATGAATCGAGACCACAGGCAACCCGGAACAAGTGTCTTACGGCATCGGCGCCTTCATAGTGATATAGATAAGACTGGAGAGCATTAGCATCTTGTTGCTGAAAGTTATGCAACCATAGCAAGACACTATTGTCATAATCCTCGTCAAGGTGACAGTATATTTCGGTGCGATTGCAGGTTGAAACAATGACCGCTTCAATCACGCTGTCATTTAACATCAGTGACGCTAAAGCCAAAGGTAATTTATCAGCATCAAAGCTAAGCTTCTCGCGCACAGCAACCGGAGCGGTTGTGTGATTAATGCCGTAAGTGACAAGATGCATAATTAAGGAGTCGTGTTATATGCTGTTAAACTTTACAGCCTTCAGCTAAGTTGTCTGATATTAGGTCTGGACAAAATTAATTCACCATTCTATCAAACTCAATCAGTCAGGTCGTTGAATTATGGATTTATTGCAACAGTTACGCGGTTATTGCAAGCAGTTTGCCTCATCGGCAACGTGGTTGATGATACCTATTTTACTGTTTGGATGCGCTGCAACTGCTCAGCAATCAGACGAAAACAATTCTCTTGAAGCTGTTGAGCTAATTGATGCGGATACTGAAAAACCAGCGCAAACCGAGATGGATTTGCCGCTTACTCCGGAACTGGTTTATTACATCCTGACCGCTGAAATCGCCGGACAACGAGGGCAACTCGATATTGCAGTCGATTTATACAATCAAGCGGCAGAATTAACCGATTCGCCCGAGTTGGCGGGGCGTTCCGCAAGAATTTCAACTTTTTCACGCGATCCACAACGAATTAACCGTGCCTTGACGCGCTGGCAGGAAGTTTCTCCAGGAGAAGCTGAAGTCTACGTAATGCGGGTGCCATTTTTGTTGATGGAAGATAACTATCCGGAAGTAGTTAAAAGCATGAACCGCGCCTTAGCGCTGGATCCGGAAAATAAAGAAAGATATTTAGAATCGCTGGCGGCCAATTTAAGTGAAAAAGGTGATCCGGAAAGAGGTTTGCAGACACTTCTGGAACTGGACCTTTATCAACAAGACGATCCTGACGCACGTTTTACCTACGCACGACTTGCCGCTTATTTTCAACGCTTTGAAGTGGCCGAAATTGCGGTGGATGGATTGCTTAAGGAATATCCGCGCAATGAAGCTTATCTCGGTTTAAAAGCGGATCTGCTGCAAACATTTAATAAAAACGAAGAAGCTTTAAAACTTATCGCTAAAGCAGCCGAGCAAGATGGTGCCAGTGAATCTTTACGCTTCACCTACGGAAAGCTGTTAGGAGAAAGTGGTCAATCCGATAAAGCAAAACGCATCTTTGAAGAACTGCATTTGGAAAACCCGGATAACCCGGATGTTATTTTTGCACTGGGATTATTAGCTCTCGAACGGGAAGATGGGCCAACTGCTAAAACCTTTTTCAGTCAGCTGTTGCAGATGGGAGATGCGGGAGGTCAAGCCAGTTACTTTATGGGGCTGGCCGAAGAAATGAATGACAATATCGATTCGGCGTTAGTGTGGTTTGCTTCGGTACCTGCCGACAGCCAGCGTTTTGAAATGGCACAAACCCGTTATATCAATTTACTCGCTAAACAAGGCGATATCGATAAAGCACGGCAGCATTTGAAATTATTGCGTCAGGAACGTCCGCAACAGGCAATTGATTTTTATTTGTTTGAAGCTGCTTTTTTGCGCGATCAGGGGATGCCGGAAGAGTCGTTCAATGTATTGAGCGAGGCGTTGATAAATCATCCAGGCAATATTGATTTGTTGTATAGCCGCGCGATGGTGGCCGAATCAATTGATAAACTGGATGTGCTGGAAAGCGATTTGCGCACTATTTTGAAAATCGATCCGAATAATTCACAGGCGCTCAATGCCTTGGGATACACCTTGACCGATCGTACTGATCGTCACGACGAAGCATTGGAACTGATTAATAAAGCATTGGAATTACGTCCCAACGATCCTTATTACCTGGATAGTTTGGGGTGGGTTTATTACCGTTTAGGTGATTTGGAAAAAGCGGAATATTACCTGCGTGAAGCAGTTGCGATTCAAGCAGATGTAGAATTCCTGGCGCATCTTGGTGAAGTTCTCTGGGTGCAGAATAAAAAATCAGAGGCTAGAAAACACTGGGGCGAAGCATCTAAGCTTGATGCTGATAATAAAGTGCTTCAGGAGACCCTGCAGCGGCTGACTAAATGAAACAACTGCTCATCATTATGGCGGTCATGTTGATGACCGCCTGTACCCCTTTCTGGCAAACCAAACCAATCGCTCCTACGGAAGTTATGTGGGAAAACCGCCAGGCTTCATTAAGGCAAATGAACGATTGGTCATTTCGTGGTCGTACCGTTATCCGTCAGGACAAAGAAGGCTGGAATGTTGGCGTAACCTGGCAGCAGCAACAAGACGACTTCAATATACGTTTGTTTGGTCCTTTTTCGCAGGGTGCCGTTGAATTAAAAGGTGATGATGTATTGGTCACCATGACCTTTTCCGATGGCGAAAGCTATTCTGCGGAGACACCCGAACAGCTTTTGGCCGAAGTCTTAGGTTGGTTATTACCGGTAAGTGCTTTGCGAGATTGGGTGAGAGGTTTGCCGCATGAGGCAATCAAAATCGATGAAAAAACACTGGATGAAAAAGGTCGCCTGGCCACACTTTCTCAAGCTGGATGGCAAGTGGAATTTGTCGATTATGTGCCGTTAGAGGGCAATGACATTCCAGCCAAAATTTTTATTGAACATCCGCAATTAAGTATTCGCCTTGTAATGAATGGTTGGAAAGTTGGTAAATGATTGAATGGTGGCCTGCCCCGGCAAAAATCAATTTGTTTCTGCACATCACTGGCCGCCGAGCGGATGGCTATCACGAACTGCAAACAGCCTTTCAGTTTCTGGAGCATGGCGACAAGCTGAAATTTACCATTACAGAAACCCCAGAAATTATTCTGCAAACGCAACTTACCGATGTCGCTGCCGACGATAATCTGATTGTTCGAGCCGCTAAACTTTTACAAACAACAGCTAAAGTCACTTCAGGCGTCGCTATTCAACTCGACAAAAAACTACCTATGGGTGGCGGTCTGGGAGGCGGTAGTTCAGACGCTGCAACCACTCTGGTTGCGCTGAATAAGCTCTGGCAATGTGATTTAACCGAAGATCAGTTGGCAACATTAGGATTACAGTTAGGCGCAGATGTACCGGTTTTTGTCCGGGGACACGCTGCTTGGGCAGAAGGGGTTGGTGAAATATTTACTGAGATTGATCCACCAGAACCATGGTATTTAGTTATTTTTCCAGACTGTGCTGTCTCTACTGCAGAAATATTTTCCGCAACAGAATTGACACGTGATTGTGAACCAATCACAATAGCGGGCTTCCTTGCGGGGGAAGGCAGTAACATTTGCGAATCGGTGGTGAAAAAGTTACATCCACCAGTTGCACAAGCACTGACTTGGTTGGCACAATATGCAGCCATTCCACGTATGACCGGAACGGGTTCTTGTGTTTTTGCCCGCTTTAATTCAGCCGATGAGGCTGAAAATGTTTTACAAAATGTGCCGGAACATTGGCATGCTTTTACTGCCAAAGGGTGCAACGAATCACCGTTGAGTCTTTGTGCAAAAGACTTCGATAGAAGTCTGAATGTAACTGCAAATTGATAGAGTTGTGTAATAACAGTTGGGGTATCGCCAAGCGGTAAGGCAACGGGTTTTGATCCCGTCATTCCCAGGTTCGAATCCTGGTACCCCAGCCACTCTTTTTGTTTATTGAACGAACTCGGCATCTCTCATAGTGACTCAAAACCGACTCCTCCAGTTACATCAGCGTACCGCAGACGACAATATGATGGTCTTCACCGGTAATGCTAATCGTAAACTGTCAGAAAGTATCGCCAATTTCCTGAATATCAGCTTGGGTAAAGCCACTGTTGAGAAATTCAGTGATGGCGAGATCATGGTGGAAATTCTTGATAATGTTCGCGGTAAAGACGTGTTTATCGTCCAGCCGACCTGCATGCCCACCAATGATAACTTGATGGAACTCATGGTCATGACCGACGCTATCCGTCGGGCCTCTGCCAAACGAATTACGCTAGTTGTTCCTTATTTCGGTTATTCCCGCCAAGATCGTCGTCCCCGTTCAGCCCGTGTCGCTATTACTGCCAAAGTTGTCGCTAATATGCTGACTGGTGTCGGTGCCGATCGTGTTTTAACGGTCGATTTACACGCGGATCAAATTCAGGGCTTTTTTGATTGTCCTGTTGATAATGTTTACGCCTCGCCGGTATTACTGGGTGATATCTGGAAGCACAAATATGAAGATTTAGTCGTCGTCTCACCAGATGTTGGTGGTGTAGTGCGTGCACGTGCACTGGCCAAACATCTTGATGTTGAGCTGGCGATTATTGATAAACGTCGTCCGCGCGCCAATGTGGCAAAAGTCATGAATATCATCGGCGATGTAGATGGCCGTACCTGTGTGATGGTTGATGATATGGTCGACACTGCCGGCACATTATGTGCTGCGGCAGCCGCCTTAAAAGAACATGGTGCGACGAATGTAGTTGCTTACTGTACCCATCCGGTATTGTCGGGTGCAGCCGTTGCCAATATTAATAAGTCTTTATTAAACGAATTAGTTGTTACTGACACCATTCCATTGCAGCCCGATGCGGCGGCATGTGACAAAATCCGCGTGCTAAGCATTGCCGAAATGCTTGCAGAAGCGATGTACCGAATTAGTAACGAAGAGTCAGTTAGCTCTTTGTATATGGATTAACCAAAGGTTTTATATTTTTGGTTGTATGTGCTGAACCTGGTCGCGGGGGAGGCGAAAAGCCGTAAAACGGCATATTTAACGGACCTTAGTCCGTTTTTTAGTCTTGGAGAAAAAGATGGAAAATTTATTTGAAGTACATGCTGAAGCACGTACAGACGAGGGGAAAGGTGCGAGCCGCCGCCTACGTCGTTCGGGCAAAGTACCAGCAGTAGTATATGGCGCTGAAAAAGAACCTGTTTCAGTCTCTGTCAATCACAACCAGTTCATCCGTCACCTGGCAGAAGAAGCGTTTTATGCGCATATTCTGACATTGGTTATTGATGGCAAGAAAAATCAGGTTGTATTGAAAGATCTGCAACGTCACCCAGCCAACGACAATAAAATCATTCATGCTGATTTCCTGCGTGTTGATGCCAACCATGCAATGACAATGACAATTCCATTGCATTTTCTTAATGAAGAAAAAGCGGTTGGTGTTAAAGCCGGTGGTTTGGTTTCGCATCTGATGACCGAGGTTGAAATCTCTTGCTTGCCTAAAGATCTGCCTGAATTTATTGAAGTTGATGTGGCAAAACTGGCTATGGATGAAGCAATCCATTTGTCTGAACTGAAATTGCCTAAAGGCGTTACCTTAACAGCCTTGACTCACACTCAGGACGAGCATTTGGAAGAAGGTGAACGTTCTTCTTACGATCAAGCGGTTGTCAGCATTCATGAGCCACGTGTAGCTAAAGTGGATCTTGAAGATGATACCGAAGCTGATGAGGACGCGACTGAAGAGTAATTCAGTCGTCGGGAACCGTTATGACAAACTGGATTATCGCCGGTCTGGGCAATCCCGGTTCTCAGTATGAACAAACCCGTCATAATGTCGGGTTTTGGTGGTTGGATCAGTTGGCTAATGATTTGAGGCTAGGTTTTAAAACCGAGTCACGCTTTCATGGCCAACTGATTCAATACACAACCCCAGAACATAAAATCTGGTTAGTTAAACCACTCACCTTTATGAATCGCAGCGGACAATCTGTTGCGGCACTGGCCAATTTTTACAAAGTCCCTCCAGAAAATATTCTTGTCATTCATGACGAATTGGATTTACCTGCAGGTACGGTTCGTTTAAAACGTGGTGGTGGCCATGGTGGTCACAATGGTTTGCGTGACATCATCAGCCAACTAGGCAGTAAAGAATTTTTACGTTGCCGGATCGGCATTGATCATCCCGGTAACAGCAAGCAAGTGGCAGATTACGTGTTGAGTAAACCCTCAGCAACGGATCGAGAGAATATCCTGACTAGTATTGATAATAGCCTACGGGTTTTACCAGAAATACTCAGTGATAACCTCGACAAAGCCATGAACTGGCTGCACTCACAGTAAAACATGTTTAATTTCACGCTCGGCAGATAACTTTGACGTCTCGGTTCGACGCGAGTTAAAAGTAGTTAAGTCGTTCTAAATAAATGAACCCTAAGGATTTTTCATGGGATTTAAATGCGGTATCGTCGGTTTACCTAATGTAGGCAAATCCACTTTATTTAATGCGCTGACACAAGCGGGAATCGAAGCGCAAAACTACCCGTTTTGCACAATCGAGCCCAATGTTGGCATTGTGCCAGTGCCTGACCCTCGTATGGATAAACTGGCGGCCATTGTGAAACCGCAACGCGTTTTACCGACCACCATGGAATTTGTCGATATTGCTGGACTGGTAGCAGGTGCTTCTAAAGGTGAAGGCTTAGGTAATAAGTTTTTAGCCAATATTCGTGAAACCGATGCTATTGCCCATGTTGTTCGCTGTTTTGAAGATGAAAATGTCGTTCATGTGGCGGGCAAAGTATCACCAGTAGATGATATTGAAGTTATCAATACTGAATTGGCGTTATCGGATCTCGAATCCGTCGAAAAAGCTATTACCAAAACCACAAAAGATGCCAAAGGCGGCGATAAAACTGCCAAGGCACGTCTGGATTTATTAATACAGATTCGTGAACATTTAGATCAAGGTTTACCGGTTCGGGCAATGAATCTGGATGATGATCAATTGGGATTATTGACCGGTTTGCATTTACTGACCATCAAGCCCACGATGTATATTGCCAATGTGGCCGAAGATGGTTTTGAAAATAATCCAGCTTTAGATGCCGTAACCAATTTAGCAGAAAAAGAAAATGCGATTGTCGTGGCTATTTGTGCAGCCATCGAATCGGAAATAGCTGATCTGGCTGATGAAGATAAAGCCGAGTTTCTTGAGGAACTTGGTCAGGAAGAACCGGGTCTGAATCGGGTGATCCGTAGCGGTTATCAGTTATTAGGTCTGCATACCTATTTTACCGCCGGAGTTAAGGAAGTTCGTGCCTGGACGGTAGAAGTCGGCGCGACAGCACCTGAAGGAGCTGGTGTTATTCATACCGATTTTCAGAAAGGCTTTATCCGCGCTGAAGTTATTGGTTATGAAGATTTTGTTCAGTATAACGGTGAGCAAGGCGCAAAAGATGCCGGTAAATGGCGTTTGGAAGGTAAAGAATATGTCATCAAAGACGGTGATGTAATGCATTTCCGATTTAACGTTTAATCCAACATACTGTCTTCGTCATATATGTTTGTCGAGGCGCTCTGAATCTTAAGGAATAATCATGAATAAATGGTTTGTCGGTGCGTTGTTGGCACCTTGTATGATGAGTGTGGCGTATGCGGATCAGACAATGGATTCATGCATGCTGTCTAAAATGGCCACCTCTGATGAGAGTGTGACAGTGGGCAATATTCGTGAACTTTGTACTGCAGAAATTGCGGCGCAAAAGCCAAGTGAAGTTGCACCAGTATTGCTCTCTGATATTCCTGAAGATCAGCAGCCAAGTATTTCCGTTGTAGATGACAGTACAACTATTCAAACAGCAGATGGGTCGGCTTTGTCTCGTCGACTGCTGTTGGAAAAAACGCAATCAAACAATCCATTTGCATTTTTACCACATCGTCCGAATTACTTTATTTTCAGCAATAATCTTGGTTCGGCGAACGAAGCACCTTTTGATGCAGCCGATCCTGATCGTGATTATGATTTTCAACCCTGGGAAAGCAAATTTCAGATCAGTTTAAAACTGCCAGTGGTTCGTGGTTTGTTTGACGGTCGTGCAGACGCATTTATTGCCTACACCAACCGTTCTTTCTGGCAAATGTTTAACAGTGACAGCTCAGCCGCATTTCGTGATTCCAATCATGAACCGGAGGCTTGGCTGTCTTTTGCTAACGACACAGAACTGTTCGGTTTCAAAAACTCATTGATTAATGTGGGTATCAATCATCAATCTAACGGTCAGAGTGGTGAACTTTCACGTAGCTGGAATCGCGTGTTTGCCGAGTTTGTTGTCGAAAAAGGAGATTTCTATTTCTCAGCGCGTCCTTGGTATCGGGTTCCTGAACGTAGCAGTTCAGATGACAATCCCGATATTGAAAAATATCTGGGCAACTTCGATTTCACTTCTGTTTACAAATATGGCGATCATAGTTTTGACCTGATGATCCGCAATAACCTGCGTGGCGATAATAAAGGTGCGACTCAGCTTGGCTGGAGTTTTCCTTTGTATAAAAACTTCCGGGGTTATGTGCAATGGTTTAATGGTTATGGTGAGAGTTTAATTGACTACGACCATCGCACTAATAGTGTTGGTTTTGGTATCCAGTTCAGTGACTGGTTGTAACGCTATCGCTAAATTGTTGATATTTACGGCCCAGACAAGTAAAATGCTCGGCTTCGTGGCTACATAGCTCAGTTGGTTAGAGCACATCACTCATAATGATGGGGTCCCTAGTTCGAATCTAGGTGTAGCCACCACAAATTCAAAAACCTGCTCCGGCAGTTTTTTATGTCTGTAATATTTCATCTGAACATTTACCCCTAAAAATTTCCTGATCGATTGTCAGGGTAGAGCTTATCTCAATAATGACTTCCTGAAATAAATAGGGAAGATCGCCTCAATTATAGCTCGGTAGAAACTTTGAAAATTACTACCTAGTCTGCTTTTGGTTCACCTAACTTATCATTCTGGAGTTAATTCATGTCCACTAAGCCGGTCTATGCCGTATTACTCAGTTCTCTTGTCGGGATATTTTTTACCATCAATAGTTTAGCGATAGCTGGGGATGATGATGGAAGTCAATATGTTGAGTTTTATGAGGAGTCAGATGAGGATTGTGAAAAGAAAGGTGGCGCTAGAATATTTGTTAAAAACAATCATGCAGAGCAAATCCTGGATTTGCATTTAGATCGCTATTTTTATGATGTGCGGCAGGGGGGGCGTTCGATGTTCCCTTTAAAACCTTCTACTTCGCAAGCCTTGGGGTGTAGCCGAGTGTTTGACGCTGAGCAACGATGGGAATTGGTTTCAGCAACGTTTATCAGTGAGGTGGCGGTTAAAGAGCGTTACGGAGATTTTGAATAATCAGTGATTCATTAAAAACAAATCTGTGTGAGTTGTGATTGAACACTTTTAAAACTGTGATTGGCAAACGGAGCATACAAATGACCATATCAGCTTATTTGGCAAACATTAGACGATGGTTGTTTCTCATGTCTGGCTGCATAACTATCGTGGTTTTAACTGGCTGTGAAGATGATACACCGCAACAGTCTCTTGAGTTTGAAGAACAACAGCCTTCTTATGCCATTGTTAAGCCGGTCCCACAGAATTTACAGGGTGGAATGCCCACAGCAAAACCAGCAGAAATGTTGTCTGTTGCAGATCCAACACCTCCTGAACAATGGTTATTAACGCTTTATCTGGGCAAACCAGATGCAGATGAAACGCGAGATATAGGTTATTACCAGAAGCTGTTGTCATCGATTAAATCACATGTGCATGAGCAGCCTCGTGTCATTGCCAATCGCACAGTACAGACGACCCGGCAATTACAGGAAATGGGTATTGAAGCTGATGAAGATCAGCTTCTGCAGGATTTTGCGGACCAATTGAAAACGACGACGGGGCGTTATGTTTACGGAGAGTTGTGCGCTAATTATAGTAATTTGAGACAACAGCAATTAAGCCACCAACAGGCAATGCAGGATCTCTTAGAGTCACTCTAATCTATCTTTTTCAATCGCAAGTATTGCGTCACCACTGGAGTCTTAGACATGCAGGATATCATCCAAGGTTTAATGGTTTGGGCGGTGACTTTAACCGGATATCAACAACCAGTGGATCCGCCAAGGGTTGAGGCGGTTAGTCACCAACAACTGGTCAAAACCTTATGTGATGATCAATTCTGTACGGCTGTGGCCTACTACGATACGAAAACTCAGACTATCTATCACGACGAGCGAATGCAGCTGGAGCTGGATCAAAGTGCCAGAGGCTTTATTGTTCACGAAATGGTGCATTATCTGCAGGATTTAAATGGTGAATTGGTACCAGACGAAATGAGTTGTGAACAACGTATTGAAAAAGAACAGGAAGCATATCGGGTTCAGCGGTATTTTTTACGAGAACATCGCCAACCCACTTTTCAGCTTGATCTGGCGGTTTCTGTGTTAGCCAATGTGTGTAAAAACACCAAGGCCATCGATTAAGGCTTAATGTATCGGCAGATCAATGTAATCATCTTTGAGATCAACCGCCTCTATCAGAACGTTACTTACCGATGTTGGGATTTCACTCACTGTAGGCTCGTCACATCCACTATGGTAATGCTCTAACTTAAATTCATCAGGAGAGTTCTCATCAAACAAAATACGAAATGAATTATGTTCACTGTGCTCGCTGAGTGTTGCACAGTTTTCCTCAACCAACGGAAACCTGCCGAGTAAAGTCGTTGAGCTATTATCTAGAGATATCAGGCTCAAAGTTGTCTCATTGCTGCCTCCTATTCCAAAACCGCTAATCAGGGCTAATTCGTCCAGCCCATCCTTATTGATATCAGCAACGGAATACAAATGATGGGTGCCGCCAGCAAATACAATATTACGAATCAGCTGCTCATTTTCGATGATGGCGAGTCCCATATTGCTGCAACAGCGTGGCCATAAACTAAGTAAATACAACACAGCGGTTTGTTTACTTTCTGGCCGAGTGAAATTACCTTCGGTGCTAGCCATGATTCGGAAATCGTCTTCGTAAACACTATTTTGTTCGAGCCAATAGTTTTTAGCTTGGTCGGAAGCCTGCAAAATAGCGGGATGTGTTGCCCAGCTACTTTGATCGATTCTTTCCAATGACTGGCGACCATCGCCAATGAGATAAAGCTTGTCTGTTTGCTGAGCCTGACTGATATATGGCAAGCTGAGGCAGAGCAACAAGACGATTGAATAGTTATTCATTACCCTGCCTCCTATGCTTTTTCTGCCAGTCATTTCAATCAAGTAATGACAAGTTTTACTTTGTCGATTAGTGCCGGTATAGCTGTTTACTCCGGTTTTTTCTCATCAATATCAACATTATCAATGCTGAAAGTTGGTTCTTTGCGTGCTGTGGTTTTGGGTTTTTCAGCGGCCTTTTCAGGGGCAATAACTACTGGTTCTTTGCGATCGGTCTTGGTTTCTTGCACGATGATCGGCGCTTCATCCATCACCACAGGATCTTTGCGATGAACATTATTCTGTCTGGCTGCTTCCAGGCCTGGTTTCATGCCTTTAGGAAGTTCATCGAAAAATAAAGGATCCAGGCGGCCATTGATATAGCTTAATGGCTGAGCAAGTTTTTGTTGCTGACAGTAGCGAATAACACCGATAAGCACCTGACGAATAGCTTCAACATCCTCCAGATCATCCTCAGTAAAATAAGCAGCCAAAAAGCTAAAACGGTTATCGAGGGCAAATGGCAGGATTTGACGCCATAGACTATAAAGATCTTCGACTTTAATTAAGTCACTTGATACGGCTCGATCCAGATGGCGGAACCAGAATAAAATCTCATCCATTACGCTGGCCGTCAGTAAATCATCCTGATCGGTTATCACAATCATGCGATCTCCCATATGCCAGGAGGTTTGAATATTTTGTGGTGCATGCCAGCGTATGTCTGGAGTAAGGGCCAGAGAAAATTCATAAACCACTTTGGCATCAAAAGTAGATCGGTTAGTCATCCAGACTGCTGGTTTGGTATTGATAGCCAGAAATTGACTTTCCAGCTCCTGCAATAACTGTTGGCGTTGTAGCTCTTTGTTATTTGTAGATGCTGGATTGGCTCGTCGTTTAACCATCCACAATAAAAATAATCCGACCAGTAACATGCCCGAGAGAGTGAGCAATACGGTAGAAAAATATAACGCCAGGTCTGATGACAGTTGTGCCATCTGTTCAGCTGACAATGCTGCAGAATCGTCAGAGCTCGCAACGTTATTGAGAATGTCTTCAATGCGTTTTTGAAAAAAACCAATTGCCATAAATAGCCTTAATAGATTTGTCGATGTAACGAATAAAACGTCGTGGAAAGAACAAGAGACAGTTATTGTCCGCTAATTCTTCCAAAGAAAATTTTTTTATGTCATATATTCTAAACTGCTGATATAAAAGCCGTAACAATCAATTTTGTTGGGAAGTTTATTTAGTTAAAAAAGGAGAGAGATGATGAGCATGGTACAAGAATTTAAGAAATTTGCGATGCGCGGTAATGTAGTGGATATGGCAGTCGGGATCATTATTGGCGCGGCTTTTGGCAAAATTGTTTCTTCATTTGTGTCGGATGTGATTATGCCGCCGCTGGGTTTGTTGCTAGGTGGTGTGGATTTCAAGGATCTTGCGATTGTGCTTAAAGAGGCGGTAGGCGAAACGCCAGCAGTTGTTATTGCTTATGGACAGTTTATTCAAACTATTGTCGACTTTGTGATAATTGCCTTTGCTATTTTCATGGCAATCAAAGTGATGAATAGATTGAAAGCTAAGGAAGAAGCGGCTCCAGAGGCGCCACCAGCACCGACTAAAGAAGAAATTCTGTTAACCGAAATTCGTGATCTGCTCAAAGAGAAGTAAGGCTTAAATTAACAAACCGGATGTCATTTGATATCCGGTTTGTAATCTTCAAAAAACATACTGCTTGAAAATGCACATTGGCTGAATGTCTGCCGGTTTATCATTTATTATGCTGGTGAAGCCAGAAGCTGTTGTATTTCTGCGTACAAGTTTTGTAAATCATCAATACCTTTTCGGGCTAACACGATTTCGTTCTCTTCAAATTGGTTACGCAAACTGGCTGCAGCATGAAACAACTCGTAATAGGCTAGTTTGAGGCGATCCAGCCACAATTGATTAAACAATTCTTCCTGTTTGCCTTGTTCCAACCAATGAGTAAAGTGGCTGCGTTTAGGGTTCATTAACGGCCAGTTGCTGATTTGAGCGGGACTACTGCGAAGGTTATCAATGACCAGTTGCAGCCATTGTTCTCCCTGCATTTGCATCAATGTCAGCAATCGCTGTTGAGGTGATAATGAATTGCGAGCATGATTCAACCAGCGGGGTTCAGGTTGGTAGTTGTGCATCCATTGAGTTAACTTCTCTGCAGGCATGGGCTGGGCAATGATGAAGCCTTGAGCCATATCACAGCCAATGGTCATCAACATTAAACCATGCTCTACACTCTCAACACCTTCGGCAATTACCTGATGTTGAAAGGCATGACTTAAACCAATTACACCCTCAACAATAGTAAAGTCATTTGGATCATCCATAATGTCGCGGACAAAACTCTGATCGATTTTAATCACATCGACCGGCAAATGCCGCAAATGGCTTAACGAAGAATAGCCCGTACCAAAGTCATCCAAGGCGATTCGAACCCCAAGGCCATCTCGGCAGGTGCCGATAATCGAAGATATGCGGTGGATGTCGGTTAACACACTGCTTTCCAGTACTTCCAGTTGTAAATACTCTGCTGGTAAATCCGGATATTTCGATAGCAGTCTTTCGAGCGTGTCAAAAAAGCCAGACGATTGCAGATGATGTGCAGAAATATTGACACTGATTTCGATCATCCGACCTTGTTGATGAAAGCTCAGTAATTGTTTCAACGTTTGGTCGATAACCCAGTTACCGATACGAATTTCCAGATCGGTGCCGGCTAATGAACTGAGAAAAGTTGGTGGTTCGAGAATGCCGTGCTCCGGATGATCCCAGCGAAGCAGGGCTTCAGCACCATAAATACGCCCATTGCGCATATTGATTTTAGGCTGGAAGTACAGGCAAAACTCATTATTGGCAAATGCCAGGTGCAGATTATTTAATTGAGTGCGTTGCAGTAAAATTTGCTTGTCATGTATCGCATCAAATATCGAATAACGATTTCGACCATTTTGTTTAGCCTGATACATTGCCTGATCAGCATGACGTAACAATGTGTCGGCATCAGCCTGATCTAATGGATAAAGCGTGACGCCCATGCTGGCACCTAATTGGATTGTATCGCCATCAACTCGATAAGGCAGTTGAATGGTGCGTAATAGTCTGCTGACTAAGCGCTCACAATGTTCTACCGAGCTGATGTCATTCAGCAAAATAGCAAACTCATCTCCACCTAATCTTGAAGCTGTGTCATCCAGTCGAATACACGCTTTGATGCGCTGAGCTACCTCAATCAACACTTGATCGCCTATTTCATGACCGTAGTTGTCATTGATTGGCTTGAAGCCATCCAGATCCAGAAACACCACGCCTAAAAGACTGTGTTGACGAATACTGTGTGCGATAGCCTGCTGAAACCTGTCCGCAAATAATGTGCGATTCGGCAATTGAGTCAGCATGTCAAAATGCGCCATCATTTCCAAGGCATGCTGCTGCTCTTTGATTTCGGTGATATCTGAAAATAAACCCAGATAATGCAAGGTTTCCCCATGGTCATCAGTTAAGGTCGATATGGTTAATAACTCGGCAATTAATTCGCCATTTTTACGACGGTTCCAGATTTCTCCCTGCCAATAACCTTTCTCAATCAGGCTCAGCCACAATTCCCGGTAAAAGGTTTCACTGTGTTTGCCGGACTTAAATAGAGACGGTTGTTGATTAACTACTTCCTCACGGGTGTAACCGGTGATGTTACAAAATGCCGGGTTTACATCGACAATTCGACCATCCGGATTGGTGATCAGAATGCCTTCATGTGCTTGATGAAATACCCGGCCAGAGAGTTTCAATTTTTCTTCAGCAAGCTTGCGTTCGCTAATGTCATAAAAAATAGTGATAAACACATTGGCATTGCCATCTTTAATGACTGTGCTGGAAATCAAAACTTGTCTGGCTTGCTTTTGTTGCGTCAGTATTTTTACTTCAACTGCCTCACCTCGATAAGGAAGCGGTTGCTGTAAAGCTTCGGCCACAAAGTCATTCCACATTTTTTTGATTTTCAGGCGATAAAGCGGATCAGGATAGGCAAGTTCAAACCATACATCCAAGTTCGGTACTTTAGTTTCATCAAAACCGAAGCTTTCGACAAAAGCCTGATTCATATAATGAATTTTGTGTTTTCCGTCAGATATTACATGAGGTATTGGAGAGGCATTTACGATATTGCGTAATTTAGACTCGTTACGGGCTAATATCTCGCCAGACTGCTTGAGGCGGTAGATCCATATGGCAAAAACCAGAATAATGGCAATGATGGACAATGTAATATTGATAATCGTTGTTCTGGAGATGTCGTGGTTAATCGTCAGCCCCATCCAGTTTTGTTCTATACGTTGTCGTTCTTCTTCACTGAGCGTGTTCAGAGCCTTATTGATAATGGATTGCAGCTCAGGGTGTGAAGGATTCACGCCCATGCGATAGGCATTGTATTGACGGGTTTGCCCGGAGAATTGCAGGTTAATCAGATTGGCTTGTTTGATTGCATAATTGGCATAAGCGGCATCACCGACATAGGCATCCGCATCTCCTGTGGCAACTTTCTTTAATGCTTCAATGGTAGTGTCGGTCAGAAGCAGCGTTATATCAGGGTAGTTCTGCGCCAGATTTTCCTGAACATGGTAGTTTTTTTCCACTGCTACCGTTTTACCCTTTAGGTTTTCCAGACTGCCGATATAACCAAAGCGGTTAGCATTGACGATAACGACGGGGTTTGTAATGTAGGGTTGACTGAATAATAAATATTCAGACCGTTCTGGGCTCATATTCAAACATGACAGCATATCCAGCTCGCCACGTTGTGCCATCGCGATTATTTCATGCCAGGGTTTATCTGCAATGATCTCAAACTCCACGCCTAGCTTGGCTTGCAATAACTGGATATATTCTGCCGCAAGACCTTGATAATGGCCTTTGTCACTCATCCATTCATAGGGGGCAAAGTCACGATCAATACCGAGTTTGATAACCGGATTATCATCCAGCCAGGATTGTTCCTCTGGCGTCAGTCTTAGCGCGGCGTTTGACTGATAAATAAATCCTTCTAATTGGGACTCAGATAACGCAGGGGCAATATTTAAACGTTCGTAAATTTGAGCACTACGGCGTAAACGTGCCGGATCCAACTGTCCTAGAGGAATCAACTCGGGCAAAATCAGTTTCTTAATTTCACGGGCTTCATGTTGTAGTTGTTGGCGACTGGCCTGACTGCCGTATTGATTGATGATCAAGTCAATCAATTTATCGGGATTATCAAGTGCGTATCGCCAACCCTTTAAGGTTGCCCGTCGAAAACGATCAGCTCGGCCAGGATGGTTACGCAGCTCTCGGTCGCTGGTAAATAAAATGTCGCCGTAAAAATCAAAACCATAGCTTTGCGGATTAATAATATTAACTGAAACACCCTGCTCCGCCAGAGTAAAGAGTTGATCGGTTCGATAAATTGACATGACATCAACTCGATCATTAATCAAACTGTCGAGTTGTTGATCTTGAGCAATAAATTGGTAGTCTTCCGGCGAGATGCCAGCATCAGCAAACATGGCAAGGAATACTGCATCATTGCCCGCTGAATCATCAAACATGAGACGTTTGCCAATCATTTCGTAGGGGCTGATGATTCCTGATTGGGCTTTGCTGACCAGTACTAATGCGTCGTGTTGAAATATAGCAGCCAATGCTCTGACAGGACTGCCACCAGCATACTCGGCTAATAACCCAATACCACCGACGCCATAATCTGCACGGCCACTGCTGACTTCATTTAATACATTAATACCGGGATGACGTTCGCGAAGAGTGACCTGCAGGCCTTCTTGCTGATAATAACCTTGATCAATAGCCGCATAAAAACCGGCAAACTGAAACTGATGCCGCCACTTGAGTTGCAGGGTCACTGAATCAGCCGAAGCCGCATTTGCTTGAACAAAAAAGCTGCTAGCAAAAAGAGTAAAGAGTAACTTTATAGTTAGTTTGTAGAGGGTGACGTGCATGTGATTCGTCTTAAAAAAGCTTGCCGATAATAGCAAGAATTTCAATTTCTTGACGAATTAATCCACCGATAAAGTATTGATAGGTTTGATTTTAATCATAATTAATTAACTAACCATTAAGTTAGCCAGACATTATTTTTCTCGATTTATGTTTAAAAGAGAGCAAGTTCTCTGGCAGATACGCTAAAAACAAAAAGATCAGCGCCAACGCGGCAGGGATAAAACTTAAATCTGTTTGGCGGATTTGTCGTTGAGAGAAGTCTTCATGGGTTATAGCGTCATACAATTCATTAGCACTCTGCAGATGGTGATAATGCAGTTTTGCTGGTTCAGCCAATGATTTTAAATAATCTTCTTTAACGTTGGAAAGATGCTCACTACCGGCACGAGCTTGATTGCCCCATGGGGCATTCCTCGGTACATAACCTTCAATTTGACTGGGGTCTTCTGGTAAGCCAAAGGTGGTGCCCTGAGGTACATCCTCAGCGGTATAGAAGCCTATCTGTAGACCTTCTTCATCATATTTTGGGATTCGGCTCAAAGCATGATCACCAGTGCCAATAATGATACCTTTGATGGGATTACGATCTTCTTCTGCGAATTGTATCTCTGCCAGATCCGGCGCATAACGGGAATTCATCGGCGGAGCTTCTTGACCATCGGTAAAAAACACTAATGTGGTGTTGCTTAGTTCTACCGTATGTATCAATTCAAGTGTGTTCGCCAAGGCTTGAATGATATTACTATCCGCCACCCAGGCCATCCGCCAATCTATTCGCCTAATGCTCTCACGTATTTCGGGGTAGTCTGAACAGACTTCCATTGGTGTATAAAGTAGCGTCGGCATGCGTTCGGTAAACACACCTAGACCAACACGCGATCCGCATGGCAGTTTTTGTATAGCAAGCAATGCATCTGCTTTGACTTTTTCCAACCGGCTTATCGGATCTCCGTTGTTATCCTGGTAATCCTGAACATTCATGCTTCGGGTAATATCCAGCATAAAAAAATAATCATATTTTTTACTGGGGAAAGGCAGATTGGGCATCAAAACCGCAGTTAGCAGTAGCAGTGCTGAACTGATAAGTAACCAGATGGATTTCATCAAACAAATACCTCAGGGCAGCCCAATTGGAAAGCCGGGCATAGCAGACCATAGTTCTGTGCTGGCATCTTGAGACTCTTCGCTGATAGTGACATCCCCCATTGGCAAATCTCGCGATAGGCGCTGTGCTGCTTCTAAGTTGTATTTTGCTTCCCAGAATGTCGGTTGATTTTTTAATGAAGACCGATAGAAATCTTTTGCTACATCGGCCATTGCCACAGCGCGATCAACATAAAGATTTTCTGCTAAATCAATAGCCTGAGATAAATAAAGGTTGCCAAGGTTATAGTGAATTTGCACCAACTGTTGCTGGTTAGCAAGGCGTTCCGTAGCGCTATAGGTTTCAACAGCTTCATCAAATAAATTTAATCTGCGCTGCAGGTGGGCGTAAGCAATTCTAACCTCAGGTGATCGCATATTTAATGCCTCCATATCAACCATTTCACCTTGATTGAGCAGGGAGATTTGCTGATTGATCTGCTGTTGCTGCTTTAATGTGTAAAGGTTATAAACCAATCCGCCAATAACCATAATTGTCAGCAAGCTAATCAGGTGAATAAGTTTATTTCGATTTAGATAGATCATTTTGCCTCCAGCGCTTTGATGCCGACTAAAAGTAGAACTGCAAGCAGGGCGCTCAAAAAACATAAACGCGTTAAATCATTGCGGGGAATCAATTCGTTATAAACCAGTGGCAGGCTTTCCAAATCATCTAATTGATCGATGGCAGCTTCAAGCGATTCCGGGGTATCTACTTCATAGGCGTGATAGGGAATCGGCAAGGTACGGAAAAACTGATCGAGATAGCGCTCAGGCATAACCCGAGGATTATCATCTCTTGCCGAACCCGGCTCAGAAGTAATGCCCAAACCGTTTTCGGTACGCAGGAAAAACCAATATAAACTGACTTGATAACGTTCAAACCACTCACGAAGTACCCGCTGCGCACGGTGGTCCAATGTTGCTGCGCCATCCGATACCAATACGATGACGCGAGAGCCGGTATGCGGTTGATCCTGGAAGTAACTCAGCCCCATGCCTAAACCTTTTGCCACATTGGTAAATGCGAGGCCTGGACTGGTTAAACTGTTAATCGCCGCTTGGGTGGCTGATTTGTGTTCGGTGAGTGGGCTGATAAAAAAAGGTTGGGTACTAAATCCAACAACCCCGAATAAATCATGTGGACGTTCATCTACAAAATTGGATAACAAACGGCGCGCCACCTGACTTTTAGCTGGGGTGTCCTGATCAGAACTTTGCCACCAAAGGTTTCATTCATACTGGCACTGCGATCCAGTACAAAGACGATATGTGCGCCGGTACCAGTGCGAGTGAAGGTTTTTTCTGATTGGTACATTCCCGCCAAACCCAACACAACGCCTGTGAAGGCTAATAAACCTAACAGTTTGATGATTCTGTTGACCCAGCGGGTGACATCTGAGGCTGGAATTAAACGATTCCAGCTTGCAGGCCGCTTCTGGAAGATTCCACCTAAAAAAGGCAACAAGACAAATAGCAATAAAATAAGTGCCCAAGGTTGGGCAAACGCGATGTTCATGATTTTTTCAGAGCCAGTTTTTCGGCGCCGGCCAATTGTTTGCAAAGACTTAATAACTGATCGAAGTCTGTTGGGTCACCCTTTTTCTGTTCTGAGTAAAGTGTTTCGGCAGAGAGCTGATAAAAGTTATCAATCTTTTCTTGATAGGCTTTTAGTTCTGGGTGCTGTAACACAAAGTCTTCTATTTGATGGGCAAATAATGCTTGTTTGGCACGACGATTAAACGCCCGATGAACGGCTTGTAACGCCTGGCTAAAAGCCGAGTCTTCAGCGTGGTACTTACGTAGTTTTTTTACTTCATGAAAGGCTTGTTGAAAAGGCGAACGGGTAAATGAAAATAGGTAACCATTCAGACTTAACCAGAGAATGACCAGCATAATCAGGCTAACCGCCAATATCCATATTTGTTGTTTCAGGTCAGCAGTTGAAATAGTTGTAGGACGCAGATCTGCTTTCATAAAAGCATTTTGGGTTGAATCACTGGCGACACCACGCGGCACAATTTCCTTAATTGGAGACATGGTAAAACCCCAGGCAGGGATGGTGATTTGATGCGCATTATCGTCAGCGGTAAATCGAACGGCTAATGACGGAATGGTTAATGCTCTGACATCAAGAGGGGCATAAAATGTTTGAAAGGTGAAATGCAAACGATAACGACGCAGTTGATCGTTTTCACTAATTAATTGGTAATCGCTGTTCAGTAACTCCAACCAATAATCCATATCCCCATTTGGCGGTAAGGATGCGGGTGTCAAATTGTAGTTCGCGGGGACTTGAACAACATAATAATGTTCAATGATGTCACCTACCACGATACCGAAATCCCTTCCTAATGATTGTTCGACGATGCCAATATGGGGGGCTGGTTCAGCATTAATCGGACGGATAAACATCATTAAAAACAGCAAAACAATAAAGTTAGCCTTATTAATATTTAGATTTAGAAGTGGATTAATGACCATGAAAATATTCACTCATGTTTTGTGCTGAAAATTGATCAATCATCCAAATGGCTCTGCTGTTATATTTTTGAAAAAGTTTATTGAGGAATAACTTGCGATCAACAAACGTTGATTCAATAAGTTTTTTTTGCTTTGGAGTGACAAAAACCAAACGATTTTCGCCAGTTTCAGCATCCCGCAGTTGTACAAAACGCCATAACGGAAAATTTTCATACTCAGCAGAGCGCCAGATAACAATCGGTACCAGATAATGCCCTGACAAGCTGTTGAAAACCTGATGCAGCTTTTCGTTGCTCCAATGAAAATCAGATAACAAAAATATTAATGAGCGACGAACAGGTAATAAGCGGTCGATATCAGCAAAAGCATTTGCAGAGTTGTGATGCTCTCCATTCCCTAAAGCAGAAAAATACTCTGTTAAAGTTTGCGGATTCGTTACAGAGTGAATTGAATCGCTAAATAAATAACTTTGATACTGGTCATTGCGTGCAGCAACAGAACAGGCAATGCTTGTTTCGCTCAAATTCAGCAGATCAGCTTTTCCGGGGATAGTCATTGAGTCAGAACCATCAATGAAAGTGAGCACATCAAGTTTGCTGCGTTGTCGAAAGGTTTTGACATAAATGGACTCAAACGGATCGGTTACGCTGCTTGCCAGATCAATCCGAGCAGGATTGGGGTCGGCTAAAAAAGCGGATTTTTTGTAAAAATCACTGCCTGGTCCCTGACGTTTGCTTTTATGTTCACTTTCGCGCAAGGCATTGAGCAAAAATGGGGTTTTATAATCAAAGACTAAATGTTGAATATCACGCTGATTCATGGAGATGGAATAGTATTCAGTACACCACTTATCAGTTCTTCGATAATGGCTTCACCGTTATAGTTGTATACAGGATTGAGAAAAATACGGTGTTTGCTGATTGCACGTATAACAGCGTGAAAATCTTCAGGGATAACATTGTTGCGTTGTTTCAGCCAGGCATTGGCTCTGGCGCATCGCGCTAAATAACTTATGCCGCGTGGCCCCATACCGCCTAAGACTAATTTTTCACTATCGACATCACTTATCTGGATGTTGTAGTCCTGTGGGCGACGTAGCGCCTGACACAGGTGATAAGCATAATCCTGAACGGCATCACTGGCGTGGATCTGTGACTGAATCGCCGTGGCAATATCATTTAATTGGTTAAACGGTAACACCGCTTTATCAGCGCTATCGACTAATTTATCCGCATCGTAATAGCGGGTATTGAACATCAATTCCTTGAGTTGAGCTTCTGCTTTGGGTTGTTTTATATGCAGTTCCATCATAAAACGATCACGCGCAGCAGCGGGTAATTCAAAGGTTTCGTCTTTTTCAATTCGGTTCCTATCGGCAAAGACTTGCAGATGCGGAAAATGAAACGTTTTATTAAATGCAGTAACACTACGTTCAGCCATCACGCGTAGCAATAATGAATGTACTTGAGGTCTGGCGCGGTTTATTTCATTAAAGAAAAAGATAGATAAATCTTCACCGTGCTTCAGTAATGGGCCTTCACTAACAGCAGGTTTACCGTCACTGGAAATATGCGTGTAATACACCAAATCATGAGGCATTAAATCTATCGTGCCTTCAATACGCTCAAAATCTCCACCCAAACTCTCTGCTGCCGCTCTTAATAAAGTTGTTTTACCTACACCAACATCACCTTCCAGCAGAATATGGCCTCGGCAAAATATTGCTAACACCATTAGTTCAATGATGTTTTCCTGGCCTAAAATTGTCTGGTTGATGTTGTTTTGCAGAGTGACGGCTTGTTGATGCCAATCGCTTAGATAGTTATCAGAGTATGTAGCAGCGTTGCTCATGAGTTTATGCCTGGACAGACGGTGATGTCATTAATAAAAAAGAGGCCAGTTGTTACCAACTGGCCTCACTTAGGTTTTGGCTTAGTAAGACCACTTACCCGTTTGTTTGAAGTTTTCTACACGCTTAGCATTACGTGCTTCCATCGCTTCCATTGCACTGGTTTGTTTGTCCAGTTCAGTTTGGCTATGTTTAGGATCAAATTTAGATCCTTTGATTTTTTCAGGAAATCCTGGTTTAGCTTCCCAGCAGTTGCCTGATGCTTTGCATTTTGTACCGTCGTAAGCCATTGCTGATGACATGCCGAAGGTTAACAAGATTGCTGTCGCGCCAGTTACGGCTAATGTTTTAATTTTCTTCATATTTCTCTCCTTTTGGTTTTGACAACATAATGCTTGATAGCGTGGTTGCCCTGAGCTGGCTAAGGCCACGCTATCAATCACTAATCTTTAAAATTTGTCTTGAGACACATTTAATTTCATTAATGTGTTTTATTAAAATTTTCTAAAGCTTCTTTGAACTCGGCTGGCATTTCCGCAGGAACCAATTTGGCGCGTTCCTCTTCAGGTAACCACAGCGCTTTTTCTGGCTCATCCCAATAAACACTGCGAACGTAAGCCATAACCTGCAAAATCTCATCAATACTTAGGTTGTTACGTTGCGGCCCCATCATTGCCCGTGCACCGTCATAAATGATTTCAAAGAAACCTTTGTCATAACGACCTGCAGGATAAGTCCAATACGCATCACCTAAAGCTGGGCCCAATTTGCCTTCTACATGGTGACCATGACAGCCTGAACATGCTGTCATATAAAGGTCTTGGCCGATTGTGATGGCTTCTTCATCCTGGTTGTAAAGATTTTCTGCTGTTTCCATAAAATGTTTTACGGCTTCAGTTTCTTCACCTTTTTTACCAAATGAAAAATCAATCACATCACCTGTTGTGGCATTACGAAAGGTGACTTGAGCTTCTGCAGTCATTGGCGTCAAGCTGACAGCAGTAATCATCGATAAACCCAGCAGGCATGCTGCTTTACTGGTTAAACTTTTTACATTTTTAATCATAGTGTTTAAGTAGTCCTGTTGAATTAAAAGAGACTGCATGACAAGGCATCAAAGCAGTGGAATCCCTTCTTTTTTGAGGATGGCATTTATCTTCGGTGCCGCATCAGCCAAACCTTTATTTATTGCTTCCAATAAAGCCTTGTCATCTTCACGAACTGCTACAGATTGATCGTAATGTTGAACAATGCCTTCACCATTTTTAAGCTCACCAAATTCTGGTGATAAGACCATTTTTAATGGTGTACTTGAGTCACGGACATATCGAGCTACTTCTGGTGCCCATAGATGAGCAATATCGCCATTACCTGAAGTGACTTCACCAATTAATTTGGTGGGTTCTAGGCGAACGTATTTATTACGTGGAGATTTGTAGCCGGATAAGGATTTTGTGTAGTTGAAATTACCTTCAAACTTTCCAACTTCCCGTAGCATGACTTCAGACGGGCTGCCTGGAATAACCACAAAACGATTGAGTTTTTGAATATCAGGACTATCCCAGTCACTAATTTCGAGATTTTTATCGGCACGGTAAACAAAAACATAGCCTGATTTATAGTAAGGCTGGCTAGTCGCAACGCGCGGGTCATCACTATCCACACCCATAACGACATCGCATTCTTTTCTTAGTAAATGTTCTGTTACCAGAAAAATCGCCGCCTTATCGGACCAGACAAACTCCAGAGGCATATCCATACTTTCTGCGAGAACTTTGGCGATTTCGTTTTCAAAACCTTGCTGTTGCGTGTTTGAGTAAGGCATTTCATTGCCTGCCGCACAGACTTTTAGTGTTTCTGGTACTGCATTGTTTGCTTGAGCTGGGCTCAACACAGTGAACAGTGAAGCCATAAGCAGGCTGCAATGAGTTAATAATTTTGTGCTGCCCACTTTCTTTTTGGTTTGTAATTTATTGTTTAGCATGTCTTACACTCTCAGAAGGGGCTGGCAACACAAGCTTTGTGTTGCCAGCCGGATTGAATACAACGATATAACTCGATACAACCAAGTTATATTGAGAATCAGTGATTACATTTCGTATTCACCAACGCTCAAGTCGTCGTAAGGTCCTTTACCATCCAGAGCAAAGACCATCAGACCACCACCCATTTGAGTGTTACGTGCCAGTTCTTTAAAGGCACCTACAGCACCCAGACCAGCGGATGGATCGTTCAAGTCAAATACCAGACCAACAGCAGGCCAACCACCTACACCATAGTTAATGGCAACGTATTGAATGCCATCATGGGTGTAAGTCATTGGATGACCGATAGCGCCTGAAGGAAGTTTGAATTTCCACAGCAAGTCACCGTTGTCTGCATCACGAGCTTTGATGAAGCCATCCAATGTGCCGTAGAATACCAAGCCACCAGCGGTTGCCATGGTGCCGCCCCAGATTGAGAATTTTTCCATTTTTTCCCAAGCGAACTCACCAGTAATGGCGTTGTAGGCTTTAACCTGGCCAGAACCGATACCACGTTGACGATCACCTTTAGGTCCAGGATAGCTCCATACGTTTGCACCTACGAAGAA
Source organism: Methylophaga sp. SB9B (assembly GCF_004832235.1). Classification (NCBI taxonomy): domain Bacteria; kingdom Pseudomonadati; phylum Pseudomonadota; class Gammaproteobacteria; order Thiotrichales; family Piscirickettsiaceae; genus Methylophaga; species Methylophaga sp. SB9B. The sequence goes on from NZ_SSXS01000010.1 coordinate 35,937, forward strand.
TTGACCTGCACGGTAAGGCAGCATGAACGGTTCCCAATCCATACACAGATGGTTCAGACCGAGATAGAACAATTGTCTTTCTGGATCATATGAATCCATACCTTGGTTGTGGAAACCCATGGCTGAAGGACAAATATCACGTGAACGGTGACCCATACGAGTACTAAATTCTGGATCACGAATTGGCAGACCTGTTTCCAAATCTACTTTTTTCACCCAGTTTGCAGTGTCATCCATTTTGTCTGCAGAAACTAAATCACCTGTTTCACGATCCAGCGTGTAGATAATGCCGTTACGATCCGGGTGAGTCAGTAATTTACGCATTTTGCCGGATTTGTCTTTTTGCTCAGAAAGCATCATGACGTTAACGCCAGCGTAGTCCCATTCATCATGTGGTGTTTTTTGGTAACCGAATTTAGCTAAACCGGTATCCGCATCACGACCCCAGATAGTCATGGTCCATTTGTTGTCGCCTGGACGCATGGTTTCGTTCCAAGGAGCAGGGTTACCTGAACCGTAATAGAACATTTCTAAGTCTGGATCATAGGCATACCAACCCCAGTTAGTACCACCACCGATTTTCCAGGCTTCGTCTTCCCAAGTTTTCAGACCCAGATCTTTTTGACCGTAATGTGGGTTAGCACTGTTGAAGTCTTTTGCTAAACCAATTTCGTCATCAGGACCTGTTGCATACCAACGCCAAACCATTTCACCAGTGTGGATGTCAAATGCTGTGACGTAACCACGCACACCCAGTTCAGCACCTGAAGAACCTTGGATAACCAAGTCTTTAACAACAAACGGTGCTTGTGTTTGAGTTTGACCAACACTGATATCACCGTTTTCAACTTGCCAATGCACCGCACCTGTTTCAGCATTTAATGCTACGACATGTCCATCCAATTGGCTTTTCAAGATCATTGCAGGTGTTTTGTCATCGCCAGGCCAATAAGCCAAACCACGGTTAACGACGTCACAACATGCTACTGCGCGAGCAGCAGGATCTTGTTTTGGTTTATGTTCCCAGACGATAGTGCCAGGATCTTTTAAGTTGATTGCGAAGGTATTGTTTGGGAATGGTGAGTGGATGTACATCATGTCACCAATAACCAGAGGAGCACCTTCATGACCACTTAAAACACCTGTGGAGAAAGTCCAAGATGGCGCCAATTTACTGACGTTCTTTTTATTGATTTGTTTTGAAGAACTGTAGTGATCAGCAGAATAGTTTTTACCCTGCATAACCCAGTTAGCTTCGTCCTTTTGAAGTTCAACCAGCTTGTCATTGGCGAAAGCAACGCCTACTGTCATCATACCGATGACAGAGCTGACCAATGCAGCTGAACCGGTTTTTGTTAACCGGCTTAGTTTTTTCTCTCTCATATATCCTCCTATTTTAACTGGATGTCAGCTTGCGCTGACCCTGTGTCTCAGCACACATTCGAAAATGCGGCTGTGCACCGGTGATATCATCAGTTTTTAAAGGGGGTGGGGGATAGAGAGTGGCGCCATCTGTGTTATAGGGAAGACTTCACATAATTGTCAGGGTTATAGGCTTTTTCCGTTATTTTTAGGGGATGTAAGCCTTTATTGATTGTTAGGCGGGTGAATCAAACCAATTTTCTGTGCCAGAAAAATAATGTCTGCCAGTTTGGTTGTGCCCAATTTTCGCATCATATTCGTCTTATAGTTGGAAACTGTTTTTGGGGCCAAAGTGAGACTCTTGGAAATTTCCTCAATACTCATTCCTTCTGCAACCATTCGAAAAACAGCAAATTCCTGATGAGATAATGAGTCAATTTTCTGATCGGTTTTGATCAGCTTTTCCATCGCAATAGAACGTGCGACTTCAGCTCCAAGATAATGACGTTTCTCAGCAACGGCCTTAACCGCTTCAATTAATACATCAGAAGAACAGGATTTAGTAATGTAACCCATAGCACCTAATTCAAGAGCACGCATGGCGAGCGTGGTTTCTTCATGCATGCTGCAAACCAGAATACGGGCATCTTTGTCCCGGTTACAGATCCTGCGGACACACTCCAACCCACCTGTTCCAGGCATGGTCAGGTCAATAATGCATACTTTTGGTTGTAACGCGATAAATGCCTGATAACCATCTTCTGCATTTCCAGATTGGCCGATAACTTCAAATCCAGCGGATTCGAGTAATTGCTGATATCCCTCCCGAAGGATGGCGTGATCATCAATTAATAATATGGTCGTTCTCTGCTTGTTCATTTCTATAATTGCCTCATCACATATGTGAAATTAGATCCTGTCGATATTCATAACGGAATAGTTAAAGTTAAAACGCTACCTGTCGGTTCTGCTTGATGCAGATTGAACTGACCATGAAGAGCGTGAACCCTTTCTCGTATGCCAATTAGTCCCAGACCTTTACCCATGCCTTCAGCTGGGTCGAAGCCTTTACCGTCGTCACGAATGGTCAAACTGATGTCGTATCCATGTATGGATTTGTTCTGGGTTACTAGATGTATATAGATGTTATGGGCATCAGCATGACGCGTAATATTGGTGAACGCTTCCTGTAAACAACGGTAAACCGTCAATGCTGTGTCATACCCTACCAGCTTGTCATCAACATCTATGTTTATATCAATGGCGTAATTCGTAAATGACATCTGCCACTGAGAAATAAGATCTTCAATAGCTGCAGAAAGCCCAACGGTCTCCAGACCGGGTGGTTTGAGACTGCGTAATTGAGAACGAGTGACATTGCGAAGATAGCTGGCACTGTCCTGAATGGTTTTGAGTATTGCTTGAAGTTTCGGATCTTCAGTTTTGTATTTAATTGCGACAGAAGCATTTACATCAATCGCTGCCAGGTATTGTCCAAAGACATCATGCAGCTCTGACGCTAAGTGATTCCGTTCTGCTTCTCTAACCTGAGTTATATGTTTAATGAGGGCTCGGTTTTGTAACAGTAGCTTTGCATTGTCTGCATTTTGCATTTCAAGCTTGGTTTTAATTTCAAGGTTACGTTTCAAAGTTTCCTGCAATTCGATGTAGCGTCTTCTGCCAAACCACATCAAACCGGTGCTTAGCACCAGCAAAACAAAAATGATCTCATCAAGCTGATAAAACTCACCAAGTGCTGCCCAATTAATCCAGCGCTCGGCTAAGTCGTAATATCCAGCAACAAGATAAGTTAGCAATGATGCAGCCACAATGATCGCTAAATCAGTTTTGCCCCTGTTTTTCTTATCAGTTAGGGATAATTTAGGTGACAGCATTCAGACTAAGTCCATATATAACTTTAAAATTAAACACCTATTTTATGATGATTAATTTTAATATGTATATGCCAATATTGATGATAAATACAAAAAAACATAAATCAGGAAAAAGTCATAACAATAAGCGTGACATATTCCCTATCTCATATAAGTCAACTGCTCTATTTGGCCGCTGTGCACTGTCTGTAGGATAGGGCGAGTTTTTATTGGAGCACATTGTTAATGAAAAAACTTTTTAATACGCTGGCCATGTCTGCCTTTCTGGCACTCTTCTCATTCAATATTGCTTACGCTGATTCAAAGCTGCAAATACCAGTGGCAGAATTTGAGTTCGTCAAAATTTTTTCTGGAAAAGATGCTGAATTTGTAAGAGATAAATTAGGTGAGCCAGCAGAAATAATGAAGCGTGAAAATGAAAGTGGATCTGTTGAGTTTTGGATTTATAAAGATATTGTTAAAGTAGGTAATAGTGACAAAACATATAAATATACTCAGATTGGAATTATAAATAATTATATTGAGACTTTAGGTAATACAAATAGAAGTCCTAAGTAAATTTTTATCATAGCTAAAAGAAAAAGGTTTGAAAGTGAATACAATTATTAAGAAATTTTCTCTGGCAAGTTTAAGTTTGGTTTTGATGAGCAGCAGTGTTTTTGCTCATGGACCTACACCGCAACGCGTTGATGAACAAATAATTATTGATGCGGATGTTGCAACGGTATGGCAGCAAGTTAAAGCCTTTGACCAACTGGATAAATGGCATCCGGCAGTTGAATCAATCGCTATGCAGGATGATACAACTAGAATCGTTACCTTGAAATCTGGTGGTGAGATCACAGAGAGTCTGGATGAGTCAGATGCTGAACGCCATTACATTGGTTACCGATTATTAACTGAAAATATTGAAGCTATGCCAGTCAGTTTCTATACCATCGGAATTGAGATCGAAGCGGCGGATAAAGGTAGTAAAGTCAGCTGGAGTGGTCGTTTCTACCGTGCAGATACTGGTAATTTCCCGCCAGAAAATCTAAACGATGAGGCAGCTGTTAAGGCAATGACGGAGTTTGCAACTTCTGGACTGGAAGGTTTGAAAGCCTCTTTGGAAAAATAAACCGTGAAGTCATTTAAGCCGATTATTTTGTGCCTCACATTGTTGCCAAGCATGGTGATGGCGAGTGATTTTTATATAACCAGCCAAGCAGCTAATCAATTATCGTTATTTGATTCTGATGCCAAAGAAATCAAGAAGACTTTTGAGATATCTGCAGCTCCGGTGATGATTGCCATTGATAAACCGGGCAATGCAATCTATTTGTCTCATCCTGAGCAAGGCAAAATATCCGTCTTCGATCTGACAAGCCATCAGTTAATCAGTGAGATAAGAACTGGCGGGCAACCTTTTGCCATGGTTCTTGATAGCCAAAAACCGCAGATGTTTGTTTCAGACTGGTCACGTAATACCGTGCTTGTTATTAATACGACCAGTAAACAATTAGTGGATTTGCTGGCCGTTGGAGAAAGCCCGGCAGGGATTGCGATTGATTCGGTCGGTAGGAAAGTGTTTGTGGCAAACCGTGAAAGTAATTCTTTGATGGTATTAAACGCCGATACACCTGATTTACATGCAACGATTGAAACGGGTGAGCGTCCCTATGCGTTAGCCTTTAATCCACATAATGGTCATGTGTATGTAGCTTGTGTGCATGATGATTCACTGACAGTGATTGATTCAAAAAACTATCAAAAAATTGCGGATCTGAAACCAGGTCGTGCGCCGTATGGGATCACGGTCAGCGACAATGGCGAACAGTTTTACGTAGTAAACCAGAATGACAATACCCTGGTTGAGTTTGATGCTGAAAGTTTAGAAATCACTAAGACGATTCGAACCGATAAAATGCCAGAAAGTGTTGTGCTTTCAAGCAACCAGCAACATGCTTATGTAACCAACTGGTTTAGCAATTCATTGTCGGTCATTGACTTGCAACAAGCGAAACAAATTCAATCCATCCCGCTTAAAGATGGGCCTCGTAGTATCAGTTCAGCCCAGTAAAGTCTGATGCTAGTGGAGCGGTGGTTCACACCGCTCCGTTATATCCCAGTTGTCGCCAGGCCTCATACAAAATAATGGCCGTAGCATTAGAGAGATTCAAGCTTCGACTATTCGCATGCATCGGGATACGAATCTTTTGATGGTCCGGTAAGATGTCTAGAACCTGTGCCGGTAACCCCCGAGACTCAGGTCCAAACAATAAAATACTCTCATCTTGAAAGCTTGCCTGGTGGTGATACTGCTTTGCTTTGGTAGTACAGGCGAACAAAGGGCGATTTTCTTGCCATAGTTTGAATGCTGCAAAATCGCTATGCACTTTGACATCAGCAAATTCGTGATAATCCAAGCCGGCTCTTCTGAGACGTTTGTCATCCAAGACAAAGGCCAGTGGTTCAATCAGATGCAATTGCGCCCCTGTATTAGCACACAGACGGATGATATTACCGGTATTGGGCGGAATTTCCGGCTCATACAGCGCAATGTGTAACACGACTAGCTTTGACTGATTTTCAGCGTTGGATCAACGTAGAGTGTCAATTTCTGTCCTGGTTGCAATAAGGTGCGATCACTTAAACCATTCCATTCTTTAACCTTATCTACGGTCACATTAAACTTGCGAGAAATGGTCCACAGTGAGTCGCCATTGCGGATGGTGTAATTGATGGCTTTCAGTTTTGAAGCAGTTTGGATCGGCTGCCAGATAACCAGTTGTTGTCCAGAATGCAGAACATCTGAAGGTGTTTTGTTATTCCATTGGGTCAGCTCAAATACATCAACCGTATAGGCTTTGGCTATATTCCACCAGGTATCACCAGCTTTAACCGAATAATTCAGTTGCTTGCCCTGCTGTAAGCGACGATTGTTGATAGCATTAGCTTCGGCTTCATCAGCTTGAGCTGTAGAAATCGGAATTAACAAGTGCGCACCAGCACGGATAAAGTTAGTGGTGATTTTGTTTGCTTTCTTAAGCTCTGGAACAGTAGTTTGATGCTGAGAGGCAATACTGCTTAGGGATTCGCCAGGTTTTACTTCATGACGTTTCCAACGCAGTCGGTCTTCTGTTGACAGTCCTGACAATGCGGTTTTAAAAGCACCTGCCTTTTCAGAAGGTAAAACCAGTTTATGTGGCCCTTGCGGTGCAGTTGCCCAGCGATTAAAGCCGGGGTTTAACAAATACAATTCATCAAGCGTGATATCAGCCAAATCAGCAGCTAAAGATAAGTCAATCTGACTGCCTACATTGATTACACTCAGATAGGGCTCATTGGCAATTGGACTCAGTTTCAAATCATATTGAGCTGGTTGCTTAACCAAATGCGCTACAGCTAGTAGTTTAGGCACATAGGCAGTGGTTTCAGCAGGTAGCTCTAAAGACCAGAAGTCTGTAGGCAGTCCTGCTTCTGCATTACGTTTAATTGCACGACTAACGGTACCTTCACCGGCATTATATGCTGCTAATGCCAGCTCCCAATCATTAAAATCATTATGCAGTTTTTGCAGATAGTCTAAAGCGGCTTGAGTTGATTTAATAACATCACGACGGCCGTCATACCACCAATTTTGTTCCAGTCCGAAAACACGACCTGTTGCCGGAATAAATTGCCAGATACCGGCTGCTTGCCCGGATGAAAGTGCAAAAGGTTGATAGCCGCTTTCCACAATCGGTAATAAGGCAATTTCCAGCGGCATTTCGCGACGCTCTAATTCATCAACGATATGAAATAGATATGGGCGGGCACGCTCGACCACTTTATCGACATATTCTGGGTTGTTCACAAACCAAGTCAGTCGGTTTTGTGTTTCCGGATGCAGACTACGGTATTCAGATAAGCCATAACCATCACGAATCCGTTGCCAGACATCGTCAGTTTGCGGGCCTACAGTAGAATCATCATCGAGAACAGATAGATTTAAATCCAGTGGACTCAGCTGAGTAAGCTGGTTTTTTTTCCAGTTGGTGTGTTTGGTGAGCGGGCCATAAGATGTGTTTTGAGGTGGATCTGCGCTAACTGTTTCAGTATGTTTTGTGGTGGTGCTACAGCCGGTAAAGAGTACCGAAAGCACTGCAAACAGGGGCCAAAGCCGATTTTTAAATTTTAACATAACGGTTTATCATAATGTCGTAAGCTTATAATTGTGCTCAATATATACCGCAATAGATCGCTTATGACCAGCCTTTAACCCACCTTTACATAAAACAACATCTTCCAACCCAATAAACTGACTTGAGCTGTGGGCAGCATAATTATTTTTATGAAAAAAGCTAAATTGATATTTCATAAGTTTCTTCTGAAATTCTTTTGAGATTAATTCTCCTAACGACAACGCAGCTCTTTCCTGACTGTTTACAGATTAACGATTATGTCGAGCCAGACGTCACCTTCAACAATTAATCCAAGACTTTTATAGGTCAGTTTGTCAGGCTACGTTAAACTAGCCGTCGTCTTAAACAATTAAGGTTAGCTGCGTGACAGAATTTGCAGGACAGTTTAATAAGATGCAGGCAACCCTGCCGGATCGTGATGCCCCCGTAGATTACAAAATGATTGTGGGTGAGCATCAAGTCCCAATGAATCCGCTTATTGGCGAAAACATACAACTTATATATGCGGGCGAGATTCGTTGTCAAAACTGTCAGCGTAAAACCAAAAAAAGTTATAGCGGTGGTTTTTGTTTTCCCTGTTCACAAAAATTGGCGCAATGCGATTTATGTTTCATGAAGCCGGAATTATGTCATTTTGCCCAAGGCACCTGTCGTGAACCCGAGTGGGGTGAACAGGTTTGTATGCAAGACCATATTGTTTATCTCGCCAACAGTTCAGGAATCAAAGTAGGGATCACCCGAATTTCGCAAATACCGATCCGCTGGCTGGATCAGGGTGCTACTCAGGCGTTACCCATTTTTCGCGTCAGCAGCCGTTATCATTCTGGTTTGGTTGAGGTGATGTTTAAAAATCATGTTTCGGATCGTACCGATTGGCGAAAAATGCTGCGAGGTCCAGCCGAGTTCATTGATCTTTTTGAGCAACGTGATCGATTGCAGGCTGAGTGTGCTGACGAAGTGAAGCTGTTACAACAGCAGTTGGGCGAGGGGGCCATCACGCCATTGTCGGACGAAAACGTACTGGAAATAACTTATCCTGTGACACAATACCCCCAAAAAATTAGTTCATTGAATTTTGATAAAACCCCGGAAATTGCTGGAAAATTACTGGGTATTAAAGGCCAGTATTTGATTCTGGATATTGGCGTTCTGAATATCCGCAAGTTCAATGGCTATCAAATCACCATGAAGGTTTAATCGTTATGTATCCCCTGCTACGAAATCTGATGTTCAAACTGGATGCTGAGACATCCCATCATTTAGGTATGACCAGTTTAAAGTGGTTGGAGATGACAGGACTGCTGGGATTGTTGATGCCCAAAATGCCAACCGTTCCGGTACATGTCATGGGGCTGCGATTTCCCAATCCGGTCGGACTTGCTGCGGGTCTCGATAAAAACGCCGATTATCTTGAAGCGCTGACAGCCTTGGGGTTTGGTTTTATTGAAGTGGGCACGGTGACGCCAAGACCACAGCCCGGCAATGCCAAACCGCGGTTGTTTCGCATTCCTGAAGCGCAAGCCATCATTAATAGAATGGGCTTTAATAATCTCGGTGTGGATCATTTGCTTGAACAGGTTCAGGCAGCCCAAACAAATGCCATTATCGGTATTAATATCGGCAAAAATGTTGATACACCGGTCGAAAAAGCGCTTGATGATTATCTGATTGGCTTGGAAAAATCCTATGCTCATGCAGATTACATCACCATTAATATCTCCTCACCCAATACTCCCGGACTGCGTAACCTACAATTTGGTGAAGCCCTGGATAATCTGTTGGATGCTTTGAAAAATCGTCAGACGGAACTTGCTGAACAATCGCAACGTTATGTGCCGATGGCCGTTAAAGTAGCGCCAGATTTAACATTGGAAGAAGTGCAGCAACTGGCAGAATGTTTTAGCCGATTTAAGATTGATGCCGTCATTGCTACCAATACCACGCTCTCGCGTGATGCTGTTACAGGACTAATGCATGCTGATGAAGCTGGTGGCTTAAGTGGTCAGCCGGTATTTGCCAAATCAACAGAAGTTGTTCGACAGTTCCGGCAGGCTTTACCGGCTGAAATGCCGATTATCGCTGCGGGCGGCATTATGAGCGCAGAAGATGCGATGCAAAAGCTTGATGCTGGGGCACAGCTGGTACAGATTTATAGTGGCTTGATTTATCAGGGGCCAAAATTAATTCAAGATATTGTCAAAACGATACAAATGAGGAGATAACATGGAAACCGGAACAGGCAGCGTCATAGGCGACATTCTGCTGAACATTTTCTTTGCCGCCGTGATCGTCATCGTCGGTCGCACATTGGTTAGCTGGTTGGTCAAACTGTCTCGTAAAGTCATGGTAAGGGCCAATATGGACCCTATCCTGATTAATTTCTGCAGTTCGATCATCAGTGTCTTGCTGCTACTGTTTGTGTTGATCGCAGCGCTGGATCGACTGGGCGTAAATACCACATCGATGATTGCGGTGCTGGGTGCTGCAGGTTTGGCTGTTGGCTTAGCGTTGAAGGATTCGTTACAGAATTTTGCTGCCGGGGTGATGTTGATTCTGTATCGTCCATTTAAAATCGGTAACTTCGTGGAAGTGTCCGGTGTATTGGGAATTGTTGAGCAAATCACTATATTCAACACCGTGATGCGCACCCCGGATAACCGCGAAATTATTGTGCCGAATGGCAAGATTTACGCCAACACCATCACCAATTTCTCGGCTCGCGATACCCGACGCATCGATATGGTGTTTGGTATCGGTTACGACGATGATTTATTGAAAGCTAAACAAATCATGACCGATATCGTCACCGGACATAAATTGGTATTGAAGGATCCTGCACCGATTATTCGTATTGCTGATCTTGGTGATAGCAGCATTACTTTCAATGTCTGGCCATGGGTAAATTCATCTGATTTGGCGACTGTAAGGGCCGATCTAATTGAAACCATCAAACTTGCGTTTGATGCAAATGGCATCAGTATTCCTTATCCACAAATGGACATACATTTTAATAATGTGGATGCCGCCAATGAATCATCTCGTGACGAAAAAAACCAAGCAGGTTAAAACTCGTCTTTCCAGGCGCGTAATACTTTAAATACATCAAGTGGCGTTTCAAGCGGCTGACCAGCATATGTTTCAGCCGCTTGTTTAATTTCAGCAGCATCACATCGTAAAAAAGGATTGGTCTGCTTTTCTTCTAACAAAATAGAAGGCACTGTCGCAATATCCTGCTCCCTTAATGCCTGAATTTTAGCAAAGCGTTCCTGCAGAACAGGGTTGTTTGGATCAACTGCCAGAGCAAATTTCAAGTTGTTTAAGGTGTATTCATGTGCACAATACAATTTGGTAGCGTCGTCTAATCGTTTGATTTTTTCCAGTGAATCGAATAATTGTTCCGCTGTACCGCCAAGCAAGCGGCCACAGCCACCGGCAAATATAGTATCGCCGCAGAACAGGTTATCTTCTATTAAATAGCTGATATGTCCAGGAGTATGACCAGGCGTATCCATTATTTTGAAGTGAGGAAATGAAGCGTGCAGTAATTGATCTGCTTGAGCATACAGAGGTGTATCAACGGTTTTGATATGCTCGCGTTGTGGACCGAAAACTGGCAAATCATATAAATCATCCAACCGACGTATGCCGCCGACATGATCTGCATGATGATGTGTGACTAAAATAGCAGCAGGTTGCAGATCATTTTTTTCCACAAATTTGATCACCGGCCCGGCATCGCCCGGATCGATGATTAATACATCATGATTCTGGGCTGATTGAATCAACCAGATATAATTATCGCTGAATGCCTTCACGGCATGAATTTGTAACATTAATTTACTCCGCCGGAATGGCCTTATGTGTGATTATAAAGAGCATGACCAAGAGATGACACAATGGTGGCAATCTTCTCTTGCCTGCTATTTGCAAAGTCAGGAGCAGCAATGGTTACAGCATCAGCAGACCAAGCTGCACGGTTTTTTTCAATTGCAGCTTGGCGGACAAAAAGTCATCTTGCCACCCTCTTTACGTCCTAGTTATCAGGCGTTAATGGGCAGTCACGGGCAGTTTCATGCACAGGTTGAACACTTACCGTTTAAATCAGACAGTGTCGATGTGATGTTACTGCAGCATGTGGTCGAGTTTTCCAGACAGCCACATCAGTTATTACGTGAAGCTGACAGGGTGTTAAATGAAGATGGCACCTTGATATTGCTATGTTTCAATCCGTTTAGTTTCTGGGGCTTGCGTCGCTTATTCTCCTGGCAGGATCAACTGCCTTGGCGAGGGCAGTTCTTTTCACGGCAACGTTTAAAAGATTGGCTGGCCTTACTGGATTTTGATGTTGTTGAAGCCAAATCCATCATCTATTGTCCGCCGTTGCAAAAAGAGCGCTGGATCAAACGCAGTGGTTTTCTGGAAAGATGGGGCCGGCGTTTGTGGCCATATTTTGGTGGTGTAACAGCGATTGTTGCCAAAAAACGTACCTTGCTGGTGACCCCGATACGCAGCCGGTGGCAAAATAGAAATTTATTTCCCAGACCTCAGCTGGTGAATTCATCAGCAACAAGAAAAGAGCATTAATGGAACACGTTGAAATTTTTACTGATGGTGCATGTAGTGGTAACCCGGGACCGGGCGGTTGGGGAACGATATTACGTGCCAAAACCAGCGAAAAAGAATTATCTGGCGGCGAAAAAATGACCACCAATAACCGCATGGAAATGATGGCGGTGATTGCCGGTCTGGAAGCTTTGAAAAGACCCTGCCATGTTACGATCACCACCGATTCGCAGTATGTAATGAAGGGTATGACCGAATGGTTAAAAGGCTGGAAAGCCAAGAATTGGAAAACCGCGGCCAGACAACCAGTGAAAAATGCTGATCTTTGGCAGCGTATGGATGCTGCAGCTCAACCACATAAATTAGAGTGGCAATGGGTTCGCGGTCATGATGGGCACCCGGAAAATGAGCGTGCTGATCAATTAGCAGTTGATGCTCGCACTTTAATTGCAAAACAGGATTAACCGATGGCAGAGCAAAGCAGTTCGCGGCAAATTGTTTTAGATACTGAAACCACCGGTTTGAGCACCGCCGATGATCATCGGATTATCGAAATCGGTTGTGTGGAACTGGTTAACCGTCGATTAACTGGTGAAACCTTTCATCAATATATAAATCCTCAACGTGCAATTGATGCCGGAGCGATGGAAGTCCATGGCATCACCAATGAATCACTGGCTGATAAACCGCTCTTTGCGGATATTGCCACAGATTTTCTGCGTTTTATCGAAGGTGCTGAGCTGATTATTCATAATGCTGCGTTTGACGTGGGGTTCTTGAATCACGAATTAGCTAAGTTAGGCCAAACTCCCAAGATTGAAGATGTCTGCAGTGTTTTAGACACACTGAAAATGGCCCGCGATAAACACCCGGGACAGAAAAATAATCTGGATGCTTTATGTAAACGTTACGGAGTAGATAATTCCAACCGTGAATTGCACGGCGCTTTATTAGACGCCGAAATCCTGGCCGATGTTTATCTGATGATGACCGGCGGTCAGGTCAGCCTCTCGCTGGCGGCTGAGCAATTTGAACCGGAAAATGATGCAGACCAAAATGAAATCACCACCGTCGAGCGTCCTCGAACGGCATTAAAAGTGATTGAGGCCGATGCTGCAGAATTAGTCGAGCATCAGGCAATGCTTGAAAAACTCCAGGCCAGCAGTGATGGAAACTGCGTCTGGTTAAAACAAAGTTGAATTTGTTTTCACAAAAAGTTCTGTTTCTAGCTTGAAATCAGATTTTTGACCCCCAAATAACCGCTTTGAGTTGAGCAACGCGGAATCTGATTAATCATGAGCAATGAAGAAATCGAAAAATCAACGACTGAAGCTGAATCAGTCGAACCCTCCCCAGAAATGGCAGAGCAACAGGCAGCATCCGACGTTGATGTCGTAAAACAGCTGGAAGATGCACGCAATAAAGCCGATGAGCATTGGAATGAATTATTGCGAGCCAGAGCTGATTTGGAAAATATGCGCCGCAGACACAGTCGTGATCTGGAAAACGCCCACAAACATGCTTTAGATAAATTCATCGCCGAGCTGCTACCAATCGGTGACAGTCTGGAATTCGGGTTGAATGCAGCAAAAAATGATGATGCCAACCTTGTTACCGTGCGTGAAGGCATGGAGATGACGCTGAAAATGTTTATGAGTTCGATCGGTAAGTTCGGTCTTGAACAATTAGACCCAGAGGGTGAAGCATTTGATCCAGACTTGCACCAAGCCATGGCAATGCAGCCGGCCGAAGGTGTTGAAGCCAATCAGGTATTGAAAGTCATGCAGAAAGGTTATCGCTTTAACGGACGCCTATTGCGTCCAGCCATGGTTGTGGTCTCTCAATAACCGGACGAAATTTAAGGGCTTGAAATCAAAATTTCCTGCCCCATCTATATCACAACGGCTGGAAAAGCCAGACGAACTAAGTACGATGGAGTAAAAAATTATGGGTAGAATTATTGGTATTGATTTGGGTACGACCAATTCATGTGTGGCGGTGATGGAAGACGGCAAAGCCCGTGTCATCGAAAACAGTGAAGGCGATCGCACAACCCCGTCAATTGTTGCATTCAACAAAGACAACGAAGTAATGGTCGGTCAGTCTGCTAAACGTCAGGCGGTGACTAATCCTAAAAACACACTGTATGCGATCAAACGCTTGATCGGTCGTAAATTTAAAGATGATGTTGTACAGCGCGATATCGATATGGTGCCGTATAAAATCGTTGAAGCGGATAACGGCGATGCTTGGGTTGAAGCCAATGGTAAAAAAATGGCGCCACCTGAAATTTCAGCACGTGTTTTGATGAAAATGAAAAAAACCGCTGAAGAATTCCTGGGTGAAGAAGTCACTCAAGCGGTTGTTACTGTTCCTGCTTACTTTAATGACTCACAACGTCAAGCAACCAAAGATGCCGGTAAGATTGCCGGTCTGGAAGTTAAACGTATTATCAACGAACCAACTGCTGCGGCTCTGGCTTACGGCATGGACAAAAAACGTGGTGATTCAACCGTCGTTGTTTACGATTTGGGTGGTGGTACATTTGACGTATCAATCATTGAAATTGCCGACATCGAAGGCGAGCATCAGTTTGAAGTATTGGCTACCAACGGTGACACATTCCTCGGTGGTGAAGACTTTGATCAACGCATCATTGATTTCCTGGTCGCTGAATTCAAAAAAGACCAAAGTGTTGATTTGAGCAAAGATGCCTTGGCGTTACAACGTCTGAAAGATGCTGCGGAAAAAGCCAAAATCGAACTGTCTTCAAGCTCACAAACAGACATCAATCTGCCATACATCACGGCTGATGCGTCTGGTCCAAAACATTTGGAAATCCGTTTGACCCGTGCCAAGCTGGAATCATTGGTTGATGATTTGATTACCCGCAGCATGGAACCATGCAAAATGGCGCTTAAAGATGCTGGTCTGAAAATCAGTGACATCAATGACGTTATTCTGGTTGGTGGTCAAACCCGCATGCCGAAAGTGCAAGAAGCGGTTAAAGAAATGTTTGGTAAAGAACCACGCCGTGACGTGAATCCTGATGAAGCAGTTGCTGTTGGTGCTGCGATTCAGGCTGCTGTTCTGGCTGGTGATGTAAAAGACGTGTTGTTGCTGGACGTTACCCCATTAAGTCTGGGTATCGAAACCATGGGTGGTGTAATGACCAAACTGGTTGAGAAAAACACCACTATCCCAACCAAAGCGAATCAGGTGTTTTCAACAGCGGATGATAATCAACCAGCTGTAACGATCCATGTTTTGCAAGGTGAGCGTGAAATTGCCTCAGCCAATAAATCACTGGGGCGTTTTGATTTGGCAGATATTCCGCCAGCCCCACGCGGTACGCCACAAATCGAAGTTACCTTTGACATTGATGCCAACGGTATTCTGAACGTATCTGCCAAAGACAAAGCGACTGGTAAAGAGCAGTCGATTGTAATTAAAGCTTCAAGCGGTCTGTCTGACGAAGAAGTGGAACAAATGGTTAAAGATGCTGAAGCACATGCTGAAGAAGACCGTAAATTCCATGAGTTGGTCACAGCACGCAACCAGGCGGATGGTTTGATTCACGCCACCAACAAATCACTGACCGACTTAGGTGATAAGGTTGAAGCGGATGAAAAAGCCAAAATCGAATCTGCTATTGAAGAGTTGCAACAAGCTCTGAAAGGTGAAGATAAGGCTGACATCGAAGCTAAAACTGCTGCATTGTCAGAAGCGGCTGGTAAATTAGCTGAACGCGCTTATGCAGAAAATGCAGAAGCTGGTGACAGTGCTGCATCAGAAGGTGCTTCAGCGCAAAACGATGATGTGGTTGATGCTGAGTTTGAAGAAGTCGATGACGACAAGAAAAACTCATAATCTTTCACACAATTAACTAAATACAGGCGTAGGCATTGAGCTTACGCCTGTCTTGTTTAAGAGATACAAGAAAAATAAAACATGGCCAAACAAGACTATTACGACCTACTTGGTGTATCGCGCACTGCGACTGAAGCTGAAATTAAAAAAGCCTATCGTCGTATGGCGATGAAATATCATCCAGATCGTAATCCGGATGATGCAACCGCAGAAGCCAAGTTTAAAGAAGCAAAAGAAGCTTACGAAATTCTCTCTGATTCCCGAAAACGTGCTGCATACGATCAATTCGGCCATGCCGGAGTAGATAACAGTGCTGGCGGTGGCGGATTTAGAAGTTCAGGCGGATTTAGCGATATTTTTGGCGATGTATTCAATGACATCTTTGGCGCTGGTGGTGCTGGCGGTCAAAGTTTCCGCGGTGCCGATTTACGCTATCGACTGGATTTGACGCTGGAAGAAGCCGTTGCCGGTACCACAGCGAAAATTCGTATTCCGGTTAATGTCGAATGTAAAACCTGTGATGGTTCCGGAGCCAAGCCCGGCACCCAACCTGTCACCTGTACAACCTGTGGTGGCCATGGTCAGGTTCGTATTCAACAAGGCTTTTTTACCGTTCAGCAAGCCTGTCCACATTGTCATGGCACCGGTAAGATGATTCAGGATCCTTGTCATGATTGCCATGGTCAAGGTGTTGTACAAGAACACAAAACGCTTTCCGTTAAAGTCCCTGCTGGGGTGAACACTGGAGATCGTATTCGACTGGCTGGTGAAGGTGAAGCCGGTTCACGTGGCGCACCTGCCGGTGATTTATATGTTGAAGTGGCGGTGAAACGTCATGATGTATTTACCCGTGATGGCAATAATTTGTTTGCTGATGTGCCAATCAGTTTCACTACCGCCTGCCTGGGCGGTGAACTTGAAGTACCGACTTTACAAGGCAAAGCCGTGTTGAAAGTCCCCGAAGGCACGCAGACAGGACAGCAATTCAAACTGCGTGGCAAAGGTGTCAAATCAGTCCGTACCGGCGAAGTTGGTGATTTAATGTGTCGGGTCATTATCGAAACACCGGTGAAGTTATCGAAAAAACAGAAAGAGTTATTGCAGGAATTTGCTGAGACGATGGAAGGTTCTGGTGCCACCCATAGTCCAAAACATGAATCCTGGCTGGATGCTGTAAAACGTTTTTTTTGAATAACATATTTGCCAACAGGAAGCTGACTGGGCTATTTTTGCCAGCCAGCTTTTTTATTTTCTAAAAAACCGCCATTAAGGATATTCGTCATGGCCATTAATATTGCAATTAACGGTGCCGCTGGCCGCATGGGCCGTTGTCTGATTCAAGCCGTCACGGAAACCGAAGGCTTGCAGCTATCCGCTGCTATTGATCGGCCAGAGTCTTCTTTGATCGGCGTGGATGCTGGCGAATTGGCGGGAGTCGGTAAACTGGGTGTTATGTTGTCAGCCGATCTGGAGCTGGCGACTCAGCAATCTGATGTGATCATCGACTTCACTATCCCTGAGGCCACCATGGCATTGTTGCCATTATGTGCCAAGAATCAATGCCGTCCGGTGATTGGTACAACGGGTTTTGACGAAACTCAGAAACAAGCAATTCAACAAACCGCCGATCAGATCGCCAGCTTATTAGCCCCGAATATGAGTGTTGGCGTCAACCTTTCCCTGAAACTGCTCGATATGGCCGCCCGTGTTTTAGGCGATAGCGTCGATATCGAGATCATTGAGGCACATCACCGCCATAAAGTAGATGCACCTTCCGGCACCGCTTTACGAATGGGTGAAGTAGTTGCTGAAGCTTTGGGCCGCGATCTGAAAGATTGTGCTATTTATGGTCGTGAAGGCCGTACCGGCGAACGCGATCGCAATACCATTGGGTTTGCGACTGTCAGAGCAGGCGATATTGTTGGTGACCACACCGTATTATTTGCTGCCGAAGGTGAGCGAGTAGAAATCACGCACAAAGCTTCAAGCCGAATGACCTTTGCTTATGGTGCGATGCGAGCATCCAAATGGCTGATGGATCAGCAAACAGGTTTGTTTGATATGCAGGATGTTTTAGATCTACGCGACTAAACATCCGACCTGTTGACGTTGGTCTAAACCCCGTGCAAGTGCATAACCCTTTTTTATCTACCATGATATTTATCATGGTAGTGGTTATGACGGGTTGTGCCGATATTTCGCTGACCAAACGAAATGACATCGCAGATAACCTTGCCTTCCAGCACGGCTGGCAGAAAAGCACACTACAAACGACTTTTTTCTCTCACCGAGCGTATCTTCCAAACTCGACTCAAAGTGACCAGTTAACGGTCTATATCGAAGGCGATGGTCTGGCCTGGATAAGCAGAAATAAACCCTCGTCCGATCCCACTCCATTAAACCCGCTGGCACTGAAACTGGCATTAGCCGACGGCACAAACAACGTGGCCTATCTTGCAAGACCCTGCCAGTACGTAAACTCCAATCAATGCGAGCAGCGTTACTGGACTTCGGCCCGTTTTGCAGAAGAGGTGATTGCCTCAACTGACCAAGCGCTCTCTCAACTGAAAAAACAGACTGTTGCACAGGAATTAACGCTTATCGGTTATTCGGGCGGTGGCGC
Source organism: Methylophaga sp. SB9B (assembly GCF_004832235.1). Classification (NCBI taxonomy): domain Bacteria; kingdom Pseudomonadati; phylum Pseudomonadota; class Gammaproteobacteria; order Thiotrichales; family Piscirickettsiaceae; genus Methylophaga; species Methylophaga sp. SB9B. Next base: position 54,413 of record NZ_SSXS01000010.1, read on the forward strand.
AGTTGCTGCTTTGGTTGCAGCCAGACGTAATGATGTGGTTCGTCTGATAACGGTTGCAGGCAACCTGGATCACAAAGCCTGGAGTTATATACACCATATTTCGGCGTTAACGGGCTCACTTAATGCCGCAGATGAATGGCAAAATTTGGCAGATATTTCTCAAATTCACTTTGTTGGTGCTCAAGATAATATCGTGCCGTTGGCCGTAGCTCAGTCTTATCAGCGACGGTTTACCACAGGATATAAACCTGAGGTAAAGGTGATCGAAGCCACCGATCATCACTGTTGCTGGCTTGAGCTGTGGCCGGAGTTGCTTGAAAGTAAATACTGATTCCCCTATCTTGATCAATCGATAATGTAAGGTAGGAAAGTTCAGTGGTGTTAGCCGATTTACGCACGCTGGTTTTGCTGTTGGCAGTTACATCATTTGTGTCAGCCATAGCGCTTTATTTGTTTTACCGTTTGTTGCCGGAAGTACCTGGTTTAAAGCAGGCTGCTATCGCAGGTGCCTGCCAATCCATTGCATCAATCTTCCTGGTGAGCCGGGACTTCATCGATCCGATGCTTTCCATCTTGGTATCAAATGCCGCTTATTTCCTTGCCAGCGCTTTCTATTATCAGGCTGTACGGCTGTTTTGCGATCTCGCTATGGCGTGGCGTTGGCCAGTGATTATTCTCGGTACACTGTACCCCTTGTTCATATTGTTTCCGGGTAATGAAAATCTGGGTGAACGAATTATTATCAGTTCAATTGGCTTGGCTAGTCTTAGCCTGATGACCAGTTGGGTGTTATGGCAAGACAAAGCGCGTTTGCCAGGAAGGCGTGGTCTGGCGATCACTTTTGGGGTGATCGCATTGATTTGTGGAACCCGAATCTTATCCATACTCATCGAACCTATTGGCAGCATGAGTTTTCTGGACTTTAACAGGAGCTCCATGATCTTCATCTGGGGTATTGTTACCAGCATAGCCGTGACAGTAGGGGTAATCGTGATGACTTCCGAGCGGCTGCGCGAACAGCTGAAAATTCAACTGCGAGAAGTCACGGTCGCTCATGACGTTGCGAACAATGCTTTACGTGAGCAAAAAAACTTTCTGGCCATGCTGTCGCATGAGTTCAAAACACCCCTGAGCATTATCAAAGCCAATGCCGATGCGGTAACGACTATAGACAATCCACCCGCGTCGTTCATAAAAGAAAGCTTGGAGCGAATACAGCAAACATCCATGAGATTGAATGGCTTGGTTGATGGTTGCCTCAATGATCAATGGATTTCTCACACTATCGAAAATAATGAACTGTCCATGACGAAACTGAACTTGGCTGAAATGCTGAGAGAGCTATGCCATGAGTATGACATTCGCTTTATAAACCATAGCTCAGCTGACACTGCACAGGTAAAAGGCGACCGTAACCTTATCCCCATTCTGTTTTCCCGTTTGTTCGACAATGCCCGCAAATATGCTCATCACCACGACACCATTGAAGTTCGGCTATTGCAAACCGCAGACACGATAACAGTACAAATCTACGACGATGGCCCCGGCATTGCTGAGGAAGAGCACGAACGGATCTTTGATAAATATTACCGGGTACCAGGCGAAACTCGGCAACATGGCTCAGGATTAGGGCTTTTCTTTGTCAAAAGGATTGTTGAACAGCATGGCGGCATGATCAATGTGGAATGTCGACAGGGCACTACTTTTACAGTGATGCTTCCAGCTTTGGGGGACTATTAAATGCCCAAGCTCAGAGTGTTAATCGTTGACGATGAAGAGCAGTTTCGCGCTCCGATTAGGGCCGTATTAGCCAGTCGAGGCCTGGAAGTCATCGAAGCTGGAACCGCAACGCAGATGGATGCCTTACTGAGCCGTTTCGAGATCGACATTTTATTACTGGATGTTAACCTGCCTGGCGAAAGCGGTTTGCAGATCGCTAACCGACTTAAACAAACCAGAAATATCGAGATCATCATGCTGTCCGCTTTTGGCGAGGTCGAACATCGGGTGAACGGCCTGATCTCTGGCGCCGACTACTATCTGCCGAAACCGGTCGATATCAGAGAACTGCTTGCGGTCATAGAATGCTGCAAACGACAAACCTATGATGACAGTGCCGCACCAGCGTCATGGCAGTTTGATGCTGCAAAATGGTTGCTGATTACACCGGATGGTGTGGAACATTCACTTTCCAAATCCGAACTGAATATAGTGAATGCCTTAATCTCTATGGCTGGTAAAACGGTGACACGCGAACAACTCTATGCCGCCATGGGCATCCCAGATTACCCTCCCGAAAGCAGAAGTTTGGATGTCCATATCACTCGGATCCGCCGCCGCTTTACCACAGACAGCTACGCCATCCCGATTATAACGGTGCGTAACGTGGGCTATCTTTTCAACGACGCGGTAAAAATCCACCGTTAGGGGGCATTGCCTCAATCATAGGTTCACGCGAGATCGAGTAGCCATGAGCGGGGAAAGGTGACTGCTCGGTAGCTTTGATGCGCGATCACCGCGCTTTCATAAAAATCCGCTGACGCAACTTTCTGTTCAACATACCAACGGTGATTCCTTCCAGTTGAATCCAATTACCTTGATTCTCCCCATACTGGCTTTGTCACTTCAAACCACGACGGACTAACGCTATACATCGTATCAAGATACATAGACCTTACTCAGGTTACCTCGGAAAAAGCCAAGGAAAATCGATCTAAAACCCGTCATCGAACACCTCTGTTGGTTGCTAACAAACTGAATAAAAAGATGTTTTCCTGTCATGTTACATACTGAAACATAGTTTTTTTGTGCGCTGTGCTACCTTAAAAAAATTGTAAAAAACCCATCAAAAGAACAGGTTAATCCGCACCACACAAAGGAATAGGTCGCCGCCATGAATCAAATCTACAAAGTAATCTGGAATGTCAGTCGCCAAGTCTGGATGGCGGTGGGAGAACTCAGCAACTCACGCGGCAAAAGCAAAAGTGCTGTCACTGCCATAACATCCCCCCAAAAGCATTTAACACTAGTCGCATCTGCATTGGCACTGGCCTTAAGTGTGGGGCCGGTATGGGCGGTAGTAGAAACAACTGGAGATACGAATCCTTCACTGTCTGGCCCACTCACTGGAAGCTGGAACGCTTCGGTAGTTGATCTAATTATTGGAAATAACGCTGTCGGCACACTGGCCATAGATAGTGGAAGTACGGTGAGTAATAAAAACGGCTACATTGGTCAATCTTTAGTCGGCGATGGTAGCGTGACAGTTGACGGCACGGGCTCCAGCTGGACTAATAGCAGTGGTTTGTTTGTGGGTGATAACGGCACTGGTAGCCTGTCCATTAGCAATGGCGGCGTGGTGAGTAATACTTTAGGCTACATTGGTAGGGGTTCTGACAGCACCGGCACAGTGACTGTGGATGGCACGGGCTCCAGCTGGGACAATAGTCTTAGTTTGTGGGTGGGCGAGAGTGGCACCGGTAGCCTCACCATCAGCAATGGCGGCGCAGTGAGTAATGCCACCGGCTACATTGGCAGGTTTTCTGGCAGTAATGGCAGCGTGACAGTGGACGGCGTTGGCTCCAGTTGGACTACTAACAGCAGTGATTTGTATGTAGGCTACGATAGTACTGGCAGCCTTACCATCAATAATGGCGGTACGGTAAGCAGTAATCTTGGTTTCATCGGCAATAATGCTGGCGGCAATGGCACGGTGACGGTGGATGGCACAGGCTCCAGCTGGTCTAACAGCAATAATTTGTATGTGGGGCGTTCCGGCACTGGCAGTCTCACCATCAGCAATGGCGGTGTAGTGAATAATGGTATTGGTATCGTTGGCGCTTCTTCTGGCAGCACCGGCAGCATGAGCGTGGATGGTGCAGGATCAAGCTGGATTAACAGGAGTAATGTGTTTGTGGGCTCTGCTGGCACCGGCAGTCTTAGCATCAGCAATGGCGCAGTGGTCGAGACGAATTCTGGCGCTGGCACACTAACGATAGCGAATCAGGCTAGTGCCACCGGCACCGTAAATATCGGTGCAGCAGCGGGTGAAGCGGCTGTTGCGGCTGGCACCCTGAGTGCGGCGAGCCTGGTCTTTGGAGCAGGTACGGGTAAGTTGGTGTTTAACCACACGGAGGCAGCGTATGAGTTTGCCCCAACTATATCTGGAGCGGGGAGTGTCGAACTACATTCTGGCAAAACCATTTTTACTGGAGCGAATACCTACAGCGGTGGTACCAGTATCAACGCAGGTACACTGCAAATCGGCAATGGTGGTACCAGCGGCAGTGTCATTGGAGATATCAGTAATAATGGCTCGTTGGTGTTTAATCGCTCCGATTCCGTTACGTATGCAGATGTGATTAGCGGCACGGGCAGTTTGACCCAGAGTGGCGCTGGGTCTTTAACCTTAACTGGAAATAATACCTACAGCGGGGTTACCAACATCAACGCAGGTACACTACAAATCGGCAATGGTGGTACCACTGGCAGCATCAGTGGAGATATCAGTAATAACGGCTCGTTGGTGTTTAATCGTACGGATAGCCAAACTTTTGCTGGTGATATATCAGGAGCGGGCTCGATTAATCTTGCATCTGGTAGTACTCGATTTACTGGCAACTTAAGTTCTTATACTGGTACTTTTAGCAACGATGCGACCTTATCGGTGGCTGATGGCGAGACCTTAACGTTAGGCGGCAACTATAGCCAAACGGCTGATGGTATCTTCAACATGGGTGCCTCTTCTAGCAGCAGTTTCGGTAAACTTTTGGTGAACGGCATAGCGACGTTTGCTGGGGACTCCAAGATTAATGTGGATGTGACTAGCGAAAAAAACCTTGCCAATGGTGCCACATTATCCGGGGTGATTAGTGCTGGCACCCTAGATGCCAGCACCTTCAACGTGACCGATAACTCTGCCTGTTTAATTTTAGTGCGGCAATCAACGGCAATCAGGTGGATTTAAAGGTATCGGCAGCATCGAGCAGCGGCGTCACCAAAAGCGTGACAGCCACCGGCTTTAATCCCGGTCTTGGCGCGGCTCGCGTGTTGGATGGCTTTGTTTCTGGCGGCACCACCGGAACCGATATGGATAACGTCGTGGAAGCATTCGGTCGGCTTTCTACCGACCAACAAATCAGTGATGCGGTTGCCGAAACACTGCCGCTTTTAGTCAGCGGCACCACCCAAGTTGCGACCGGCACGTTACGCAGCACCAACCGCGTGATTCAAGCCAGACAATCGGGCTTTAGCGGCCTGTCTTCTGGCGACGGTTTTTTCACCGACAAAAATGTATGGGTCAAACCGGTGGGAAGCTGGACAACCCAAGATGAACGAAACGGCGTCTCCGGTTACCGTGCAGAAAGTTACGGTCTGGTCGGCGGTATGGATGGAGAGCTCAATGCACAAACCCGTCTAGGTTTTGCCCTCTCTTACATGAGCAGCGATGTCAAAGGTCGCGACAGCGCCTCCGGCAACAAAGTCGATATTGATGCCTATCAAGCGATTTTCTATGGCAGTCGAAGCTTACAAAACCATCCCGATATCGAACTCAACTGGCAAGCCAGCCTTGGCATGAACAAAAATGAAGGTAAACGTACGATGCGTTTTATCGGCCGCACCGCCAAAGCCGACTATGACAGCTACACTGCACAGATTGGCGTAGGCGCCGGCAAACGATTTGAGCTAAATGACACAACGACAGTCATACCCGGTATCCGGTTAGATTATGCCTACATCAAAGATGAAAGCTATACCGAGAAAGGTGCTGATGCCTTAAACATGAAGGTAAACAGCCTCCATGTAGACGAGCTGATTGTCATGGCGCAAGGCCACATAAGTCACCAACTGAACGACACCACCAGCCTCACCGCCAACGCGGGGCTCGGTTATGACTTTATCAACGACACCACCAGCCTCACGGCCAGTTACAGCGGCGGCGGTGCAGCGTTTACCACCAAAGGCATTGACCCAAGCCCTTGGTTGGGCAGAGCCGGTGTTGGTCTGAACTTCATCACCAGTGATACCAGTGAAATCACTGCACGTTATGACGTTGAAGGCAGAGAAGACTTCCTCAATCAGACCGCATCGGTGAAGTTCCGCTGGATGTTTTGATCGTAGGCCCCACGTGATTCGTCGGGATAAGTAAGGCTTTAGCGATTATCCCGATAGCTGTTGCAGGGTATCGGGATTTTAGTTATCTACACCCGATAAGGGATCGAAGAGGGTGGGTTTTAATTGTAAAGGGCCGACGAAGGATCTCTAAACCCTGCTCGCGCGCTAATGCGTGGAAACAGTTATGCTTCAGAAATGAGATTGAGTAAGATCCCCACGCAGGGCCATGGGAATCAGCAGATCATAGCTGCGAAGTTAATCTTAGTAGCGCGAGGCCTGTTCTCGCGCTGCTGTTGCACCCGCTCCATCTCCCGCTTTGAGGCGAATATCGACTAACAATAACCAAAAACGTTTCTGCTCGGCATAATTACCTTGGGCGTAGGAAACGCCTTTTAAAGCGACTTGTTCCGCGAGTCGATAATCTTCCAATTCATAATGTGTTTGGGCTAACTGGTAATAAATTTTTGGGTCTCGCGGCGCAATGCGTTGTGCGCGTTGTAAACGGGACTGGGCTGCTGCCATATTACCTTGTTGCTGATATTTTTCAGCGTCACTCAATAATGCCAATACTGCTGGGTTACTTGGTGTGGGAGCAGGTTGAGTTGCTGGCAGATCGGTCGATGTAGATCCGGGAGGTGGTACTGGCAATGCCTGCGGTGTGGCTGCTTGTGCTGGTTCAGGTCTGGTTTGCGCTGTCTCAGGTGTTTGTGAGCGAGAAGGTATCTCTCTACTTTCACCGGTGGTTTGTAACTGACGGGCGCGGTCGAACAGGCGGATAAAAACATGACCATCAGGGTCATGATAAAAAAGGGTTTTGTTACGTTTTTTAACATTTTGAAGCCTATCTGAATATGTCTTTAACCCAATCTATCGAGCGTTTAATCGGGTTTTCGGTAAATGTTTCTTCCGGCATGGCGCAGGCGGCTGTTTCGGTTGGTTGGGTGCCCGCGATAAAGGGTATTTGAGTTGCATTCTCGCACAAACCATCGGCAAGTTTTCCGCTTAACGGGTCAATCCAAAACATCACAACACCTTCAGGAGTTGCCGGTTCAAACGATTGTAATGGTTCTTGGGCAATATATTTTGTCCAGGCACGTAATGCACCCGATGAGCCGGTAATCGGCATTGGGCTGTTATCATCCAACCCCAGCCAGACAACGGCAAGACGATTGCCGGTAAACCCGGCAAACCAGCTATCACGCTGTTGATCCGAGGTTCCGGTTTTACCCGCAGAGTTAATATTCATCGGTAATTGTTGATAAATGCTACGTGCGGTTCCACTACGAGTGACTTGCTGCAAATTGTATTGCAGCAAATACATTGGTTTTTCATCAATACTTTGCTGCAACTGAAACGGATAACTGGAAAGTGCTTCGCCAGCACTGTCTGTTACTGTTCGAATGGTGCGCGGTGGAATTTGAAATCCAGACGCAGCAATAGTCTGATACATTGCTGCGACTTCTAGTGTCGACAGGCTTTGAGCACCTAACAACAAGGACGGATAAGCATCCATTTGGCGTTCAACACCAAGTCTTTTTAAGGTATGAATGACTTTATCTACCCCCAGCTCCATGCCTAACTGTGCTGTCGATAAATTATAGGAATGGGTCAACGCAGCATGCAGCGGCACCCGGCCATAGGATTTACCATCAAAGTTTTTAGGCGTCCAGGGTGGTTGGTTTGGCAGCGTCAGGCTAAAAGGGGAGTCATCCAATTCACTGATTAAGGTATATCCCTGTTCTAATGCAGTGAGATACACAGCGGGTTTGACCAAAGAACCAATCGGACGACTGGCATCTAATGCGCGATTAAAGCCTTGAAAACGGGTGTTTCGATCACCGATTAATGCCAGCACTTCACCGGTTTGTGGATCGGTAACCACCATACTGCCCTGCAGTTTGGACAGTCTTTCACCATGGGTTTTACTCAGATCATCAATGGTACTGATAAGCGACGTTTCGGCTTTGTGCTGACTAATAGGATCCAGGCTGGTAAATATCTGCAAACCTTCTGAACCCAGATCTTCATCTTTATATTCACGGCGTAACTGACGTTTCACTAAATCAATATAGGCTGGATAAGCCTCTTTCATGGAGCTTCCAGCTGCTACAACTTCCAACTCGGCTGTCGAAGCCAACATATATTCTTCATCGGAAATAGAGCCTTGCTGATGTAAAACACTCAGTACCAGATTGCGGCGTTGCTTGGCGCGCTCCGGATTACGACGCGGGTCATAATAGGAGGGGCCCTGACCAGGCCGGCCAGTAATGCCAATTGATGTAATTTGAGTTCTTGTATCGGCTGAGCAAAATAATGTGCCGCGCCCAAGCCAAAACCGTGGATGGCACGGTTACCGGATTGGCCGAGGTACACTTCATTTAAATAGGCTTCGAGAATTTCCTCTTTGCTGTAATGCCACTCCAGGATCATCGCCATCGGCACTTCAAGCATCTTGCGCATTAACGTGCGATCCGCAGTGAGATAAAAATTCTTTATTAATTGTTGAGTTAAGGTGCTGCCACCTTGTACGAATGCGCCCGCTCGAATATTGGCTAATGTGGCACGAGCAATACCTTTGGGTGAGATGCCAAAATGATCGTAAAAATCACGATCTTCAATCGCGATCAGTGCATCAATAAAAGCTTGTGGCGCATCTTGCAGCTGGATCAAGTCCCGATCTTCGTTATTCAACGGATAAATTCCGCCAATCAGTGCAGGCTCTAAACGAATTAATGTCAGAGCTTGCTGATCGGCTGAACGGATCTGACTTAAGCTTTCGCCACTGAACTCTAAAACAAGCTGTCGAGCCGGTTCATGCTCATCGGGAAAAAGAAAACCTCGTGTTGACAGCGTTGCGCTGGAGGCAGAAAAAGCGACTTGTCCCGGTAGGTTAACCTTATCGACAAATTGATAACCCAAGGCTCTTAATTCAATCTTCAGATCGTTGATAGACAAAGGCGCGCCAATATAAAGTTCGAGTGGTCTGGCATATACTTTAGCGGGTAATGCCCAGCGTTTCCCCTCAAATTCACTGCGTACTCGAAAGTCTAATGTGGCGATGGAGACAGCCGCCGCGACAGTAATCAGCAACAACAAAGTTATAATGACTTTTGCGCTTATCAAGCGGCGAAAAACAGATTTTGATTTTTTGGTTTTGGACGATTTATGTTTGGTCACAATGGGTTCTTAAAGTATTAAGTTTATATAAATAGTATGTAGCTTAGGTCTGCAAAGCTTAATGTAAGTTCGTCACGGTTTTGGTTAATGTGTTCTTGCCATTCTATTTTTGGTTTAAGGCAAATAAGACTTGCTGACAAACTTTGCTGGCAACATATTGTAAACTGATTCGACATTGTCGCCATCTGCTACTAAGTTCTGGTTTCTGCTGAGATTCCTAATTTAGCGTTGTTAAATTTTTTCTGGTACGATCCCGAGTCGCAATTTATTTCCATAACGGTCATTTTCGGCTGAATGTGCGTCGAAAATCTTAAAAAAATCTAACGGAAGCCTATGGTTAGTACAGAAACACCAATATGTGAATTTGGCCAGCCAGCCATCGACTTTTCTTTGCCAGGCACTGATGGCAAGATTTGGACGTTAGACAAATGTCGTGGCGAAAATGGCCTATTGGTTATGTTTATCTGTAATCACTGCCCGTATGTTAAAGCCATCATGGACAGACTGGTTCGCGATACCAACGAACTCAAACAACTTGGCATCAATTCTGTGGCGATTTCTGCCAATGATGTCGCTGATTATCCTGAAGACTCATTCGACAATATGAAACTGGTTGCCGAACAAAACGGGTTTTCTTTCCCTTATCTGTATGACGAAACCCAAGAGGTTGCTCAAGCCTATGGCGCGGTATGCACACCGGATTTTTTTGGATATAACCAAGATCTGACGTTGCAGTATCGTGGCCGCCTTGATGCCAGCCGCAAAGAAGCCGCTCCAGCGGACGTACGCCGTGATTTATTTGAAGCAATGCAGCAAGTTGCTAAAACAGGTCATGGTCCAGAACAACAGATACCAAGTATGGGCTGTTCCATCAAATGGCGGGCAGCTTAATTTTTTTTAATAGGAGAACGTAGATAATGGCTACACGTAGACATTTAGCAAATGCAATCCGTGCGTTAAGTATGGATGCAGTGCAAAAAGCGAATTCCGGCCATCCGGGTGCCCCTATGGGTATGGCGGATATCGCTGAAGTATTGTGGAATGACCACATGAAACATAACCCGAACAACCCGAAATGGGCTGATCGTGATCGTTTCATCTTGTCTAACGGCCACGGCTCTATGCTGATTTACTCATTGTTGCATTTGAGTGGCTATGATTTGCCGATGGAATCCATCAGCACATTCCGTCAGTTGCATTCACAATGTGCGGGTCACCCTGAATACGGTTATGCACCAGGCGTAGAAACCACTACTGGTCCATTAGGTCAAGGTATCACCAACGGTGTTGGTTTTGCGATGGCTGAAAAATTAATGGCTGACCAGTTCAACAAACCAGGCCATGACATCGTTAACCATCACACCTATGTATTCATGGGCGATGGCTGCTTGATGGAAGGTGTTTCTCATGAAGCATGTGCTTTGGCTGGTACTTGGGGCCTGGGCAACCTGATCGCATTCTGGGATGACAACAATATCTCTATCGATGGTCACATTGATGGCTGGTACACCGATGACACCGTAAAACGTTTTGAAGCTTACGGCTGGCACGTTCAATCTGTTGATGGTCACGATGCTGATGCAATCAACAAAGCCATTGCAGAAGCTAAAAAAGTCACTGACAAACCATCTTTAATTTGCTGTAAAACCATTATCGGTTACGGTTCACCTAACAAATGTGCAAGCCATGATTGCCACGGCGCTGCATTAGGTGAAGAAGAAGTTGCACTGACTCGTAAACAATTGGGTTGGGAATACGAGCCATTTGTTATTCCAGAAGATGTTTATGCTGGTTGGAATGCAAAAGATAAAGGCGATGCTGCAGAAGCGGCATGGAATGAAAAATTTGCAGCGTATGAAAAAGAGTATCCAGAATTAGCTGCAGAATTCAAACGCCGTATGGCGGGTGAATTACCTGCTAACTGGAAGCAAGCCACTGATGCATTCATTGCTGAAACCAATGAAAAAGCGGAAAACCTGGCTTCACGTCAAGCTTCTCAAAAAGCAATTGCTGCTTTGGCGCCGATTTTGCCTGAATTCCTGGGTGGTTCAGCTGACTTGACAGGTTCTAACCTGACAAGCTGCTCAAGCTTCAAACATGTTTCTGGTAAAGAGCCAGGCAACTACATTTCATACGGTGTTCGTGAATTTGGTATGTACGCGATCATGAACGGTATGGCGTTGCACGGTGGTTTGCTGCCATTCGGTGGTACTTTCCACATGTTCTCTGACTATGCGAAATCAGCTCTGCGTATGGCTGCGTTGATGAAACAACGTACTATCGCTGTGTTAACGCATGACTCAATCGGTCAGGGTGAAGACGGTCCTACTCACCAACCAATCGAAAACACTGCTGGTCTGCGTTACATTCCTAATATGGATGTATGGCGTCCTGCGGATTCTGTTGAAGTTGCGGTTGCGTGGACATGTGCCGTTGAGCGTATGGATGGCCCGACTAGCTTGGTACTGAGCCGTCAAGGCATTCCAGGTCGTAAACATGAAGCGTCTGACTTTGATGCTATCCGTAAGGGTGCATACGTTCTGTCTGAAGCAAAAGGCGGTAAAGCTGATGTCATCCTGATTGCAACTGGTTCAGAAGTGGATCTGGCTGCTAAAGCTCAGGAAGCTTTAGCAGAAGAAGGCATCAACGCTCGCGTTGTATCTATGCCTTCAACCAACGTCTTTGATCGTCAAGATCAAGCTTACAAAGACAGCGTTCTGACACCAGGTGTAAAACGTGTTTCTGTTGAAGCCGGTGTAACTGACTTCTGGCGTAAATACGTTGGTCTGGAAGGCGGCACTGTTGGTATCGATACCTTCGGTGAATCTGCTCCAGGCGGTGTTTTGATGAAACATTTCGGCTTTACTGTCGAAAACGTTGTAAAAACAGTTAAATCAGTTCTGTAATAAAGAGCTGTTCTTAGCGAAGTAAAAGGAAATGGCCAGTAGATTCATATCTACTGGCCATTTTTATATACAGACCCTAGTCTGTCTGATAACTGTGGTTTTTATTAAGATTGTAGTTATGAGACAGAATAATAAAACTGATTCAGAGGAAATAAGATGACTATCAAAGTGGGTATTAATGGTTTTGGTCGTATTGGCCGTATGGCATTTCGAGCTGCAGCAAAAGATTTTCCTGAGATAGAGATTGTGGCAATCAACGATTTGCTGGACCCGGAATATCTGGCTTATATGCTCAAATATGATTCCGTTCATGGCCGCTTTGATGGCGATGTCGACGTTAAGGATGGCCATCTGGTTGTTAATGGCAAGACCATTCGAGTTACGGCTGAACGTAATCCTGCTGATTTGAAATGGGATGAAGTCGCGCCGATTTGATTATTGAATGTACCGGCTTTTTCCTGACGGAAGAATCCTGCCAGGCGCATATCGATGCTGGCGCTAAGAAAGTGGTGCAATCAGCGCCTTCTAAAGATCACACACCGATGTTTGTCTATGGAGTGAACCATGAGTCTTATGCGGGCGAAGCCATTGTTTCAGCCGCTTCCTGTACCACCAACGCATTGGCACCCGTTGCCAAAGTGTTGCATGACAGTTTTGGTATCAAACGTGGCTTAATGACTACCGTACACGCTGCAACAGCGACCCAAAAAACCGTTGATGGGCCGTCAATGAAAGATTGGCGCGGTGGTCGCGGTATTCTGGAAAATATCATTCCTTCCTCTACTGGCGCTGCTAAAGCAGTTGGTAAGGTGCTGCCGGAATTAAATGGCAAATTAACAGGTATGGCGTTTCGTGTTCCCACATCGGATGTTTCAGTGGTCGACTTAACTGTTGAGTTAAACAGTGACGCCAGCTATGAAGCGATTTGCGCGGCAATGAAAACCGCTGCCGAAGGCGAACTGAAAGGCGTATTAGGCTATACCGACGAAAATGTAGTATCAACCGATTTCCGTGGTCATACCGCTCCATCAAACTTTGATGCAGGCGCTGGTATTGCGCTGGATAGCACGTTTGTCAAAGTAGTTGCATGGTATGACAACGAATATGGCTATACCTGCAATATGATGCGTTTGGTTGAACATGTAGCTGGATAAAACAACGAGCGTCTTTTCGACCACTATTTCAAGGCTTCCTGTAAAGGAAGCCTTTTTTTATGTAACGTGAAGGCTATAATCAGAACTAGTTCACAAAAATTACCTACTAGAGGGCAACACTTTATGTCAGTAATCAAGATGGCCGATTTGGATTTGGCAGGAAAACGCGTGCTAATACGCCAGGATTTGAATGTACCGCTCAAGTCTGGCGTTGTGGCAGATGGCACTCGCATCCTTGCCTCCTTGCCGACCATTAAACTGGCATTGGAGAAAGGTGCAAAAGTGATGATCATGTCGCACCTTGGGCGGCCGATCGAAGGTGAATATGAGCATAAATATTCTTTGGCGCCTGTTGCCAATTTTCTTTCAGCCCTACTGGAAATGCCTGTTCGCCTGGAACAAAACTGGCTAGAACCCGAATTTATTCCGGTTGAAGCGGGTGAAGTCGTGCTTTGTGAAAACGTGCGTTTTAATATTGGTGAAAAAGCCAATGATGATGCGCTGGCAAAACGTATGGCCAAAATGTGTGACGTATTTGTAATGGATGCCTTTGGTACCGCGCATCGTGCCCATGCTTCTACCCATGGTATTGCCAAATATGCTGGTATTGCCTGTGCAGGCCCGTTATTGTCGGCTGAATTGGAAGCGCTATCAAAAGCACTGGATAATCCTGCCAGACCGATGGTTGCTATCGTCGGTGGTTCCAAAGTTTCCACCAAACTTACCGTTCTCGAAACCTTATCGAAAAAAGTTGATCAATTGATTGTGGGTGGTGGTATTGCCAATACCTTTATTGCCGCGGCCGGTCATAATGTGGGTAAGTCACTCTACGAACCTGATTTAATTGATACCTGTAAAAGATTATCTGCAGACGCTATCAGTCGCGGCGGTAATATTCCGGTGCCCAAAGATGTCGTTTGCGGCAAATTTTTTGCTGAAAATGCCGAAGCAGAATTAAAAGCCGTTGATCAGGTGACTGATGAGGATATGATTTTTGATATCGGTCCTAAATCCGCAGCTGAACTGGTTGAAATTATTAAAAACGCTGGTACGGTAGTATGGAATGGTCCGCTGGGTGTATTTGAATTCAGTCAATTCAGCGAAGGCACCAAAGAAATTGCGATGGCGATCGCTGAATCCAAAGCTTTTTCTATTGCTGGTGGTGGAGACACATTAGCCGCAGTGTCGAAATACAAAGTTTGTGATGATGTTTCTTATATTTCAACTGGTGGTGGCGCCTTCCTGGAATTCCTTGAGGGTAACAAATTGCCGGCAGTGGAAATTCTGGAGCAACGTGCCCGCGAGTAATCAATGAGTATTTAATATGTCTGCCCGTCGAAGAACGAAAATTGTTGCAACCTTAGGCCCCGCGACAAAAGATCCTGCTGTTCTTGACGCGATGATATCGGCGGGTATGGATGTGGTTCGCCTAAATTTTTCTCATGGCTCTGCTCAATCACATATTGAGATGGCTGAACGGGTACGTAATCGCGCCAGAGCCTTCGGTCGACAAGTGGGTGTTTTGGTTGATTTACAAGGTCCAAAGATTCGCATTGCTCGCTTTAAGCATGCTGGGGTAAAACTGATTGAGAATGAGATGTTTATCCTCAATGCGGCGCTGGCGGATGATGTAGGTGACAACACTCAGGTCGGGGTTGACTATAAAGCGCTACCCCAAGATGTAAAACGTGGTGATACGCTACTGCTTGATGATGGTCGCATTGTGTTATGGGTGGACTCGGTCATTGACCAGCAGATCCATTGCCGTGTAACAGTTGGCGGTATGCTGACGGATAACAAAGGTATCAACCG
Source organism: Methylophaga sp. SB9B (assembly GCF_004832235.1). NCBI lineage: Bacteria > Pseudomonadati > Pseudomonadota > Gammaproteobacteria > Thiotrichales > Piscirickettsiaceae > Methylophaga > Methylophaga sp. SB9B. Next base: position 69,576 of record NZ_SSXS01000010.1, read on the forward strand.
TTTAGGTGGAGGTTTGTCTGCCGCAGCTCTGACTCCGAAAGATATGACTGATATGCAAACTGCTGCCGATATGCAGGCAGATTACGTGGCGATATCTTTTCCTCGTTGTGCCGATGATATTCATTTAGCGCGTCGTTTATTGCGTGAGGCCGGTGGTTATGGTGGCATTATTGCCAAAATTGAACGGGCCGAAGCACTTGATGATATTGATGCCATTATTGAAGCATCAGAAGGCATTATGGTTGCTCGCGGTGATTTGGGTGTTGAAATGGGTGATGCGGCATTACCACCTATTCAAAAACAAATAATTGCCAAAGCAAGGCGAATGAATAAGCTGACCATTACGGCGACCCAGATGATGGAGTCGATGATACTCAGTCCAATTCCCACCCGCGCAGAAGTGTTTGATGTTGCCAATGCAGTACTGGACGGTACCGATGCGGTTATGTTGTCGGGAGAAACAGCAGTGGGTCATTTCCCGGTCAAAGTCATCGAAGCCATGGATCGCATTTGCCTGCAGGCCGAACGGCAGCGTGAAATACGTGTTTCACGCCACCGGATGGATTCACAATTTGAACGCATAGATGAAGCCATCGCTATGGCAGCCATGTACACCGCTAATCATCTGGACGTTAAAGCGATTGCCGCATTAACAGAATCCGGCTCTTCAACGTTATGGATGTCACGAGTCAGCTCGGGCATTCCTATTTTTGCATTAACGCCGCACGTCGCAACAAGGCGTAGAGTGACCTTATATCGTGGCGTCTATCCGGTAAGCTTTGTTGTTGAACATACCGATCATGCGACATTAAACAAAGAAGTCATTGAAGAATTGCAACGTCGTGGCGTAGTGAACGATGGTGATATAGTCATCATCACCAAAGGTGATCTTGAAGTGCAAGGCAGTACCAATGCCATAAAAATTGTACGTGTTGGGGAACTGGTAGAACCAAGATCCAAAGCAAATCAAACTGAATAATCAGCTTCAATCGGAGAGCAGCAAATGGCATTAGTTTCAATGAGACAACTATTGGATTATGCAGCAGAGCACCAATTCGCCATACCTGCATTCAACGTCAGTAATATGGAACAGGTTCATGCCATCATGCAGGCGGCTGATGCAGTTGATAGCCCGGTGATTATGCAGGGCAGTGCCGGGGCCCGCGACTATGCCGGCGAACCATTTCTTCGCCATCTTATTCTGGCGGCAATCGAGGCTTATCCGCATATTCCCCTAGTCATGCATCAAGATCATGGTGCGAATCCGGCTATCTGCGCGCGATCCATTCAATCGGGTTTCAGTTCGGTGATGATGGATGGCTCATTGATGGAAGACATGAAAACGCCTTCAGATTTTGACTATAACGTGAACGTCACTCGCAAAGTCAGCGAAATGGCGCATGCCTGTGGTGTATCAGTAGAGGGTGAGCTCGGTTGTCTGGGATCGTTGGAAACCGGCATGATGGGTGAAGAAGATGGTCATGGTGCGGAAGGTAAATTGGATCACAGTCAGTTATTGACTGATCCAGATGAAGCGGTGGAGTTTGTCAAACTCACCCAGGTGGATGCCTTGGCAGTTGCTATTGGAACCAGCCATGGTGCTTATAAGTTTACCCAACCGCCTACCGGCGATGTTCTGGCCATCAGCCATTTAAAAACCTTGCAACAACGTTTGCCGACTACCCATTTTGTGATGCATGGCTCCAGCTCCGTGCCGCAGGACTGGTTGGAAATCATTAATACCCATGGTGGGGATATCGGGCAAACCTATGGTGTGCCAGTCGAAGAAATTGTCGAAGGCATTAAATACGGTGTGCGTAAGGTGAATATTGATACCGATTTACGAATGGCTTCTACCGGTTCTATCCGCAAGTTTTTAACCGATGAAAAAAATGCTGCGGTGTTTGATCCGCGTAAGTTTTACAAAGAAGCGACCAAAGCAATGCAGGCGATTTGTCAGGCACGTTACGAGGCATTTGGCAGTGCTGGACATGCCAGTAAGATCAAACCAATCTCACTACAAAACATGGTCGAACGTTATCGCAGCGGAGAGTTGGCACCCAAGTTAAATTAAGGTTGATTTGCTTGGGATACATTCGCTGCCAGTCTTTATCACGATTCAGGTAAAATACCTCACTTAGTCTTTTCAGGGCTTGTACCGTGTTACAAATTTTCGCTATCGCTGTTGGCGGCGCTGCTGGTGCTCTATTGCGTTTTTTTATGTCCAACGGTGTTTATAAAATGCTCGGCCGTGATTTTCCTTATGGGACATTGGCGGTTAATGTTTTAGGCTCTCTGCTTATCGGAGTACTGTTTATTCTGTTGATTGAAAAATTGGCGGTTGCAGCAGAGTGGCGGGCAGGTTTGATGGTTGGATTGCTTGGCGCATTTACCACCTTTTCCACCTTTTCTCTGGAAACCTTTAGCCTGTTAGAAGATGGTGCATTTCTCAAAGCGGGATTAAATGTGTTTTTAAGCGTGGTGTTGTGCCTTGCCGCTACCTGGGTAGGCATAAGCCTGGGAAGACAGTTATGAACTTGATATTGGTTAGAATTTATTTATCTGATGGACGTAATGAAGTAAGACAAGTCCTTAAATGGCTGGAACAGAATAAAATCCGTTTTACCGTATTCCGGGGAATAGCCGGCTTAGGTTCTGACGGTCTGGTGCATAAAGCATCGTTATTAGATCTGTCATCAGATTTGCCAATGGTTATCGAGTTTTTTGATAAACCAGAACAAATAAACGATATCATCAACACAATAAAAACTATGGTGGAAGCTGATCATATTGTCAGCTGGCCAGTACAAAGCGGAATTTAACATGTTAGACCTCAAATTATTACGAACTGAACCGCAGTTAGTGGCGTCAGGTTTGGCTCGTCGCGGCTTTCAACTGGATGTGAGATTGTTGGAAACGCTGGAAGCTGAGCGCCGTCAGGCGCAGCTGGATGCGCAGACATTGCAAACGGAACGTAATGCGCGTTCCAAAATGATTGGTAAAGTCAAAGCTTCCGGTGAGGATATTGCTCCATTGCTGGCCGAAATTGATGATTTAGGCGATCAGCACAAAGCCGCTGAATTAAGACTTGCCAAAGTGTTGGAGCAATTGAACGAATTGGCGATGGGCATTCCCAATATTCCACAGGACGATGTGCCAGTCGGTAAAGATGAAAATGACAATGTTGAAGTCTCACGTTGGGGCACACCAAGACAATTTGATTTTGCACCAAAAGATCATGTGGATCTGGGCGCTGGTTTGCAGCAGATGGATTTTGAAACGGCGGCTAAGATCACCGGTGCGCGTTTTGTCACCTTAACCGGACAACTTGCAAGACTGCAACGAGCGTTAATTCAGCTAATGCTCGATACTCATATAACCGATCATGGTTATACCGAGACTTATGTTCCTTATCTGGTCAATGCCGACTCTTTACGCGGAACCGGACAGCTGCCCAAGTTTGCCGAAGATTTATTTGCTGTGGATGATGGCCAGCTCTATCTGATCCCTACCGCTGAAGTTCCGGTAACCAATATAGTGCGTGACAGTATTGTTGATGCTGCACAGATGCCATTGAAATTTGTTGCACATACGCCATGTTTTCGTAGTGAAGCCGGATCACATGGCCGTGATGTCCGTGGTTTGATTCGTCAGCATCAATTTGAAAAGGTCGAGCTGGTTCAGATTGTTGCGCCAGAAAACTCTGCTGAAGCGCATGAACAATTGACCGGCCAAGCCGAAAAAATCCTGCAAATGCTCGAGCTGCCTTATCGTAAGATGCTGCTCTGCACTGGTGATATGGGCTTTGCCTCAAGCAAAACCTATGATTTGGAAGTTTGGTTACCGAGTCAGAATACCTATCGTGAAATATCTTCATGCAGTAATTTCGGGGATTTTCAGGCGCGTCGCATGCAGGCACGCTGGCGTAATCCTGAAACCGGTAAGCCTGAACTGGTTCATACGTTAAATGGATCAGGACTGGCCGTTGGCCGGACCTTATTGGCTATTCTGGAAAACCATCAGCAAGCTGATGGCAGCGTGATTATTCCTGAGCCACTTCGTGCTTATATGGGCGGTGTGGATAAACTTCATGGGTGATGAGTTTACACTGATCCAGAAGATCATCATCTGGACATTACCAGTGTTGTTTGCCATTACCGTACATGAAGTTGCTCACGGTTGGGCCGCGTTAAAACTGGGCGATAAAACTGCTCAGATGATGGGCCGTCTGACACTGAATCCAATCAAACATATTGATCCTCTGGGCACGATTCTGGTGCCCGGATTGTTGCTGATGTTTACCGGTTTTATGTTTGGCTGGGCCAAACCGGTTCCCGTTACTTTCCAAAACCTGCGAAATCCAAAAAGAGATATGGCTTGGGTGGCTTTGGCTGGTCCAGGAGCCAATTTAGTGATGGGATTTTTCTGGGCAATGATTGCCAAGATTGGTTTATTGTTGGCAGTGAATGATGTGCTTATTTCCGGACCGATGATTTATATGGGCGTGGCCGGTGTATTGGTCAACGGCATGTTGATGTTATTGAATCTACTGCCATTGCCACCACTTGATGGTGGCAGAGTATTGGTCAGTATTCTGCCGCCGCATTTGGCCTGGCGGGTTGAAAAAATAGAACCTTACGGCTTTTTTATCTTATTGGCGTTACTCTATTTTGGCATCGTTATGATGATTTTATGGCCTATGATGCAGGCGTATATGGGATTGCTGGCATTTATCTTTGATATGCCGATGCAAGTATTTTTTATTCTGTAAAACACTGAATTGAGCAAGCTCATCAGGAGATTATTTTGGACACGGTAGCGTATCAGTCACGTCGCATTGTTTCAGGCATGCGCCCTACAGGGCAGCTGCATTTGGGGCATTATCATGGTGTACTGAAAAATTGGATTAAACTACAACACGAATTTGATTGCTTCTTTTTCGTTGCTGACTGGCATGCCTTAACCACACACTATGAAGATAGTCGGGTGATTGAAGACAGTGTCTGGGAAATGGTGATTGATTGGCTGGCGGCGGGTATTGAGCCTTCATCAGCTTCATTGTTTCTGCAATCTCGGGTGCCTGAACATGCCGAGCTGCATTTACTGTTGTCCATGATCACGCCTTTATCTTGGCTGGAACGCGTACCGACTTATAAAGATCAGCAGGAAAAACTCAAAGAAAAAGATCTGTCGACTTATGGCTTTTTGGGTTATCCCTTACTGCAAAGTGCTGATATTTTGATTTATCGTGCGGGCCAGGTGCCGGTCGGTGAAGATCAGGTGGTGCATGTTGAGTTAACTCGTGAAGTAGCGCGCCGGTTTAATCATATCTATGGCCGTGAAAAAGACTTTGAAGAGAAAGCTGAAGCGGCAGTATTAAAGATGGGTAAGAAAAACGCCAAGTTGTATAACACTTTGCGTAAAGCCTATCAGGAGCAAGGCGATTCAGAAGCTTTACAAACTGCTCGTGAGTTATTGAAAAACCAGCAAAATCTGGCACTTGGCGATATGGAAAGGCTGTTTGGTTTTCTGGAAGGTGGCGGTAAAGTTATTTTGCCTGAACCCAAAGCCCTCCTAACACCTGCTTCGAAAATGCCAGGACTGGATGGACAGAAAATGTCCAAATCTTATGGAAACACGATTTCGTTACGTGAATCAGATCAGTCTGTTGCTGAAAAAATTAAACGTATGCCAACTGATCCTAACCGTGTGCGTCGTACCGATCCGGGTGAACCGGATAAGTGTCCAGTTTGGCAATTACATGAAGTTTATTCTGATGAAGATCAGAAGCAATGGGTTCAACAAGGCTGCCGTACTGCTGGGATCGGTTGCCTGGATTGTAAAGGTCCGCTTATTGATTCGGTTATTGCCGAACTTAAACCTATCCGCGAACGGGCGGATGATTTCAGCCGGCATCCAGAAGATGTACGACGTATTATTGATGATGGCAGTGCTGCAGCAAGAGAAGTAGCTCAGGAAACATTGAGTGAAGTTCGTGCAGCAATGGGTCTGGCTTATAAATAGCCCAAATAAATAGCCTAAGGAAAAATTATCATGGCTGAAAGAATACAAAAAGTACTGGCGCGAGCCGGTTATGGTTCACGTCGATTAATCGAGAGCTGGATCAAAGATGGCAAATTACTCGTTAATGGGGTGGCTGCAACGCTAGGTGATCAAATTTCTGAAAAAGATAGAGTAACGCTTGAGGGCAGGCCTTTATCATCCAAGCGGATCTGGCAACAAAGCATGCCGCAGGTTTTGCTTTATCACAAGCCGGTAGGTGAAGTATGTACCCGCAGTGATCCCGAAGGTCGCAGAACGATCTACCAATCTTTGCCAGTACCGGAAGAAGGTCGCTGGGTGAGCGTTGGCCGACTTGATTTAAATACCAGTGGCTTAATTATCCTGACAACGGATGGGGAACTGGCGAATCAGTTAATGCATCCATCCAACGAAATGGATCGTGAATATGCGGTTCGTGTTCTCGGTGAAGTCACGTCGGAAATGATGCAGACGTTGCGCGATGGGGTCGAGTTGGAAGATGGTAAAGCTCATTTTTCTGATATTCAGCCCGGTGGGGGAGAAGGTGCTAATACCTGGTTTCATGTGGTGATTCAGGAAGGTCGTAACCGTGAAGTAAGACGCTTATGGGAAAGCCAGGGTGTACAGGTGAGTCGCTTGGTTCGTTTGCGTTACGGGCCTGTCATTATGCCTAATAAGCTTAAGCCTGGCCGCTGGATGATGCTGGAAGGTAAAGAGCTGGAATATTTGTATGAAGAGGCGGGATTAAAAGCTAAAGCCACTAAACGCGGAGTTCCAGCAGAAAAGATTTCGGGTAAAAAGGAAGCGCCAGCGCCCGTCGAAAAAGAAAAAGCAGCAAAATCTACAAAGTGGCCGGATAAATCCGCAAAAGCGGCAAAAAAGACTGCTCCAAGATCTGCTGGCAGCGACACATCACCAAGCAAAAGAGGTCCGCGTATTCGTGGACGTAGTGATCGCTAAGCTGTCACTCGGGATGTAACAACCTGATTGCGACCGGCAAATTTTGCCTGATATAACGCTTCATCGGCTTTTAGAAACAAACTATCTGCTGATTCGCCTACGCACAACTCTGCCAGACCAATACTGATTGAAATGGGAAACTTTTGATCGGTATTGGATTGGTTCAATTCGTAAATAGCTGTCCGAAGCCGTTCTGCAGCAAGCAGAGCCGCTTCATGATGGCTGTGGCTTAGCACTATCGCGAATTCTTCACCACCGATACGAAACAGCGCATCGCTACGTCTTAAGCTGGCGAGTAAAGTATCTGCAACACGGCATAAAGTTTCGTCACCGACCTGATGACCGAAACTGTCGTTGATATTTTTAAAGTAATCAATGTCCAGTACTAATAATGACAATGGCAATCGCAAACGATGGGCCAGGTCAATTTCACGTTCAATAGTATTTTTATAGGCTTGGCGATTAGGAAGTTGCGTTAAGGTATCAGTTAATGCCGCATCCAATGCTCGGGCATATTGCAGGCTGTTCCGCAGTGGATAGATAAGTTTGCAAAGCAAATCTTCTAACAGCCGGATCTCATTATCAGAAAAGCGATAAGCACGACTAAAGGTTAATTGCCCAAGATACTCTTGGTCTATCTCGAGCTGATAGTTGCATTTATGGTGGCGGTTGTTTCCCAGCCTGAATTCAAACTTGTTATCAGGGTGGGTAAATTGCAAACCATTGTGGGCGAGTAAGGGTTTTATTTGTTCATCAAACAATCTGAGTAACTGTCTGGTATCGAGCGATGTCTGCAAAATCAATGGCAGTTTGGCTAAAGCATCGTCGCGTTCAGCTGAAATCGGACCTGCTTGGATGACGGAAACAGTGTTTTGCTCTAAACGTCGCAGATTTGTTGTGTCTGAATGCAGTAAATGAACCATATAACACGCTCGTAAATAAGAAAATTTACAATAACCATGCTAAAAATATGCCATGGTGTAAATTGTCAATAAATACAGTGTGTTAGATTGTTACGCCAAAACCTTGACGGGTAATTCCATCTGTGCATTCAAGCATTGGCCATGTAAATGGCCGCTTTGGTCGCTGGCAAGGTAAAGATATGCCGGTATTACAGCAGTCGGTTCTGGTAAATGTTGAGGGTCTGCAGCAGGGTAAACTCTAGCATGCAATTTGGTTTTAACCTGGCCGGGGTCGATACAATTGACTCTGACTTTTCCAGCGGCTTCCATTTCGAGAGATAACTGATGACAGAAACATTCTAAAGCTGCTTTGCTAAGACCATAGGCACCACGGTAGGCCTTATCATGTTGGCTGTCAGTGGTGAAAATGATAAAACTTTGTTGCTCGGTGGATTGTAATAAGTTTAGACAAGCATGCGTCAGCAAATAAGTGGCAGTTAAATTTACCTGCAGTGTCTCGGTCCACTGTCTGATATCTTGGTTGGCAATTGGAGCTAACTGACCCACATCTGCAGCACAATGAACTAATCCATCTAATCGTCCAAAGGTATTTTTGATTGTTTGAGCCAGCTGCTGGTAATCGTCGGCATTTGCGCCTTTGAAGTCCACAGGAAAGATTGCAGGTTCAATACCGGTTTCCTGCAGGATAACGTCGTACAGCTTTTCTAGCTGAGCAATATTTTTATCGAGCAGAATGATGGTTGCACCATGTCTGGCGTAGGCCAAAGCAACTTCGCTACCGATGCCGCCAACGGCACCGGTAACCAAGACAACCTTATTACTGAGTATGGATTGCTCAGCTTGGGACAGCATCACAGACTTTATTCAGATTTAGGAACGATACGACCGTAAGTTACTTTGCCATCTAATAATTGGGCAATGATCAAAGCATCATCATTGTGCCATTCCAGTGTTTCCATATTCATTTGATCTAATGTTCTTTCTTGAGCAATATCAGGTTCGCCGTAAGCTGAGATAAGTTCATCTCTTGTCATACCCGCTTGGATGGCATTTGCACTTTCGTCACCAGTTGCTTCGGTAGCTTCAGGCGCTGATTCGACAGCTGCAGGAGCAGTAGTTTCTGTTTCACTGCTATCGGTAACAGCGTTATCGCTTTCGTTACTGCAGGCAATCAGTGCCATGCTCAGAAAAAGACCGGTAAAAATTAAACGCATACGATTTAACATGACATCCCCTCTTTAGGTTTAAATAGACTAATTGGCGAGTATAACAAGCAATTACAAGTATATCGACAGGTTGTTAGGGTAAATTTCCCACTAAAATATTTTCTGCTGCACGATAACCATTCATCACAGCACTTTCCAAAGTGGCTGGATAAGGATTCTCAGCATAGTCTCCACCGATCCATAGCCCCTGAATGGCTGTTTTGCAGCTGGGTCGCTGGCTGTTTTCAACCACCCCACAACTAAAAGTTGCTCTTTTTTCCCGAATCACATGAGCTGCCAGATAAGTATCAGGTAGATAAGGTAAAACTTTTTTTAAATCGACAATCACCTCATCAATCAGCTGTTGTTTAGTGAAAGATTCATGAGCGCCGGGACCACTTATCACTATCGCGATCATGCCGGGGGATTGTTCAGAGCGATCAAATATCCATTGTGACAGCATGTTACTCAACCCAATAATTGGATGATGAAGTCTTACCTGTGACGGATATTGTAAATACAACGTCGTAATAGGGTATTCCGTTACCTTGGATAAATTAAGCTGCTCAGCTAAAAGTTTATGCAGTGCATTTGGTGCTAAGGCAACAATTATATTTTCTGTGGCAATAAAGTCATCGTCAGCAGTCACAATGCCTGTCACTTTGCCCGCATCGATTACAATCTTCTCAATTCTGGTTTGGATTTTTATGTCGCCGCCATGCTTGAGAATAAATTCCTTGCAGGGTTCTGGTAATACATCACCCAAAGGCTTTTTGGGGATAAGCAAGTCGGCAGAATGACGTTTTGAAAGCAGGCTATCACGTAAGGTGGCTGCAAACACATTGGCAGATGCCTGATTTATAGGCGTGTTCATAATCGCCAGACATAATGGTGTCCACAATTGTGAGATGAGCCGTGAGGATTGTCCTGTTGCGTTGCACCATTGAGACACTGTCAAATTATGCATTTTATCGGGTGAATTCAGTTGCCGAACCAGGGACCAGAAGTTCAACAAGTCCCGCCAGCCAAGACTGGAATACAGTTTAGGTAACATGGCCAATGGCCAGGCTAATAAAGCATGAGCTTTCAAATGTAATGGCTGGAAATGCGGATCGAGGATTTGCAGATCTAATGACTTGCGTTGGAATACTTGGTTTTCTTCTACGCCAACCCGATGCAGAAGATCCAACATTTGTTGATAAGCGCCTATCATCAGATGCTGGCCATTATCAATCTCAATATTTTGCCATTTGACTGTTCGGGCTCGGCCGCCAAGTTGTTTGGCTGCTTCAAACAGTATGGGGTTTTTTCCCGCTTCAGCTAAACGTACTGCTGCCGCAAGCCCACTCCAGCCACCACCGATAATGATGGGTGACATATTACGGGTGACTTTTGGCGAGCTTTTTTTCACGTCGCAAAGTACGCCAGGCTAGCCATAATTTACGGATGGGGGTGAGTGAAATACGCTGCTTCATCACCTGAAAATTATCGCGGGAAATTTCCTGCAAAGTAGTACGGTAGATTTCAGCCATTATCAACGCAGTGCATTGATGATGTCTGTCTTGTGGCGGCAATAGCTGCATAGCCTCCTGATAATACTGCTCCGCACGTTTTGCCTGGAACTGCAGTAATGCGGTTAATTCATCAGTTTGCTGCAAAGCCAGAATGCTTTGTTCGCTAACCCCAAATTGTTGCATTTCATCTAAAGGCAGATATATACGACCACGTTCAGCGTCTTCCCGTACATCGCGGATAATATTAGTGAGTTGAAAAGCGAGACCCAGTTTCTCGGCAAATTTTAAAGTTTGCCGATCTGAGAAACCGAAGATCTGTGCTGAAAGCAGGCCGACAACACTGGCAACACGGTGACAATATAAGGCTAGGTTTTTATAGGCTGGATAACGATGTTGGCTTAAATCCATTTCCATGCCGTCAATGATCTCGTGGAAATATTCTTCATGCAGATCAAAATCTTGCAAGGCATCAGCTAAAGCTTTACCAACCGGATGTGTGGCTTGTCCGTTAAACGTATTGGAGATTTCCTGACGCCACCAAGCCAGAGTTTGTGCTGCAACCAATGGATCACTGATTTCATCGACAGCATCATCTACTTCGCGGCAAAAAGCATATAACGCCATAATGGCGTCACGTTTTTTGGTGGGTAAAAAAAGAAAACTATAGTAGAAACTGGAGCCGCTTTTCGCCGCTTTATCCCGGCAATACTGCTGAGGTGTCATTTTAACAAGCGCTCAACAATTTTACCGTTCACTAAATGGGTGTCGATGATTTCGTCAATATCGGCTTTATCCTGATATTGATACCAAACTCCTTCGGGATAAATCACCATAATCGGGCCTAGTTTGCAGCGATTAAGGCAACCGGAATTATTGACGCGGACTTTTTTTAATTTGAGATCTTTGACCCGTTGCTTGGCGTAGTCGCGCAGCGATTGCGCGCCATGTTCTTCGCAATAATCAGTGCCATCATCACGTTGATGAGTGCAGATGAACATGTGATATTTATATATTTCAGCCATAGTTATTAGCCTAACCAAGCTGGTTCAAATAGACAAAACGGATAAACAATCATAATTCAGCAACTAAAATTGACGTGACACAGCAAAATCGGCCAAACCTACTAAAGCCGCTTTGTACTGTGAATCTGCAACGATATTGAGATTGGCTTTAGCCTGTTCGGCTTCTTTACGTGCCGCTGCCGCTGTGTAATCAATTGCGCCAGTACTGTGGATGATTTCGATAATGTCATTGATTTTATCGCGTTGGCCTTGTTCAATTGCTTCACGAATAATAGCTGACTGATCAGCGGAGCCATGTTGCATCGCATAGATAAGTGGCATGGTCGGTTTACCTTCGGCCAGGTCATCGCCAATGTTTTTACCAATGGTTTCACTAGATGCACTGTAATCGAGTAAGTCATCAACCAGCTGAAATGCACTGCCAAGATGCATCGCATATTGAGCTAAAGCCATTTCGATTTCATCAGATGCATTACTGATTAATGCGCCTAACTGACCCGCAGCTTCAAATAATTTGGCGGTTTTGTGGTGTATCACTTGCAGATAACGTTCTTCAGTGGTGTCGGCATCATGCACATTCAATAACTGTAAAACTTCACCCTCAGCGATGACATTGGTAGTGTGCGACAGGATTTTCATTAAACGCATCGAATCCAATTCCACCATCATTTCGAATGCGCGGGTATAGAGAAAGTCTCCTACTAATACACTGGCTTCATTTCCCCAAACGCTGTTGGCCGTTTCCTGACCTCTGCGCATCGTTGAGTTGTCGACTACATCATCGTGCAGCAAAGTCGCGGTGTGAATGAATTCGATAATGGTAGCAAGATTAATATGCGCAGATGCCTGATGATTACATGCTCTAGCACTTAATAAAGCGATAGCTGGGCGCAAGCGTTTACCACCACTATTAATGATGTAATGTCCGAGCTGATTAATAAGTACAACATCAGATTGCAGCCGATGTTGTATCATTGCATCAACTGCTTCCATATCCTGCTGGATAAGTGCGTAAATGGATTGTATATCCACGGGGCGTTTGTCTGCCTGTCTAGATTAATTAAACGCGTACTTTCTCATGGGTCACGGTGATTCGCAAATAATTCAATTTGCATTTGATCTGTATGTAGAAAGCGGTTAAAATTCCCGGTCTTTTGTTGGGTTACCCACAATAACATTTATTTTTTTGGAGAAAGCGATGTACGCTATTGTCGCGACTGGTGGTAAGCAGTACCGTGTTAAAGAGGGCGAAAAGCTCCGTGTTGAAAAATTGCCAGGTGAAGTGGGTGATACCATTGAACTGGGCGAAGTTTTATTGATCGGTGAAGGCGAAGACATTAAAGTTGGCGCACCCTTCTTAGACGGCGCTAAAGTCACAGCAACAGTGGCCTCAGTTGGTCGTGCGGACAAAGTCAAAATCATCAAATTCCGTCGCCGGAAGCACCATCGGAAACAGATGGGACATCGCCAATCTTATACAGAAATCGAAATCACTGGCATCACTGCCTAAGATTTGACAAATTTAAAGAGGATTTAACATGGCTCATAAGAAAGCTGGTGGTAGTACCCGCAACGGTCGTGACTCCGAGTCGAAACGCCTTGGTGTTAAACGTTTTGGCGGTGAAGCAGTATTAGGCGGCAACATTCTGGTTCGTCAACGCGGCACTCGTTACCATGCAGGTCGTAACGTTGGTATCGGTAGAGACCACACATTGTTTGCGACAGCCAATGGTAAAGTTGTATTCGAAACCAAAGGTGCGAACAATCGCATGTTTGTCAGCGTTATCGCTGAATAAAGAATTTGTTAGCCCGTTGGGGCAAACAGCTGAAAGCCCGCTGATGCGGGGTTTTTTGTTTGTGGCAATTATTAAAAAATTATCTGGTCGGCAGTATGAAATTTGTTGATGAAGCGAAAATAAAAATCAGCGCGGGTGCCGGCGGTAATGGTTGCCTGAGCTTTCGTCGTGAAAAATATATCCCCTTCGGTGGTCCGGACGGCGGTGATGGTGGCGACGGGGGCGATGTGTATTTGCTGGCAGATACACAAGTAAACACCCTGATTGATTTCCGCTATAAACGTAACTTCAAAGCGCAACGTGGCGAACATGGCCGCGGTAAACTTTGTAGCGGTGCCCGTGGCGAAGATTTGATTATTAAAGTTCCTGTAGGAACCGAAGCTTGGGATGAAGACACCAACGAACTGATTGGTGATCTAGCCAAACACGGTGACAAACTGATGGTGGCTAAAGGTGGCTGGCATGGTTTAGGTAATGCCCGCTATAAATCCAGTATCAATCGTGCGCCGCGTCAAACATCCGATGGAACCCCTGGCGAAGAGCGTACTTTGCGTCTGGAAATGAAACTATTGGCCGATGTTGGTTTATTGGGTTTACCTAATGCCGGAAAATCGACATTTATCAGTCAAGTTTCTGCCGCGCAGCCCAAAGTAGCCGATTATCCTTTTACAACTTTGCATCCTAATCTTGGTGTAGTAACACTTAAAGATGTGCGCAGCTTTGTTATTGCCGATATTCCTGGGCTGGTTGAAGGCGCGGCAGAAGGTGCTGGTTTAGGTATCCAATTTCTTAAGCATTTAACCCGCACTCGATTGCTTTTGCATCTTGTTGATATGGCACCAGTCGATGTCAAACAGGATCCGGTTGAAAGCGTTAATATCATTAACCGCGAATTACTCCATTACAGCGAAGCGCTAGGTAAACAGCCGCAATGGTTGATTCTAAATAAAATGGATTTGGTCCCGGATGATATCCGCGACGAACTCACACAAGAAGTGTTGACCCGGCTTAATTGGCAAGGTCCTGTCTACAAAATCAGTGGTCAGACTGGTGAAGGTTGCGCGAAGTTGTGTGAAGATATCATGCAATATCTTGATGATTTACGTCAGAGTGAGCAGCCTCCCGCTAACCCCATTGAGGAATAATTGTGGAACATCCGCATCAGCAACTTTTATCAACCAAGCGTTGGGTGATTAAAATTGGTAGTGCTTTATTAACCAAGCCGGGAGAAGGCTTGGATGTGGATCGTATTCGCTGGTTAAGTGGTGAAATTGCCGAGCTGAGAAGTCAGGGCAAAGAAATCGTTCTAGTCACCTCTGGCTCGGTCGCCGCAGGTATGCAAAGACTGGGCTGGCGTCGACGCCCACATGCTTTGCATCAATTACAAGCTGCAGCCAGTGTGGGTCAGATGGGACTTATTCATGCTTATGCCACTGCTTGTGAGCAACATGGCATTCATACCGCCCAAATTCTACTGACCCATTCTGACTTGGCTGATCGTGGTCGCCATTTGAACGCTCGCAGCGCATTACATACTTTGCTTGAGATGGGTATTCTACCTGTCGTTAATGAAAACGATACCATCGCCACTGACGAAATCCGTTTCGGTGACAATGACACGTTAGCCGCAATGACCGCCAATCTGGTTGAGGCGGATGTATTGGTTATCTTGACCGATCAGGATGGCTTGTTTGATAGTGATCCTAGATTGAATCCTGATGCCAGAATGTTGGCAGCTTCTGCGGCAAATAATCCAAATCTGGATGGTATGGCCGGTGATAGTAAAGGCGAGTTAGGTCGCGGTGGTATGGCAACTAAATTAGCAGCGGCCAGACGCGCGGCACGGTCCGGTGCAACTACGGTGATTCTATCTGGTAAACATCCTTTGAATTTACGTCATCTAGCGGCTGGTCAGGGCGTGGGCACATTATTATGGCCTGATATCAAACCGATTAAAGCGCGTCAGCAGTGGCTTGCCGGACATTTAATTCCTAAAGGTCGATTGATGTTGGATGACGGTGCTGTGGCGGTGATCAAGGAGCATGGCCGCAGTATTTTACCGGTCGGTGTGCGTCAGGTGGATGGCCAATTCACTCGTGGTGAACTGGTTTTATGTACTGATCTGCAGGGTCGGGAAGTTGCTCGTGGTCTGGTAAATTACAGTGCAGATGAAGCAGTACGAATCATGGGCAGCCCAGTCAGGCGATTCAAAGCTTATTGGGATATGTAGATGAACCGGAATTAATCCATCGAGATAATTTGGTGGTGACTGGATAAATGTCAGACATAAAAAACGGCGAGAGCCGGTTTTTTTTAGCTGATTCTATAGAACAGTCAATTACATTGCGCGGACAGCGTTATTTAAACGACTTTTGCCACGAGCAGCTGTATTTTTATGGATAATGCCTTTGCGGGCCATACGATCCAGAACGGGTACAGCAGCTTTAAACGCAGCTACGGCTTGTTCTTTATCGCCAGCAATAATTGCTTTTCTAATTGCTTTTACTTTTGTACGCATCGCAGAACGCTGACTAGCGTTTAACTGACGGCTAACTTCTGCCTGACGGGCGCGTTTTTTTGCTTGTGCTGAGTTTGCCAAAGTATTTCTCCTAAGAATCAGCTATTTGTATATGAACCGGGCATTATCCTGATTTTGCTACCATTTGTAAATGGTATGATGCCTTCTTTTTTCAAGCACGAGTGAATGATGCGAATTATAACAGCGAATTTGAATGGGATCCGAGCCGCTGCACGAAAAGGTTTTTTTGTCTGGTTAGCCAAACAAGACGCGGATGTAGTGTGTATTCAAGAGACTAAAGCGCAAGTACATCAACTGGAAGATAAAATTTTTACTCCCGAAGGCTATCATTGTTATTACCACGACGCGGTCAAAAAAGGTTACAGCGGTGTGGCAATATACAGCCGTCAACAGCCCGATGAAGTTATTACTGGCATGGGCAATGCCGAGTTTGATATCGAAGGTCGTTATATTGAAGCCAGATTTGGCAATTTGAGCGTAATTTCCTTATATCTGCCGTCAGGTACTTCTGGCGATGAGCGGCAACAGGTCAAATATCGCTGTATGGCTTATTTTGAAACCAAGATGCAGGAAATGAAAGATTCAGGCCGTGATTTAATCATCTGCGGTGACTGGAATATCGCCCATAAAAACGAAGATATCCGTAACTGGAAAGGCAATCAGAAAAACTCCGGTTTTTTACCAGAAGAACGCGCCTGGCTGGATAAATTATTTTATGAGATGAATTTTGTCGATGCGTTCCGTGAACTGCCGCAAGCTGAACATGAATACACCTGGTGGTCAAATCGTGGACAGGCCTGGGCTAATAACACCGGGTGGCGCATTGATTATCATATTCTGAGCCCAAGCCTAAAAGGCAAAGTTAAAGCCACCGATATTTATCGTGATGAACGTTTTTCTGATCATGCGCCAATGACCGTGGATTATGATTATTCGATTTCAAAATAATACAAAATAATATATGAACTTTAGCGACGTGATTGCCTCTGAATAGCACATCTATCCAGAGGCAACGTTCATGTTTTCATTTTTAAAATCAGATCCGGTCAAAAAACTAAAAAAGCAACTTGCTGAAAAACAAGAGCAGGCGATGTTGGCGCAGCGTAATGGTGATATGCGAAAGTTTGCTGTGCTTACTGAGGAATCTCAGGAGTTGGTGGATAAAATTAAACGGCTTGAATCCTAATCCAGGGTAGGTTGGGTTGAGGTACGAAACCCAACAATCAGCAATTGAATTTTAAAAGTGCTGGGTTAGTAATAAAGTTTATTTCGACTTAATGTCGAGTCAGGGGAATGCGTGCCCATTCCCCTAACAACCCCAGGGCACCCCTCGTGCTGGCCTGCGGCTCCACTGCGTTGCGTTTTTTGTCAGGGAGACTCACCAAACTCGCTTCGCTCAAACAGGTAAGTCTCTAATCCTGACAAAAAGCCGCTACTCGTCAACACAAAAGGGGGATCCTTTAGCCTCACGTTTTGGGACCTTACCTAAATGCCTTTGTGCGATGCTAGGCTTCGCATAAGGGCACTATCAACGCTTTCCGTAGGTTGGTGCTGAGCTTGCAAAGCCCAACGTTTGGAATTTCACGCAAAAGATTGTTGGGCTTCATTTCATTCAGCCCAACCTACAGCCATTCCCAAATTCCCCTTTTGTGCTGCCGGTAAAATGGTTAACTCAGGATAAGAAATCGGAATGTTTGAGCGCAGCGAGTTTTTTCGATTTCCCTGAGATAACCATTTTTATCGGGGAGCCGCAGGCCAGCACAAGGGGTGCCTTTTCTTTTGGTTCGTTTTCTTTGGGCAAACAAAGAAAATGAACTCGCCTCATAGGGCGAAACCTTCAAAGCCAAACATCTTCAATTGTTAGGCTTCATTGAATTCAATCCAACCTACGGAAAATGTTGATATCGCCGAGTGGTGGCGTATGTGAAAAGTCAGAAGCCAAACAACTTTACAATTAAAAAATTTAATAAATCGAAGCCCTAACACAACGAATCACCCCATAATCATAGGCTTCATCCAATGCTTCAAAAACGTTTTTTAAGCTATCAGCTTCATCACCCAATGATTCAATGGTTGAGATGATTTCATTAAATTCGTTATCTTGCAGATCCAGCACGTTTTTAACATCCAGCAGCCCGGCTTCAATGCCATCTGACAGGTGACTGTATACCGTGCTCACTTTCAATTCGCGGTGTTTTGCAATCTGCTCAGGATTCAAACCTTGTTCATGTAGCATCAACGTTTGATTCACCGTGTCGCGTAAGCCGTTATTTAATAATTCTGATAATGGATGTTGCTGAATGACGGATAAAAACCGCTGACCATAATTTTCCAGTTTTTGTGCGCCAACACCTGAAATACGTGCCATGGCTTGCATATCTTTAGGGCGGGTCTGACACATTTCCTGCAAGGTTGAATCATGAAAAATTACAAAAGGCGGCACGCCATTTTGTTGGGCGATCTCGGTTCGTAACTGACGTAAAGCTTCCCACAGATCATGATCCTGTGGACGCACGCTCGTCTGTTTTTTATCCTTTTTGCTGAGAGTCTGTTTTGCTTGTTGTTTGCGCAGCAGCAATTTTTGTTCACCGCGTAAAATCGCCCGGCATTTTTCTGTAAGGCGCAACGCACCATAGCGATTGATATCAATATCCAGATATCCGGTGGCAATAAGTTGCCGGAAGATACCGCGCCACTGTGTGGCGGTCAGATCTGAGCCAATGCCGAATGTACTGAGCTGATCATGCTGGTTTGTCTTGATGCGTTCATCGTCACTGCCTACCAACACATCAATTAAGTAATTCACCCCAAAGCGCTGGTCGGTGCGATAGACACACGACAAGGCTTTCTGGGCAACTTCGGTGGCATCAAAATGCTCTGGCGGATTCTGACAGTTATCACACTGGCCACAGGTTTCTGGTGACGTTTCATCAAAATAGGCGAGCAGGGCATGCCGCCGGCAACTGATGGATTCGCATAAGCCCAACATCGCATCGAGTTTGTGATGTTCAACACGTTTGATGATCTCCGGTGCATCTGAGTTCTGCATAAACTGCCGCAGTGTGATGACATCCTGCAGTCCATAAGCCATCCAGGCATTGGCTGGTAAACCATCACGCCCGGCCCTGCCGGTTTCCTGATAATAGGCTTCGATATTTTTTGGTAGATTTAAATGCGCGACAAAGCGTACATCAGGTTTATCAATACCCATACCAAACGCGATGGTGGCGACAATAATCACCCCTTCTTCGCGTAAAAAACGCTGCTGATGATGCGCCCGCATTTGTGAGGTTAAACCTGCGTGATAAGGCAAAGCGACTCGGCCCTGATCGGTCAGCCACTCAGCAATTGCCTCGACCTTTTTACGCGACAGGCAATAAACAATCCCGGCATCGTTGGCATGCTGAGTTTCAATAAACTGCCAAAGCTGTTGTTTGGCCTGATTGGCCTCGGCAATGGCATAAAAAATATTGCTGCGGTCAAAACTGTTCAGATACACATTGGCGTCATGCAGATTGAGCTGTTCGATGATCTCAACACGAGTGCGTTTATCGGCGGTGGCGGTCAGGGCAATACGTGGAATATCGGGAAAACGTTCATGCAACATGCGCAGTTGCTGATATTCAGGACGGAAATCATGGCCCCATTGCGACACACAATGCGCTTCGTCTATCGCAAAAAGTGAAACCTGAATCCGCGATAGCATTGCCAGAGTGCGTTCATTTAATAAACGCTCGGGAGCTACATACAGCAAATCTATCTGGCCGGCTTCAAGCTGTGTCTCAACAGCATTGGCTTCAGCAACCGATAAACTGGAATTCAAAAAAGCCGCGTTTACGCCCAGTTGTTGCAACGCCATCACCTGATCCTGCATTAAGGCAATCAAAGGTGAAACCACTACGCCAGTGCCCGTACGAATTAAAGCCGGAATTTGATAACACAAAGATTTACCACCGCCAGTCGGCATCAACACCAGCGCATCACCACCGGCAATCACATGCTCGACGATGGTTTGCTGGTTATGACGAAAAGCATTGAATCCAAAAACGCTTTGTAAAACATTAAGCGCTGTCTGTCCGGTAGTTTCCATGAGAAATTCAGTTAACAAATAAAAGCTATCATTATGGCAAATTGCCCTTGGTCAAACATTGAATGTGGTCGATAAATTCGGTTTATCGATAAAAGGTAGGCAAAATAGGGCGAGCAAAAACGATCTCTCATCTCAGAACCTTCTGATTTGGGAGGTAAATCTAACTTTAGGAATGAAAATGAAAGAAATTACAGTTGATAGCAACCCGAGTGAAGCAGTATTAAAAAAATTGGGCGTTGCTCACTGGCCAACATGGGAAAAAGGCGTATCAGTTTTCCCTTGGGCGTTTGTCACGACAGAAATCGCTTATATCATTGAAGGTGAGTGTGTCATGACGCCTAACGATGGTGGCCCAGCTACGACCTTTAAGGCGGGTGATTTGGTCGTCTTTCCGAATGGGTATAAAGGCACTTGGGAAGTTAAAAAAGCTTTGAAGAAGCAATTCAAACATAAAGACGGCAATTTTGTGAAATGTGCTCTTAGTCGTTTTAAAATTTTAAAAATAAATTAAAATCAAACGCTTAAAATATAATTTGTTGCCTGTTAATTGGGTTGAAGTATGAAACCCAACAATCTGATTGATGTTTTTGACCTTGTCGCTGCCGCTGGGCGTTCATTTATTTTGCTTGCCCAAAATAAACGAACCAAACAAAAGGCAGCCCATGCTCGCCCTGCGGGTCCCCTGCGCTTCTCGATCTGGTCGGGCATGACGGAAACTCGCTGCGCTCAAACAGCCGTCATGCTGTTCCGACCAGCTCTGCGATGCTCGGCTTCGCATAAGGGCGATCAGGGAAGGAATGTTCAGCCAAGTCCCCGAAATCCCCTTTTGTGCTGCCGATAAAAATGGCTCTCTCAGGATCAGAAATCGGAATGTTTGAGCGCAGCGAGTTTTTTCGATTTCCCTGAGATAACCATTTTTATCGGGGAGCCGCAGGCCAGCACAAGGGGTGCCTTTTCTTTTGGTTCGTTTTCTTTGGGCAAACAAAGAAAAAAATGAACTCGCCCCATAGGGCGAAACTTTGTGCCAAAACATTTTGATTTGTTGGGTTTCGCAGGCTCAACCCAACCTACGGGCTTGCCTCCAATGCTTTTCCAACCTCAGTTGCTTGCACCGAAGACAAATACTCTAACGGACACTTCTCCATCCGGCGTTTTCCTCATACCTTCTAAATCTGAAGCTAGGCCGGCAGGGTTAGTCAGTAGGTGAAGTGGGTCGAAGATTACACACCAAAGCCTATTGCACTGGTTATGGCGGCGGTAGTGTTCAATATCAATGATTAACTCGTCACCTATCTTGGCTGCATGCGACTTGTCGCGCACGCGCTTTAATTCTAGGACCAATTTGTGTTCGGGTATAAGAAAATCCATTCTTGTACTAGAACCTGCATAACTTGGAGTATATTCCTCGGGCCGAATATCATTAATCCACGGTCTTAGTTGTGAATGAAGCAAATCTTGAATGTCATATTCAGACTCGAATACAAGGTTTGTTGAGCCCTTTCTGCGATGTGTGAGAGGGTGCATTGCACGTGGTAGGCCACGGATAATCACTTTTAGAAGATCTTCCACATGGGTTGGTTTAACAGGTCCGGCTGTGGGAGTAAGTGGTTCGGGTTCAACATGTATTGGGAGTACGCGTCCACCTCTGAAATAACGGAGCCCATGTTCTTCCATGACTTTGATTAAGCGATTACGTTTGGCTGTATAAATTTCCATTGGATCCGGAAACTTCACTCCTAAAAGCTCGGTCGGCCCAGTCGAAACAGGCTGTAAATCCATAAACTCTTCTATAAGGTTTCCAAGTACCGCAAGACTATCGACTTCAGGATCGTTTCCGGCACGTTGAAGCCAATTTTTCCACTTCGAGTGATGAGCTAGTTCGGGGGGAGGTCCCGGTGCACCCGCGGCTAGAAATAGCTCGTTAAGTACCTCATGGGAACCATTCAATATTTCTGCAACGGCAGCACACACTGCAATTGGAATTCGAATGTTTGTAGAGCTTGAATTATTCATAACGTTTATTGAACATAAGAGACTCTTAATAAGGGCATGATTTTGCCAGATAGTAAGACGATTGCTATGTTCGTTCTTAGCATAAAGTGTGAAACTACAATCATGAAAAACTTCTTTATTTAAAATCAAACATATATTAGTCACTTGAAATACAAAAACAACAGAGTTATTGGCTTAAAACTCATTAATTAGAGCCAAATCCAACTGTGCCTGCCCCTTCTCAACAATAACCCCCAAATCAAACCCACTCAAACTCAACCCCACCAACCTGACCGCTTTATGACCCGCTTCAGTTCTAGCTAACAATTTCGGAATCCATTCCAGCAAATCAGCAAAGCCAATACTGTGATCCAGCGTTTGTGCTCGGGTCACTTGCTGAAAGTCGGCGTATTTCACTTTAACGGTGACGGTTCTGCCTTGCATATTGTGTTTGTTAAGACTGTCGATCACTTGTTCGGCGAGGTCGAGCAGGATGTTGGTTAACTCTGGGACGGACAGAATATCTTCGGCAAAGGTGGTTTCCTTGCCGAGTGATTTGCGGATACGTTGACTGCGGACTGGTCGTTCATCAATGGCTCGGGCGATGTTGTAATAATACTGGCCGGATTTGCCGAAGCGTTCGCTCAGTTCGGCCAATGTTTTCTGCCGTAAGTCATTGCCGGTATGGATGCCGAGGTTTTTCATTTTGGTTTCGGTGGCGGGGCCGATGCCGTGAAATTTGCCGATGGGTAGTTTGTTTACAAATTCCTGGCCCTGTTCTGGGCGGATCAGATAAAGGCCATCGGGTTTATCCATATCGGAGGCAATTTTGGCGAGAAATTTATTGTAGGACACACCAGCCGAAGCGGTGAGTCCAGTCTCGGCGAGGATTTCAGCTTTGATGGCTTTGGCAATTAAGGTGGCAGAGCCGTTAAACGATTCAGTGTATGTGACATCCAGATAGGCTTCATCTAACGAAAGCGGTTCAACTTCTGAGGCATAACGCCAGAATACTTCGCGGATCTGGTTGGATACTTCTTTATAGGCGTCAAAACGGGGACGGACAAAAATGGCTTCGGGGCATAAGCGATAGGCCCGCGATGAGGCCATGGCAGAATGAATGCCAAATTTGCGCGCTTCATAGCTGCAGGCAGCAACTACGCCTCGGCTGTCAGGTTGACCACCGACAATCAGCGGTTTGCCTTTCAGCTCGGGAAAGTCGCGTTGTTCAACCGATGCATAAAATGCGTCCATATCCACGTGAATGATTTTTCGTTGTTTAGCCATTAAGAATTAGTGTTGATGAGTTCTCGGTATTTTCTCATAATCCACATGCAGATGTGCCAGTAGATATTGCTATCTTGATCCGACAGTCATTTCAGAGTGGATTGCAGGCTGCGCCAATGTTACTTTAGCGAATTAAACCCCATCAGTGAGCTTACGTTTGATTGCAAGTATCCGTTCCTGGCAGGAAAGTCTGCGGGCTTTTTTTACCCCCCAAGTTGTCACCATGCTGTTTCTCGGCATTGCAGCGGGGTTGCCGTTATTACTGATTTTTTCCTCCCTCAGCCTATGGTTACGTGAAGCGGGCGTTGATCGCAGCGCAGTTACCTATTTCAGTTGGGCGGCGCTGGGTTATTCCTTCAAATTTGTCTGGGCTCCGCTGCTGGATATTTTGCCGTTACCGATTTTGCATCGGCTGTTAGGGCGGCGACGTAGCTGGTTATTTCTTTCACAGCTGATGATTATTACCTCGATAATAATGATGGCAATGGTTGATCCGGCGACACATTCCTTAACCTTAATGGCTGTCGCCGCAGTATTACTGGGCTTTTCTGCCGCGACGCAGGATGTGGTGATTGATGCCTATCGTATCGAGTCTGCGGATACCCGTTTGCAGGCATTAATGTCTGCCAGTTATATCGCAGGATATCGAATCGGCATGCTGATGGCTGGGGCGGGCGCGTTGATGCTGGCCAGTTATTTTGGCTCGGAAATGGGTGAATATGATTATCTGGCGTGGCGTCAAAGCTATTTAATTATGGCCGCGTTGATGTTGATTGGTGTGGTCACTACCTTGTTAAGCCCAGAGCCGGAAGTAAATAAAAAGGTTCATGAGGATCGCAAGCGTGATTATCTTGGGTTGATGCTGACATTTGCATTGTCGATAAGCGGGTTTATCGGTTGTTTTTATCTCACCGGTGACTGGGCGGTTCAGGCAAGATTGCAATTACTTTCGGTGTTGAATAATGGACCTTTGGCGGCGGTAGCGGTTGAGATGGTGCGTTTGGTGCTGGCAACCATTGTGGCAGTGATTATCGCCAGAATGCTGATATTAATGGGCTGGGTTCAGCAGAGTATTGTGCATCGCAGTTATGTCGAGCCGGTGCAGGATTTCTTCAAGCGTTACGGCATGTCGATGGCGTTGTTATTGTTGTTGCTGATTGGCTTGTATCGTATATCCGATATTGTGCTGGGCGTTGTGGCGAATATTTTTTATCAGGATATGGGCTTTACCAAGCCTGAGATTGCTACCGTGGTGAAAACCTTTGGTTTGTTTATGACCATTGTTGGTGGTTTTCTCGGCGGTATTCTGGCCTTGCGTTTTGGGGTGATGCGCATTCTGTTTATCGGAGCCGTGTTATCTGCACTGACCAATCTGCTGTTTATGTTACTGGCCCAAATGGGTAATGACATTGTGATGCTGTACATCGTTATATCTGCTGACAATCTGTCCGGCGGTATGGCCAGTGCCGCGTTTATTGCATTTTTATCCAGCTTGACCAATATCTCTTTCACGGCAGTGCAATATGCCATTTTCAGTTCGCTGATGACCTTGTTGCCGAAAATACTCGGCGGCTATTCCGGGACAATGGTGGAGAGTATTGGCTATGAGCAGTTCTTTTTGCTGACCGCATTAATGGGAATACCGGTGTTGCTGCTGGTATTCCTGGCTGCCAGGCGTTTTCGAATTGATGGTTAGCTAGGCATCGTTATGTGGCGCTGGCTATTAATTATCGTAGTGATTTTTTTCGGCTGGCGTCATTGTTCAACGGCTGAGATCAGCTATGCCGCTCCTGACAAAGTCATTGATCAAGCCCCTCAGCAATCTGAGGTGTCAGGTTTGCAGCCAATTCCTTTTGATAAGTATGCGATTCAGCCTGTAGCGGAATTTGCTCTGGAGGCCAGAGTCTTGGCTCGGGAAGAATATTGGTTGGGGCGTGAAGCCGATTTATCTCCCACCGATTTGGTATTGGGCTGGGGAGAAATGGCGGATCCCCAAGTTGTTAAACAGATTAATATTCGCCAGTCCGGTCGTTGGTATTTCTGGCAGGTTGATTCATTTCCGATTCCGCGCCGGAGTATTGAAACGCAAAGTGCCAATATGCATTTGATTCCGGCTAATGATGAGGTCGCCAGAACGCTTAAGCAGATTCGTCCCGGACAATTAATTACGCTGCAGGGCTATTTGGTAAATGTGAATGCTGATGATGGTTGGCGTTGGCGCAGTTCGCTTAGCCGCGAAGATATCGGTGCCAATGCCTGTGAGTTGATTTACGTAAAGCAGTTAAAAATCATTTCCTGACAACCGTTTTAAGTGATCTTGTAGCGGGAAATATCCCCGAAAAGTTTATGTTATGTTGGACAGATTCCTAACCAACAAGGAGATTTCCATGTCCAATACCGCTACTTCAATCAGTGATTACGAAGCTATCACCAAAGTCATACAGCACTACATAGATGGTGCCGTTTCAGGCCGTGGTGAGCTTATGAAACCAGCCTTTCATCAGGATGCCACCATTTACGGTTATGTTGGTCCGGATTTATTTGCTGGTCCCATTCAGGGCTTATATGACTGGAATGATGAAAATGGTCCAGCCAAAGATATGCAGTCGAAGATTACTCATATCGATGTGGTTGGCACCGCGGCCAGCGTCAGGCTCGAATCAGATAATTGGACCGGTCATCGTTTTACCGATTTTTTCAATTTGTTAAAAATTGATGGCAAATGGCAGGTGATGAATAAAGTATTTCACCTGCATGACGAGGCCTAAATAGCCCCTAAGCTGCTGGTTTAATCCAGCAGCTTGTAACAGGTTTGTAGCATTTTCGTCTTGTCCCAGTTTCATGCGTTTTTCGCGGACAAAGATACGTAACAAGTCATCAATGGCTCGCATTAAATCCGGATCGCCGTTGATGATGTAAGGCCCGTGTTTCGCCACTTCGCGAATACCAAATGCTTTAACATTACCGGCAACAATTCCTGAAAATGCTGAACGTAAGTTGCTGGCTAGTTCATGACGCGGCATATCCGGATATAACCGTAGAGATGCCATATTTTCATGAGTGGGAATAAACGGCTGTTGCAACATCGGATCAATATGCAACTGCCAGTTAAAGTAATAGGCATCCTGTGATTCCCGACGCGCTTGATGCACGCTATCCACAGCTTCGCGAATGATATGTCCAACAGTTGCCGGTTCGCCGATAACAATTTGATACAACTCAGCAATTTCATCGCCCAGACAACGACGCAGGAATTTATCCAGCGTATCGAAATACTCGCGACAGGATTCCGGACCGGCAAATACCAGTGGAATACCTTGTTTGTTTTCCGGATGCAGCAAAATGCTCAGTAAATAGAATATTTCCTCGAC
Source organism: Methylophaga sp. SB9B (assembly GCF_004832235.1). Lineage (NCBI taxonomy): Bacteria > Pseudomonadati > Pseudomonadota > Gammaproteobacteria > Thiotrichales > Piscirickettsiaceae > Methylophaga > Methylophaga sp. SB9B. Next base: position 96,317 of record NZ_SSXS01000010.1, read on the forward strand.
TGTGCCGACGCCACCTGGAAACACAATAAAACTGTGACCCAGACGGACAAATGCTTCGAGGCGCTTTTCAATATCCGGCATGATCACCAGTTCATTGACGATGGCATTAGGTGATTCGGAAGCAATAATACCCGGTTCACTGATGCCGATATAACGGCCGGTTTTTACCTGTTGTTTGGCATGACCTACCGCCGCACCTTTCATTGGGCCTTTCATAGCACCGATGCCACAGCCGGTAATGATATCGAGATTTCTTAAACCCAGTTCATATCCCACATGTTTAGCGTAATCATATTCTTCACGAGGAATTGAATGACCACCCCAACAGACCACTAGATTCGGGGTGGTATTGGGTTTGATGGCATCTGCATTTCGCAGAATCATAAACACACTATCGGTTATCTGTTCTGAGGTTGGTGAGGTTTGCCCGGCAAGGATTTTGAAATCTGTATAAACAATGTCACGCAACGCCGATGATAAATGCTCCTGAATACCACGAATAATCTTATCGTCAACAAACGATTGGGCCGGTGCATTCTTGATTTCCAGTACAACGCCACGTGATTGCGGCACCAATTTGATATCAAAATCGGCATAGGTATGCAGGATTTGCTCGGCATCATCCTGATAACTGTCAGTATTTAAAATTGCCAGAGCACAATCGCGAAATAAACGATGCAAATCTTCGCTGCTATTGCTGATGCGTTGAATTTCTTCCTGGGACAGCAGATTTAAGGTTCTTAATGGGCGAATCGTGGTGTATTCAATTTTGTTCATAGACTTCTATTGATAAAAAAGGCGAGCCAACATACTCCCACTGTTACGAGTGGGAATCAATGGAAGAGTCGATGCCCGTAAAAATAGCGGTCAGTTTTTTTGCTGCAGGAAAGCCAAGCCGGATTGATTCCGGCTCGGTTTGTTTTAAAAATGAAGCTGTTTATTGCTGCTGAACGTAAGTCCGCCAGCCTTTAAGATGACTGATATCGGTGGCATTGGTGATGGCATATGGTTCACAGATAAAGCCCGTGTACCATTGCTGATCGGCCAGTTGCACCTTGCCAATACCTAACGGGGCAGGGATCCCAGCGACAAAAGAGCCAAAGCTGGCGGTAGGTAATTCCCATAACTCAACTTCAATCGCTTCCCCTTGGTGTTCATCTCTGACGAGGCCAGGTCGGGCGGGAGGTCCGCCGGGTAAGGCATAAAGCCGATAATCGGGGCTGGTTTGTGTGGCGCGTATTAACTTGCCACCGCGCTCCCGTAATTGCCAGTTGAGCGGCTGTCCTTCTAAATGTGCTCCACAGACAACGACCTTTATCCGATCAGCCACTCCGGCGTTTATTGCGCGTGAATCAGGTAATGGCAACGCGGTCGCGCCCAACGGTAATTTAAATGTTTGTTGCAGTTGATTGGCATAAGACAATAAGCGGGTATCACTGAAGGCTCTGGAAAACAGTGTCACGCCAAACGGCAGCCCGTTTGCGTTGAAGCCTGCCGGAACAGCAACGGCGCTGCAGTCGAGCAGATTCATAAAGTTGGTGTAATACCCAAGCTGGCTATTAAGTTTAATCGGCTCTGCCTGAACCTCTTTGATTTTGTAAATCGTGCCGGCGGTAGGCGTCACAATAAAATCGAATTTTTCCAGGACTGGCGTGACCTGCTGTTTGCAGTGTTGCAATTGATACTCGGCGCTGAACAGATCCTCGGCTGAAGCGGTGTTATTGCTGGCGAGGATTTGTTGTAAAACCGGCAGCATATCTTCACGTTTGACACCGGTTGTAGCAATGCGCCGTTCTGCCACCCAAGGGCCTTCGTATAACAATCTGGCAGCGGTCAGAAAGGGCTCAAAATCTATTTCATGACAGATGCCGCCAAGATTTTTCAGTGTTTCAAGGGTTTTATAAAAGCCCTGCTCAGTTTCCTGGTCGCCAAAAAACGCTAATTGCCCAGCTTGCGGAATGGCGAAGTTAAAGCTATCAGCTGTAAGTTGGCCATAATTTCGTCGGTTGGTCTCTTTATTTGGCCGGGAATAATCATCCTTGAAATCAAACGCGGCAGCGACCTCAAATACCCGGTTTGCATCATCCGTTGTCAGACTGAAAATGGAAACACAATCCAGACTTTTACAGGCTGGCACCACTCCATGATTACTGAGCAAACCTCGCGAAGGTTTTAAGCCAATAAGATTATTGAATGCAGCCGGTACCCGACCAGATCCGGCAGTATCGGTGCCCAAAGAAAAACTCACTAGTCCCAATGCGACCGCTACCGCCGAACCTGAACTTGAACCACCGGAAATATACTCAGGATCAAAACTGTTCTGACAGGCTCCCCATTTATCCGGTGAACGCACACCGACCAGTCCGGTAGCAAACTGATCCATATTGGTTTTACCAATCGGAATCGCCCCGGCAGCAATTAATAGATCCACCACATGAGCAGATTGCTCTGGCGTGTAACGATAGGCTTCGCAACCAGCGGTGACATCCACACCGGCCAGTTCGATATTGTCTTTTATCGCAAATGGAATTCCGTACAACGGCAATTTATCAGGTGATTGACCGATTAAATTATCCAGATAAGGCTGAATAGCCTCCCGCGATAACAGGGTTATCCAGATATTTCGATCAGCATAGGTGGCGGCGCGTTTTAGCACCTCATCAATCAGTTTATGCGGAGAGAGCTTGCCATCACGATAGGCCTGATGGATGGCATCAATGGTCATGTCCATTATTCAGCCTCCCCAGAAATAACGACCAGACGATCACCCATACCAACTTGCGCACCGGCCTGTCGTTTAATTTCTGTGACGGTACCGGCTTGAGTTGCGGTTATCTGGATCTCCATTTTCATTGCCTCAAGAATCATCAACACATCGCCTTCTTGTACGAACGAGCCAATTTCCACTTCCACTTTCCAGACGCTGCAATTGAGCGGACTATCAACGGAAATAGCATTTTCCGGCAAAGGCGCACTTTCCTCATCGATGATCTGGGCTTCATTACCACTATCAAAATGTAAAAGACCCTCGCGTTTCCAGTGTTCCAGCTCCTGTTCAAAGGCAAGTTCACGCTGTCGGGTAAAGCTGTCAATCGACTCTTTATGTTGCTCAATAAACTGGTTATAGCGTTTGAGATTGAAGGTGGTTTCTTCAATCTTCAGCGGATAATTGCCTTGCGGAAAATCCCGGCGGATCTGTACCAATTCATCGTGAGTGACTTCATAGAATTTGATTTGATCAAAAAACCGTAACAACCAAGGTTTAGTGAATTCAGTGGTTTGCAGATAACGATTCCACATCTGCAGGGTCCGGCCGATAAATTGATAACCACCTGGACCTTCCATGCCATAAACGCACAGATAGGATCCACCGATACCAACGGAGTTTTCGGCAGTCCAGGTGCGGGCAGGGTTATATTTGGTAGTGACCAGACGGTGTCTGGGATCCAGTGGTGTCGCGACCGGCGCCCCCAGATAGACATCACCCAGTCCCATCACCAGATAACTGGCTTCAAACACAATACGTTTCACTTCATCGATCGAGCTGAGCCCATTTATCCGGCGAATAAATTCAATATTATCCGGACACCAGGGCGCGTTATGTCGTACCGATTGCATGTATTTCTGGATGGCTTGCTGGCAGGCTTCATCATTCCAGGAAATCGGTAAATGCACGATACGTGCAGGTACATCCATTTCTTCGATATTGCTGATTTCCTGTTCGGCCTGTTTGAGAATACCGACCAGAGTGTCCAGTGAAATTTGCAGACCATCGTAGTGGATCTGCAGCGAACGAATACCCGGGGTGAGTTCACGTAATCCTTTGATATTTTGTTGCTGTAACCACAACATCAACGCGTGCACTTTAAAACGCAGATTGATATCCAGTTTCAGTTCGCCGTATTCGACCAGCAGATAATGATCTCCCGCCAACCGGTAGCAGACATCGATACCGGTATCCGGCGACACCAGCGTGTCGTAGATTGGCGAACCAATTTCTGTGGGGATGACCTCAACAGTTTGTTGCGTCAAATTGCTTAGCGATTCCAGTTGAGCCCGTTCCATGGCTCTGGCGGTTTCTATCGATACTGGAATAAAACGCACGGTATCGCCAGCTTTTAATTGGCCTATTTTCCACAGTTCTGCTGTGATCACGGTGGCCGGACAGACAAAGCCGCCTAACGACGGACCATCGGGACCAAGGATAATCGGCATATCACCGGTGAAATCAATGGTGCCCACCGCATAGGCATTATCGTGAATATTGGAAGGATGTAATCCTGCTTCACCGCCAGTGTTTCTGGCCCATTCCGGACGTGGGCCAATCAGCCGTATGCCGGTTCGGCTGGAGTTATAGTGAATTTTCCAGTCAGCAGCAAAAAACGTTTCAATATCCTGTTCTGTAAAGAAATCCGGCGCGCCATGCGGGCCGTAAATAACCTTAATTTCCCAGTGAGTGGTTATCTCTGGGATTAATTCGGCAGGCGTTGTTGTTAAATCAACGACTGCTATTTCGTCTGATAAATGAAGAACATCACCGGTTTTTAAAGTACGACCGACATGGCCACCAAATTGCCCCAGGGTAAAGGTGGAGCGTGAACCCAGGTAATTCGGGCATTGAATGCCACCGGCAACCAGCAGATAAGCCCTTGTGCCGGCTGCTTTGATTTGCCCGAGCGTTAGTTTGTCGCCGCTAGACACTGAATAAATTTGCCAGCAATCAATCGGCTCACCATTGAGTTTGGCCTCAATGGTGGCACCGGTGATGATAATTTGGCTGCTGCAGTTAAATACCAGTTCCGGGCCGCTCAACGTAATTTCCAGTCCAGCACAGTCTTCGGTATTGCCAAGCAGACGATTACCCAGCCTGAACGACCAGTTGTCGTAAGGCCCTGAAGGCGGAATGCCGATATCCCAATAACCTTGCCTGCCAGGATAATCCTGCACTGTGGTCATGGTGCCCGGCGATAAAACGCTAAAGGTATTGGGGGAGTAGACAAAACTGTCCAGATAACGGGTGGTGATGCTGGCGGATAAAAAGGCCGCATCATTCAGAATATGGCTGAGATAATCGGTATTGGTTTCAATACCGTAGATACTGATTTGTTTCAGTGCTGTAAGTAGTTTGGCATGCGCTGTTTCGCGTGTTTCTGCAAAGCTGATCACTTTGGCTAGCATCGGATCAAAAAACGGCGAGATCTCGATGCCGGGTTTAATCCAGTGATCAATCCTTAAGTCGGGCAATTGTGGAAATACGACTTCGGTTAACAGTCCGGCAGAGGGTTGGAATTTTTTGAATGGATCTTCGGCATACAAGCGCACTTGTATTGCATGACCATTAGGTTCAGGTGCAACTTTGGGTAACGTATTTTCCTGCGCACCGACCTCAATCATCCAGCGAACCAGATCGACCTGATAAATGGCTTCGGTTACTCCATGCTCAACCTGCAGCCGGGTATTCACCTCCAGAAAATAAAAATCATGTGACTGGGCATCGTAGACAAATTCGACGGTACCGGCGCTACGATATTTGACTGCTGCCATCAAGCGAACCGCAACCTCGTGCATAGACTGACGAACATTGTCTGGAATATTTGGCGCCGGAGCTTCTTCGATAACTTTCTGATTACGTCGCTGACTGGAGCAGTCCCGATCACCCAGTGCCAGCACATGCCCCTGACCATCACCAATGATCTGCACCTCGATATGTCGTGCCTGTGTGATAAATTTTTCGATAAACACGCCATCATTGGAAAAATTATTGGCACCCAGCCGTTTAACTGAATTGAAAGCATTTTTCAGCTCATCTTCGTTATCACAACGACTCATGCCGATACCACCACCGCCGGCGGTGGATTTCAGCATCACCGGATAACCAATGGTTTGGGCAGTGGTTATGGCCTGTTCAATATCTTCAAGCAATTCTGAACCTGGCAATAACGGAACATCGTTCTGCTGAGCCAGTGCTCTGGCACTGTGTTTCAGGCCAAAGGCTTCCATCTGCTCCGGTGTCGGTCCCAGAAAGACCAGATCGTTTGCTTCACAAAGCCGGGCAAAGTCGGGGTTTTCGCTTAAAAAGCCATAACCGGGATGAATGGCTTCTGCACCGGTTTCTCTGGCAATTTCGAGAATGCGTTGCTGATTCAGATAAGTGTCTGCAGCGCGGCCTTCTCCAAGTGAAAAGGCTTCATTGGCAGAACTGACATGCAATGAGTCACGATCGGCTTCGGCATAAATCGCTACGGCCTGAATGCCCATTTGATGCAGGGTGCGGATAATCCGGGTGGCAATAGCCCCGCGGTTGGCAATTAAAATCTTCTTGAACATGGTTTTTTCATCTCAAGGTGTGGGTCGTCCCACTTAATTCCGGCGTGTTTCAAGTCGTCTCAAAACACGTAATTGCTGTTGTTTTTAATCCCAGATGTAAAGGCCTATAGGAGTCGGGTTATAGGCATTACAGGGGTTATTGAGCTGTGGACAATTGGAAATCAACACGATGACATCCATTTCGGCCTGCAATTCAACGTATTTACCGGCTTCTGAAATACCGTCAGCAAATGTCAATCCACCTTGTTCGGTAACCGGTACATTCATGAAAAAATTAATGTTATGAGTGATATCGCGTTTGCTGATGCCAAACTGTTCATTTTCAGCCACAGCCAGCATCCAGCTATCACGACAGGCGTGCATGGTTTTCTTTTCCAGGGCGTAACGCACAGTATTGGATTCGGTAGCACAGGCACCACCCAACGTATCGTGGCGACCACAGGTATCAGCGATAATGGTTAGCATCGGATTGCCCATATTGCTCAACAATGTCGTACCGGCAGTCAGATACACATTTTTCTGCTCACGTATGGTGTCCATTGCGCTATAGCGTTCTGCAGGATCAGCGGCGCTATAAAACAGAATGTCGGCTGCCTGATTACCGTGCAGATCGACGATACGCAGCGTTTGGTTTTTCAGCAGTGGCTTCATCCAGTAATCACCGGCCAGTACTTCTTCGTAACGGGCGGCTTCATTGGTATTCAAATGACTTTCTTTAATCACGTTCTGTTTGTCCTTTTTTAATGATGTCCACACAGGTGATAGAGACGGTTGTTTTCAAAACCACGCTGGTTTTCGGCACAGGCATTCAGGCACACATCGTCTTCAGTGACAGCGGCAGCATTACGGATTTGATAGGTAACGGAGTTTTTCGGATAGGTCGCTGCCGTATTCATCGGGTGCGGGCAGGTGTGGAACAGCACCAGGGTATCCATTTCAAAGCGTAAATCTATGTGATCTCCGGCCTTACTGTGATTTTCCACAAAGGTCAGATTGCCTAGGTCATCGGTTTTTATGCAGCTGAAAAGATTCAGGTTGGCTGCCATATCGCGTTTATTCAGACCGTATTTGGCTAACTCGACTAAAAACGCCTGTTCGCCACTAATGGTCCATTCATTACGAAACTGCTGATAGTTCTTGATGCCCCAGCGAGATTGCAACGCCGTGTTAGTCAAATTGCCGCCAACCGTGTCGTGCCAGCCAACGGTATCTTCAGTGATCGAGCAGAAGATACGGCCCATATCGGAATAAAGACAGTGACCTTTGGTCAGTTTAAATGTGTGCTGACATTTCAAGGTATCAGGAGCGTTGTAGCGTTCCAGCGTATTCTCCGGGTTATAAAACAACATGCCGACATTGGCGCCGCCATCCTGATCAATCAGCCGCAGGGTGGTACCTTTGCGCATCAGCATTGACCAGTGGGCGCCGCCTGGTAGGGTGTCCTGATATAAAACATCTTTGTCTTGGTTAATTTCAGTCATTTTGATTTGCCTGTTGCGTCGTTAATTTTTCTTGAATGTCACTTATTGATTGTTTTCTGGATCGTCCTACCGGTATGTCATAGGTGATCGACGCGCCATAGCGGTTTGGCTGATCCTGATCATGTCGTTGTTTATCAAACACCAGCAGTTGGGTGCCCAATGAGAAACCTTCAGACAAGTCATGGGTGATCATAAAAATGGTGATATTGGTCTCGCGCCAGATATCCAGAATCAACTCATGCATATCGGATCGAATACCTGGATCAAGTGCACCAAACGGCTCATCCAGTAACAGGATCTGCGGTTGTTTAATTAAGGCCTGAGCGATTGCCAGGCGTTGCTGCATACCACCTGACAATTCGCTGGGATATTTGGTTAAAGCGTGGTCGAGACCAACCTTTTCCAACAAAGCAACTGCTCGCTCACGAATGGCCTGACGTTTTTTACCAAAGCAGCGACCCAGTATTGGAGATTCCTTAAACTGTTCACCCAGCATCACGTTCTCTACAACGTTGAGATGAGAAAATACCGAGTATTTCTGAAACACAATGCCTCGATCAGCGCCCGGTTCACTGGGTATCGGTTTACCATTAACAGTAATTCACCCCGAGTGGGTTGTTCGGTTCCTAACAGCATTTTCAGAAAGGTGGTTTTGCCGCAACCTGATGCACCAACCAGCGTGACAAACTCGCCGGCTTTGACATCCAGATTGATGTTTTCCAGCACGATATTGTCGCCATATTCCTTCCAAAGGTTTTTGATTTTAATATCGTTCATTTGCCTTCCCCTTGGTCAGTCGAATGCCAGGGGAAAACGCTTTTTGACAGGCGTCTTAATAGAAAATCCATTAGAAATGCCAACAGCGTGATCCACACTACGTAGGGCAAAATGATGTCCATCGACATATAACGTCTAACCAGGAAAATCCGATAGCCAAGCCCCTCAGTGGAGGAGATGGCCTCTGCAGCAATCAGAAATAACCATGCCGAGCCCAGACTCAAGCGAACCGCGTCAATCAGCTTTGGTAATACTTGAGGTAACACCACCCGCAGAATCAGTTGCCAGCTGTTGGCACCTAATGTCTGGGCTTTGATAATGATTTCATTGGGTAATGCCATTACCCTGAGTTGTACGTCCCGAATCAGAAAGGGCGTAATACCCAGCACGATAAGCATCACTTTTGAAAGTTCACCAAGGCCAAAAATGATGAACAATATCGGCAGAATGGCTAAAGGCGGCACTAGTGAAATGATAGTGATCACCGGCGCTATTCCTGCTCTGACGAGAGGAATAATGCCGATCATAATACCAACCACCAGACCAATCAGCGCGCTGATGGCCACACCTAACCCCAGCCTTTGTAAACTAGCCGATGTATCTGCCCACAGTAAGTACTCACCTGTACGTTTGTTCGGCTCGAACGCCATATAGGAAATGGCATTTACAAAAGACTGGAATGACGGCATCAGCTTATCATTCGGGTTAATCGCCAGCCGTTCATTGGAAAAGTAAAAATACACCAGTCCAATGACAATGAATGGCAACAGACCCAGAATGCATTTCCCTAATATGCCCGGACGCTGATTGATAATTCTCTTCACGAGAAACTCCCTGTTTTACTTACTTTAGAGAGCGTTATCCGCTGCCATTTTCATAAAGCTGGAATCAAACCGGAGTTTGACGTTATTTGTATCACCCGCCACCTCACCGTTGGGATAGGCAATACCGATAAAGTCAGCATTCATTGCTCCATCACCCAGCAAACCATGATCAAAAGAAAAATCAGTGATGTGTTTCATGGTGGATTGTAGTTGTTCGCTCTCAGTAAAACTGACGGCTTCAGCTGCGGTGTAGAACATGTTGGTGGCATCGAGTTGAGCTTTGTAACCAGCGAGATCGGTTCCCGAAGCTTCCGCCATCATGGTCAAAGCTTCTTCATCGCCAGCTTGCATTTTGGCCATGATTTCATACCAGGCACCGGTTAATGCTTTACCAAACGCCGGATTTGCTTCAAGCGTTTCAGTGTTAACCACTAACATATCGATGATTTCGCCCGGGATATCAGATGAATCAAATACCTTGGTGGTATTCGGCACAGCAGTGATTTCAGAGAGTAACGGGTTCCAGGTCACTGTGGATGTGACATCGGCGGCATTAAACACGCCCACCAAATCAGCATCAGAAGTGTTGACCACGGTCACATCGCGTTCACTCATTTTTACGCTATCTAAAGCACGTGCTAACAGGTAATGCGAAACTGATAATTCGACCAGATTGACGCGTTGACCTTTAATATCGGCAAGCGTTTTATCGGAGCCTTTCAGCACAATACCGTCGTTACCATTTGAGAAGTCGCCGATGATTAAAGCTGTGCTATCTACTCCGCCTGCGGCAGGAATAGTGAGCGCATCCATATTGGTCATGGTGCAGCCATCAAACTGACCAGCAGTATATTGATTGATGGATTCGATATAGTCGTTGATCTGCACGACATCGATTTCGATATCGTATTTATCTGCCCACTTTTTAACGATGCCTGCGTTATCAGCATAATCCCAAGGCATCCAGCCGGCATAAATGGTCCAGGCGATACTGAATTTATCTTTGGTTTCAGCATGTGCTGATAGCGGGGAAAGCAGAGCAGAAAAAGAAAGCAGCAATACACTGCAAATACGGAAGAATGAATGCTTCATTTGGGTAATACCTCACAGCTTAAGGTTAAAAACACGGTGAAAGAGATGTTTTATTCAAACAATCTCCCGGGCTTTTATCCCTCCGTGTAACCTTCGCTGTGAAGGTCGGTCACTCTCGGTCCAGACGTTATTTGCATAACCGGAACCCTAGAGACCTATTGCTGTTCTTTTGGTGTGATTAAAACACCTCTGACACGCTGTGATTATTAAGGCATGATTCAGGCCAACCCAATTAAAAGGTTTTATAGTTAATAAAAACAAAGGTTTGATTGGATTGGCAGGGCGAATGAGTTTATTTAACGCACCTTATTTGTGCGTTACTTAGTGTTAACGCCCAATTATGGAGCGGTTTGAGTGGTGTTTCCGGTTCATTTTCCAAAAAAAGCCCTATTTTCAGGGGCTGTTTTGTAAGTATTTGTTGATGATCAAAAAGGAATATCATCATCATAATAATCTGCTTCACACCGGAGCCATAATCCGGTCCGGCAGAAGCTGAGGCCGGCTGCGGGTTGTTATAGTTACTTTTCGCTGCTGGTTGAGAAGGGCGGCCTTGATTGTAATCTTGATTATCACTGCTACCGCCACTACCGGCGCCTTTGCTGTCCAGCATGGTCATTTCATTGGCAATAATTTCTGTAGAGTATTGATCCTGGCCTTGCTGATTTTGCCATTTACGCGTTTGAATGCGGCCTTCAATATAGACTTGCGAGCCTTTACGCAGATATTGCTGTGCAATTTCACCCAGCTTATTGCGTAACACGACCCGGTGCCATTCCGTACGCTCCTGGCGCTCACCGGTTTGTTTGTCACGCCAGCTTTCTGAAGTAGCAATCCGCAAATTACAGATCGAGCCGCCATTAGGAAAAGCCCGGCTTTCAGGATCGACCCCGAGTCTGCCAACCAGAATAACTTTGTTTACTGACATGGTGAATTCCTTTACTAATTCAAATTGTTGTTCATTTTACGCATAAATCAGACACGCTTCGAGCTCTTCTAAATCGACATCATCGGCGAGATATTTAACGTAGGCAATACGTTCATCCAACACAATCACAATCTCGGCCACACCTTTGATGGCATTCAGCCGTTCAACAAACTCATCTGCTGTTTCTGCCGTCACTTCGTTTAACGGAATAATCCGACTACTGTAATGTTTTGGCGCTTGCATGGGTAGCATCAGCAGCAACCACAAAGAACTGATGATTCCGGCAGACCAGAAGATCCAGCTGATATCGCCAAAACTATAGATTATTCCGCCTAAAATACCGCCAAGAAAGGCTCCAATAAATTGGGCGCTGGAATAAATGCCCATCGCCGTGCCTTTGTTTTTAATCGGACTCAACTTAGACATCATCGAAGGCAGACTGGCTTCAAGAATATTAAATGCGGTAAAAAATAACCATAAGCAAATCATCAGCATGGCTAATGAGCTTGGCAATAACGCCCAACCAATTTGAGCAACAGCCAGGACAGCAATTGCCCCGATAAACACCATTTTCATTTTGCGCTGTTTTTCTGCGATCAGAATAAACGGCACCATGCTGATAAATGCCAGTAATAAAACGGGTAAATAGGTTAAAGCTAAATCGGCTTTAGCCACACCGGCAAAATCCTGTAAAGCGATGGGCAAAGCAAAAAAACTCAAGGTAAGTAATAAATGCAGTATCAGAATGCTGACAACCAGTCGCATAATTGAAGTATTGGCTAATACCTCACCAATTTGCGCGCGGGCTGGTTTCATATCCTGATGTTGCTTGTGTTTAAACGGAGTGGGCACCCACCACCGAAGCACAATCATGCCAAAAATGGCCATCAGCGCAGTGGCCCAGAAAATACCATCCAGACCAATCCAACTTTCTAAAGCTGCGCCGCCGGCTAATGCCACCGAAAATGATAAACCGATACTGATACCAATTGCGGCCATGGCTTTGGTGCGATGTTGATCGCGAGTCAGATCCGCCGTTAAGGCCATTACCACCGCAGCAATCGCGCCACTGCCTTGTAACAGGCGACCTAATATGACGGTATAAATGGAATCGGCCATAGCAGCCAGCAAACTGCCTAATGCGAACAGAATCAAACCTATATAAATGACCTTTTTACGACCAATTCGATCAGAGAGCATGCCAAAAGGAATTTGCAACAAGGCTTGAGTTAATCCATAGGCACCAATCGCGAGACCTATTAATAATGGTGTGCTGTGTGAATATTGTTGGGCGGAGAGTGAAAATACCGGCAGAATCATAAACAACCCAAGCATTCGCAGGGCGAATATGAGTGATAAACCGGAAATAGTGCGTTTCTCCAGCGCACTGAGTGCGTCAGATGTGGCTTGCTTTTGCGTCATGATAGGGTGACAGAGTATATTGATCCGTTCGATTTTACTACGGAACAGGCATGAAAAGTATCAGTATTCGCGGCGCCCGTACTCACAACCTGAAAAACATTGATCTGGACCTGCCCAGAGATGCGCTTATTGTGATTACCGGCTTGTCTGGATCAGGCAAATCGTCACTGGCTTTTGACACTTTGTATGCGGAAGGTCAGCGGCGTTATGTTGAATCTCTGTCAGCTTACGCCAGACAGTTTTTATCGATGATGGAAAAACCGGATGTCGATCATATCGAGGGGCTTTCACCTGCTATTTCCATAGAGCAGAAATCGACTTCGCATAATCCACGTTCCACCGTCGGCACGATTACTGAAATCTATGATTACCTGAGGTTATTGTTGGCTCGCGCCGGTGAGCCACGTTGCCCGAACCATCATTTGCCGTTGGAAGCACAAACCGTCAGCCAGATGGTTGATACCGTGTTAGCCATGCCCGAAGGCAAGCGCTTAATGCTCTTGGCACCAGTGATTCAAGACCGTAAAGGCGAGCATCTGTCAGTGTTTGAGGGGCTGCGAGCTCAAGGCTTTGTTCGTGCCCGAGTCAACGGAGAAGTGGTTGAACTGGATGATCCGCCGGAGCTGGAATTACGCAAAAAACACACGATAGAAGCCGTAGTTGACCGCTTTAAAGTGCGTGAAGATCTTCAACAACGACTGGCAGAATCATTTGAAACGGCTCTGAAATTAGCCGATGGTGTGGCCAAAGTGGTGTCGATGGATGATGATACCGACCAAACTCTGTTTTCTGCACGGTTTGCCTGTTCCGAATGTGGTTATTCGATTGCAGAGCTTGAACCACGGATGTTTTCGTTTAATAACCCCGCCGGGGCTTGCCCAACTTGTGATGGTCTGGGCATTAAACAGTTTGTCGATCCCTCACGCGTCGTTGCTCATCCGGAGCTGAGTTTGGCCGCTGGTGCGATTCGCGGTTGGGATCGTCGCAATGCTTATTATTACCAAATGATTCTGTCATTAGCAGATCACTTTCAATTCAATATTGATGCGGCATTTGACTCATTGCCTGAGAATGTCCGCCAAGTGATTCTGTATGGCAGTGGTCGCACTGAAATTGATTTCAGCTATATCAGTGATCGTGGCAAACGAGTCAGCCGTAAACATGCATTTGAAGGGATAATTCCTAACCTGCAACGCCGATACCACGAGACTGAATCTGGCAGCGTTCGTGATGAACTAGCCAAGTTTCATTCAATTCGAGCATGTCCCGATTGCCATGGCACACGTTTAACCGAATCTGCACGTAATGTGTTTATTAATGAAACCAATTTGCCCGAAATTACTGCGATGCCAATTGGTGAAGCCACCCGCTTTTTCCAGCAATTAGAATTGCCTGGTAAGCGTGGAGAAATCGCCAGCAAGATTGTCAGCGAGATCAGTGCCCGTTTGAGTTTTCTGGTCAATGTCGGATTGGATTATCTTTCGCTGGCGCGTAGTGCCGATACCTTATCAGGTGGTGAAGCCCAGCGTATTCGTCTGGCCAGTCAGATCGGTGCCGGTCTGGTCGGTGTTATGTATATCCTCGATGAACCGTCAATTGGTCTGCATCAACGTGATAATGATCGGTTGCTGGCGACGCTGACTCGACTACGTGATCTGGGGAATACGGTAATCGTAGTTGAGCATGATGAAGATGCGATCCGCAGTGCCGATTATGTGCTGGATATCGGGCCGGGGGCCGGGGTACATGGCGGTGAGATTGTGGCACGTGGTACACCACAAGACATTATGGATAGTGAGCATTCGCTCACCGGCCAATACCTGTCAGGTCGTCGTAAGATCGAAATACCAGCCAAACGCGAAGCTGCTCACGCCGGCAAGTCAATTGGCTTGCGTGGTGCCTGCGGCAATAACCTTAAACAGGTCGATGTGGATATTCCAATTGGTTTAATGACCTGTGTCACCGGCGTATCAGGTTCTGGTAAATCTACGCTGATTAATGAAACCTTGCTCAAGTTGACCTCCAAAACGCTGAATGGCGCTTCGGAGGAGCCGGCTCCGCATACAGAAATTCTTGGATTAGATCAGTTAGATAAAGTTGTGGCGATTAACCAAAGCCCGATTGGCCGGACACCGCGATCCAATCCGGCGACTTATACCGGTTTATTTACCCCGATCCGAGAATTATTTGCCGGTACTCAGGAAGCACGAGCACGCGGCTATGGGCCAGGACGTTTCAGTTTTAATGTCAAAGGCGGTCGCTGTGAAGCCTGTCAGGGTGATGGCCTGATTAAAGTGGAAATGCACTTTTTGCCCGATATTTATGTGCCTTGTGATGTGTGTAAAGGCCAGCGCTATAACCGTGAAACGTTGGATATTCGCTATAAAGGCAAAACCATTACCGAAGTGCTGGATATGACCATCGAAGATGCCAATGTGTTTTTCGAAAATATTCCGGTGGTAGCGAAAAAACTGCAAACACTGATTGATGTTGGCTTGACCTATATCAAGCTGGGACAAAACGCTACAACACTATCTGGCGGTGAAGCACAGCGGGTTAAATTGGCCAAAGAACTGTCAAAACGCGATACCGGTAAAACGCTGTACATTCTGGATGAACCAACCACGGGTCTGCATTTTTACGATATCGAGCAACTGCTGAAAGTGCTTCACCATCTGCGGGATCGTGGCAATACCATTGTGGTGATTGAACATAATCTGGATGTGGTGAAAACCGCTGATTGGGTGATTGATATGGGACCTGAAGGTGGTGCTGGTGGTGGTGAAATCATTGCCGTGGGGACGCCCGAACAGATTGCCGAACATCCACGTTCGCATACCGGACATTATTTAAAGCCGTTACTGAAATGAGTCTTGAACAGGAAATGAAACTCGCCGTGAATGGCGATAGCAAACTCAACCTTGCTGATTTGGATTGGTTGCAAGCGATGACCCATGAGCAGAAACAGTTGCAGTTGCGTACCGAATATTTTGATACGCCACAATTGAAACTGAAACAACAGGGCATTGCCTTACGGATGCGGCAAATTGATGACCAGTGGCTGCAAACAGTAAAAACCAGCGGCAAAGTTCAGGATGGCCTGCATCAGCGTGAAGAATGGGAGCATCCCATTATGAATGGCGAGTTTGATCTACCATTGTTACGTCAGACACCATTGGCACCTATCGTTGATGACAGTGGCAGCTGGAAGCAGTTACAACGTTTGTTCTTCACCGAATTTAAGCGTGACATTCGTTTGCTGGAAGCCTCTGATGATACCTTGATTGAACTGGCCTACGATTTTGGCGAAGCCGGTTCGGGCGACCGTCGTGCGATGATTCATGAGATTGAACTCGAATTACGTCACGGTTCACTTGAGGTGCTGCAGCAAGTGGCAGAACGATTGAAAACAGAATTGAACTTGGCCTATAACAATCGCAGTAAGGCCGAAATCGGTTATCAGTTATATCAGCAAAACCAAGCGAGTTAGCTTCATTTAACGGGCTGACATACCCCTAGCACTTTCAAATTTCCAGGTACGGATAATGGTCAGCATATCGCTGCCTTGAAGCACATCTTCGGGGATAGCAGCATAGGGTGCGCCTAAACGCACAATGCGAACTGCGGCGTCATCCAACACTTTATGCCCGGATGAGCGTGACACAACAATGCCATCCGGCGGCACGCTGCCATCCGGTTTAATATCAACGGACAGCATCAAACTACCATTAATGCCTTGATCCTTGGCTTCCTGTGGATAATTCATATTGCCGATCCGTTCGACTTTCATTTCCCAGGCCCGCATATACGCTGCAGCGGAATATTCCTTAGTCGCTGCTGAAATACGACGCTTTTTCGGGGTTTCACTTAGCGACTTACTGTTGTTCTCCATGGCGCTTTGTAAGGAACCAATTTCATTGCGCGCCCGGGCAATAAGCTCTGAACCCGATAACTTGGGTGTTTCCATCTCGATGGTTTCGATCGCATCAACAACAGACTCGGTAACGATTTCCGTTGTTTCAACTTTACGCTCGGCGTTTTCGGTAGTGACTTTTTTGCTGGCAGTTTCAGGCTCTGGCTTAGGTTCAAGAGGTTCTGCAGGTGTCTCAACCACGGGTGGTTCCGGCGCTGCTTCAACCACGACAGGCTCAGTTACGGCTGGCACATCTTCAACTATGGGTGTTTCATCCAGAACCGGTTCAGGGGCAACAGTTTCAACCGGCACAGGAACCAGTTCAGTGATTGGAGCAGGTAATGGATCAGTTGATGCCGGTGGTTCTTCGGCAATCGGTACAGCCATGTCTGGTGTAGGTTCTGGCGATTTTTCTTGAGTTTCACCGCCACCTTCATTGGTGACTTGCGCCAGATAACTGGGTTCTTCCGGAGCTTGTTCGGTTTGCTGTTTGACCAAGGTGATATCCAGCTGATTGACCGGCGCATTGGTCGGCGGAGAGGTCACATTAAAGCTGACGGCAAGCACCACGATCGCATGCAAAATTACTGAGCCAATAATGGTCAGAATAAAGCGATCAGTGGCGCTTGAGGTGCGAATCATTTAATTACTCTTGCGGAATGTCGCGGATAATAGGTTCACGATCATGTCCGGTTAGTCTGACACGTTGCTGCATCGCAGGACTCATTTCAACTTCGCCATCTGCTGTGACCAACATCACCATATTCAAACCCATTTCAGCAGCAACTGTGGGCCAGTCTCTTCCCGCCACAAAAATCGCGGTAGCAGCAGCATCTGCCAACGAAGCATTCTCATGAATCACGGTGGAAGACATCGCTTGATCGGCAGGATAGCCAGTGCGTGGATCCAGAATATGTGGGTAACGTTTGCCTTCATAAATAAAAAATCGTTCGTAATCACCAGAGCTGAAAACACTTTCATCATCGCTGACTGCAACGGAAGCCAGAACTCTGTCATGTCGAGGGTGGCGAATACCAATAATCCAAGGCCGCTCACCATGTTTACCGATAGCGCGTAAATCGCCACCTATGTTAACTACAGCATGTTGAATGCCCTGTTGTTGCAATATGGCGATTGCATTATCAACAGCATAGCCTTTGGCAAAGCCGCCAAAGCCGAGGCGAACATTGGTGTTGTTACTGGTTAACAGACCATTTTCGATCTGAATATCTTCCATAGTCGGGCTATCAGCAAGCCAGGCATCAATGTCATCCTGGGCTGGCGGTGGACGCGACTCAAACCAGTTATCCTGCTCATAGCCCCATAGTTTGAACAGATTTCCGGCAGCTGGATTAAACAATTGACCACTCTCACGGGCCAAAGTCTGTGCCAGTAAAATAACTGAGGCGACTTTGTCATCGACTTCAATTGGTTCGCCAGCAGCGATGGCATCATTGATTTTTGTCAACACACTGGGTTGCCATGCATGCCACAGATCATTTACATCGGAAAAGGACTGTTCCAACGCATCAATGGTTTTGGCTGCGGCCTCCTGATCAACACCATAAAGACTGACGTCAATTTCAGTGCCAAATGCATAAAACTTGGCTTGTAACGCCCGATCGCTGTCACCGCAAGCAGTTAACAAAGTTAGACCAATAACCAATAAAAGGCTGTGTAAAACAGTCTTCATAAATGCGCCTCAATACAATTCATTAAATCCCCGGCAATATTCAGATTGAATTGCCGATCCAATTCGCGGATACAGGTCGGACTGGTGACATTGATCTCGGTAAGATAATCACCAATCACATCCAAACCAACAAATAACAAACCTTTCTCACGTAATTTCGGGCCGACCTGTTGGCAGATCCAGCGATCTCTCTCGGTTAATTCGCGACCTTCGCCGCGACCACCTGCTGCCAGGTTTCCGCGAGTTTCACCTGCAGCAGGAATCCGTGCCAGAGCATAGGGCACCGGTTCGCCGTTAATCAGTAAAATGCGTTTATCACCATCTTTGATAGCCGGTAAATATTGCTGCACCATCACCGATTTTTTGCCTTGATCGGTTAAGGTTTCGACGATCACTGAAAAATTGGGGTCGCCCTGACTGACCTTGAAAATCGATGCGCCACCCATGCCATCCAGAGGTTTGATAATAATATCGCCGTACTGTTCCTGAAACTCCCGCATCAGCTCTTTCTTGCGGGTCACCATGGTCGGCGGGCAGCATTGAGGAAACCAGGCAGTGAATAATTTTTCGTTGGCATCACGCAGACTTTGCGGATGGTTCACTACCAATACACCTTCAGATTGCGCCTGTTCCAGCAGGTAAGTGCTGTAGATATATTCCATATCAAATGGTGGATCTTTGCGCATCAAAATCGCATCAAGCTCGCTGAGCCTGCGTGTTTTGGCTTCGCCTAACTGATACCAATTATTGGCATCTTCGGTGACATGCAGATCTCGCATACTGGCCATGACTTTTCCCTGACTCAGATACAAATCCTGCTGTTCCATATATTGGATAGTCCAGCCTTTGGCCTGAGCGGCCAAAAGCATCGCAAAACTGCTGTCTTTTTTGATATTGATGGCCGAAATGGGGTCCATCACGATGCCGATTAGTCGCGACATGATTCTGCTCTTTAACGTTTCAAGGGTCGCTGCATTGTACCGTATCTGTTTCTTCACGGTGGCAGTCACAAAATACCATTACCAGCAAAGGCTTCAATGATTGCTGAGTTGTCTCTACAAGCCCTGGTGTTATTCGCTATAATCAGTGCATTTTTAGTCATGCGAAGACAATTTTCTCAATGAGTGATTCTGCGGCAACTGTGGCGGCCACGCCAAAAACCTTTCAAGAGCTGATTCTGCGCTTGCAACAATACTGGGCGGAGCAAGGCTGTGTGTTATTGCAACCCTATGATATGGAAGTGGGAGCAGGTACTTTCCACCCGGCAACGTTTTTACGGGCGATAGGCCCGGAGCCATGGAGTGCGGCTTATGTCCAGCCTTCCCGTCGACCGACTGATGGTCGTTATGGTGATAACCCCAATCGATTGCAGCACTATTATCAGTTTCAGGTGTTGATCAAACCATCACCGTTGAATATTCAGGAACTGTATCTTGGCTCATTACGCATGCTGGGAATCGATACCGCAATTCATGATATTCGTTTTGTTGAAGATAACTGGGAATCACCGACTTTAGGTGCCTGGGGACTGGGCTGGGAAGTCTGGCTCAATGGCATGGAGGTGACACAGTTCACCTACTTCCAGCAGGTTGGTGGGCTTGAATGTAAGCCCGTAAGCGGTGAAATCACTTATGGTCTGGAACGTATCGCCATGTATCTGCAAGGTGTTGCCAGTGTTTACGATCTGGTCTGGGCCGATGGGCCATTAGGCAAAGTCACTTACGGCGATGTGTTTCATCAGAACGAAGTCGAAATGTCGACCTATAACTTTGAACATGCCAATACCGAACATCTGTTTCAGCAGTTCGATAATTGTGAAAAAGAGAGTGAACGAATGATTGCAGCGGGCTTGCCATTACCTGCTTATGAAATGGTGTTGAAAGCATCACATACCTTTAACCTGCTGGATGCGCGTAAAGCAATTTCGGTGACTGAAAGACAGCGCTTTATTCTGCGGGTCAGAACATTGGCCAGAGCTGTCGCTCAGGCTTATTACGACCGCCGTGAATCGCTCGGCTTCCCGATGTTAGCTAACCAGGAAGAGGTGCAGTCATGAGCGATGTACGTGATTTCCTGTTGGAGCTAGGTACGGAAGAGTTACCACCAAAAGCTTTGTCGACTTTGAGTGATGCTTTACTTAAAGGGATTGAAAAAGGATTAACTGAGGCAGAACTCACTTTCTCAACTTCCAAAGCCTATGCTAGTCCCCGCCGTTTAGCGGTAGTGATTACCGGACTGCAGACTCACCAGGCCGATCGCAATATCGAAAAGCGTGGCCCTGCTGTTACTGCTGGATTCGATGAAGATGGCAATCCAACCAAAGCGTTGCAGGGGTTTGCCCGCTCCTGCGGTGTGGAAGTTGATGCATTGGAAACACTGCAAACTGATAAAGGTGCCTGGTTAGTCTATCGCGAACAACAAGCTGGCCAAGCTGCCACTGAGTTAATGCCAGAAATTGTCAAGCAGGCACTGGCGGCATTGCCGATTCCCAAGCGCATGCGCTGGGGCAGTTTGTCTGAAGAATTTGTAAGGCCGGTGCATTGGCTGGTGTTGATGCTGGGTGATGAGATTATTCCGGCCAGCCTGCTGGGTGTGCAATCTAATCAACTAAGTTATGGACATCGTTTTCATCATCCCCAGGCGATTCGAATCAGCAGTCCACAGACCTATGCGCCGCAATTGCTCAGCGAAGGCCATGTGATGGTCGATTTTGCAGAGCGTCGTGAAGCTATTCGTGGGCAGGTAAGTGAATTGGCCAGCCAACTGGGTGGACAAGCCATTATTGATGACGAATTGCTGGATGAAGTTGCTGGACTGGTGGAATGGCCAGTTGCCTTGTCGGGTGAGTTTGAAAAACGGTTTCTCGAACTGCCATCGCAAGCTTTGATCTCATCTATGCAGGGACATCAAAAATATTTCCCGGTAGAAGATGCCAATGGCAAGTTACTGCCTTATTTTATTACCGTTTGTAATATTGAAAGTCGTGATCCAGCGCAGGTTATTGCCGGTAATGAACGAGTCATTCTGCCTCGCTTAAGTGATGCAGCATTTTTCTGGGATACCGATAGAAAACGCCCACTGGCAGATCGTCAGGAACAACTCAAAACCATCGTGTTCCAGAATCAATTGGGCACGGTCTATGACAAATCCCAGCGTGTTGCCAAGTTGGCTGGTTTTATTGCAGGTAAAATTGGTGCTGATATAGCACTGGCCGAACGTGCCTCGATGTTGGCTAAATGTGATTTGGTTACCGAAATGGTCGGTGAATTCCCGGAACTGCAAGGCATTATGGGCAGTTTTTATGCCCGTCTGGATGGTGAGCAGGAAGAACTTGCCTTGGCAATGGATGAGCAATATTTACCTCGTTTTGCTGGAGACATTTTACCGCAGGGTAAAACCGGTCAAGCACTGAGTCTAGCCGAGAAAATCGATACCTTATGCGGTTTGTTTGGTATCGGCCAGCCACCATCAGGTGCCAAGGATCCATTTGCTCTTCGTCGAGCTGCGTTGGGTGTGCTGAGAATAATTATTGAAAATAATCTGGATCTGGATCTTGCTGAGTTGTTACAGCAATCGGTCGGAAACTTTGATACACAACTGACCGAAACAGATGTTGTCGCTCCGGTAATGCAATATCTGTTTGACCGTTTACGTGGTTATGCGGCCGATGCCGGTCATCATGGTGATGTATTTGAGGCTGTTTTGGCGTTACAACCTACCCGACCATTGGATTTCATGCAGCGCATGCAGGCTGTATCAGCTTTCCGTCAGATGGAGCAGGCTGAAGCACTGGCGGCAGGTAATAAGCGTATCGATAATATTCTGCGTAAAAATGGCGCTTATGAAGCGGATCACCAGTTAAATCCCGCGTTACTTGAAGAAACAGCTGAACAACAACTCGCAGAAACTTTAAAACGTGTATCCGCAGATGTTGAACCGTTGATGCAGCAAGCCGACTACACCGGAGTATTACGCAGACTAGCCGATATGCGCGAAAGTATTGATGCGTTTTTTGACGAAGTGATGGTTATGGCAGAAGATGAAGCCATTCGTCATAATCGTCTGGCGTTATTAAATCAGACTCGGGCGTTGTTCCTGGGTGTGGCGGATATTTCCCGATTACAAAATTAGGATGCGTATATGTCGCTGATAATTCTCGATCGTGATGGTGTGATAAACCATGATTCTGATGATTTTATTAAATCGCCGGCAGAATGGGAGCCTATCGAGGGCAGTCTGGAAGCCATTGCGAGGCTGAATTATGCTGGATATCGGGTGGTGATCATTACTAACCAGTCTGGCATTGCCAGAGGTTTGCTGGATGTCGAAACCCTCAACCGTATCCACAGCAAAATGCGACGCATGCTGGCGCAAGTCGGTGGACGCATCGAGGCCATTTTTTTTCTGCCCGCATGGCCCGGATGATAATTGCGATTGCCGTAAACCTAAGGATGCAGCATTTAAAGAACTAGCGCATCGCTTGCGGGTAAAGCTAGATCATGTTCCTGCGGTAGGTGATTCGTTACGTGATATTCAGGCTGCACAATCGGCTGGTGCCAAACCAATACTGGTGCGTACTGGTAAAGGCGAAAAAACCTTTAAGAAAGGTATCCCGAAAGGCGTGCCGGTGTATGACAATCTGGCTGCTGTAGCCGATGCATTATTGGAAGCCGCGATTTGATGCAGACTTTCCGTTCTTTTATTTTCATGATTGTCTACGCTCTGACGGCCATTCTATTTTCGGTCATTGGAGTACTGATCTGGCCAATATTGCCATTCAAACAACGATACTGGGTAGTCAGCCGCTGGGCGGTAATGAATATCTGGCTGCTGAAAGTGATTTGTGGTTTGAGACTAGAAGTTGAAGGACGAGAAAATATTCCGACTGAACCGTGTGTGATTTTATGCAAACATCAATCTGCCTGGGAAACCTTAGCGTTACAGGCAGTGTTTCCAGCTCAGGTCTGGGTCTTGAAACGCGAATTATTGTGGATCCCGTTTTTTGGTTGGGGACTCGCATCATTAAGGCCTATTGCCATTGATCGTAATGCCGGTCGACAAGCCTTGAATCAGGTGATTGAGCAAGGGAAAGAAAGGTTACAATCAGGTGCGATGGTGGTGGTATTTCCTGAAGGAACTCGTCTGCCACCCGGTACTATGGGACGCTTTGGTATCGGTGGTGCTCGATTGGCTGTGGATGCAGCTGTACCGGTCGTGCCAGTAGCGCATAATGCGGGTAGTTTTTGGGCAAAAAGAGGCTTCCTGAAACGACCGGGTGTGATCAAAATGGTAATTGGCGCTAAGATTAACACTCAGGATTTATCGGCAAATGCCGTTAACCAGCAAGCGTATGACTGGATGACACTATCCATGACCCAATTGGAAGGGAAAACACCGGTGCAATTTAATAAAGGTGAGCAGCGTGGCGAGAGCTGAAGGCATTTTACGGTTATTAATTGTTGATGATTCGCTGACGGAAGCTGATGCTGTTATCAATACCCTGCGCAGTGCCGGTCATGCTGTCAGAGCTGGACGAGAGGATGATTTTGATGCCGTCGAAAAGTGTCTGGCCAAACAAAGCTGGGATCTGCTTATTTGCCGCGATCATTTACCAGCATTGGCGCCCATCGAAATTGTTAACTTAATCAAACACCTCGGCAAGGATTTACCTTGTGTTGTCATTACTGACGATAAAAATGCCGAAAAAGAACTGTTTCGCAGTGGCGTACAAGATGTCATTTTAAAAGGCGATGTGGAACGACTGAAGTTTGTCGCCGAGCGTGAACTGGATAATTTATTTATGCGCCGTTTAGGGCGTCGTAATGAACGGGCGCTGCGTGAGAGCGAAAAACGTTCACGAGCGTTACTGGAAAGCTCACGTGATGCGGTGGCGTATATGCATGAAGGTATGCATATCTACGTCAATCGCGCTTATCTCAATTTGTTTGGTTATCAAGATCAGGAAGATGTTGATGGCTTGCCGATTCTGGATTTGATTGATAGTGAAGATCATGCCAAGTTCAAAATGGTGTTTCGCCAATTTACCGAACAAGCCGATGCCAAACCAGCCACTGTAACTGTTCAATGCTTGAAAAGCGGTGGCTATGCTTTTGTTGCTGATATCGAATTCAGTCATGCTCAGGTGGAAGGCGAGGATTGTACTCAGGTTGTGGTGCGTGACCGAAACGTCGCTGTCAGTGATGATAATGAACAGTTAAAACGAGTACGCGATTTTGATTCCCTAACAGGTTTATATAGCCGTACGCGCTTTGTGGATGAACTCCAATTTGCGGTTAATCAAGCAGCTGAAAACCAGAGTGATTCGGCTTTGTTGTATATGGTGCTCGATAACTTTCAACAAATAAAAGAAATGGTTGGTCTCGCCACCAGTGACTCTGTCATTAAAAGTGTTGGCGAGCTGCTATTGAACATGGCAGAAGAAGGGGAAAAGTTAGGCCGTTATGGCGACCAAATTTTTACCATTGTGATTCCAAGTGTAGAAGAAAGTTATGTTAATGATAGAGCTCAAGCCTATCTGAAAACGATTGATGAGTTTGTTTCTCATGCCAACGGAAAAATCATTGATTTACATTGCAGCATTGGTATTGCACGTATAAGTGAAAATGTCGCTTCCGCCCAGACTGCTTTGGAAAATGCCGATAAGGCTTGTACCCAGGCACAGCATGCTGGCGGTAATCAAGTCGCCAGATTCAAGGAAAAATTATTACAGACAGAGGTTGATGATCTGTCGGTCTGGCAATCAATTTTACAAAATGCCTTAAGCAAAGATTTATTTAGTCTGCATTTTCAGCCAATTGTTGGTTTGCATGGTCCGCAGCAGGAGTTGTATGACGTTTTATTAAGGCTGCAGGACAGTGATAAAACAATACGCGCCGAAGAGTTTATTCAGCACGCCATCAAACTGCAGATGATGACGGAAGTAGATAAATGGGTGATTCGGACAGCGCTAAAAAAACTTTCTGAACATCGAAAAATACATCCTAAAACACGATTTTTTATTAAGCTTTCCGAACAGACGCTGCGTGAAAAAGACTATGTGAACTGGTTATCGGCTACCTTATCCGCGCACAATCTTACTGGGCAGGCGTTGATCTTTGAAATCAGTGAAACGGCCGCTTTAGAGAATCTGGAAGATACTAAAAATACCATTGCCAAGCTTAAGGCCATTGGTTGTGAGTTTGGATTAGAGCATTTTGGATCGGGGATCGATTTCTCGCAAAGTCTGAGCGTTTTGGATGTTGATTATCTGAAAATTAACGGCAATTTTGTCGAAAACATGGCCAATGACACCGAAAATCAGGCAGCGATTAAAGCGATTGTTGAAATGGCAAAACAGGCAGGCAAACGCACGATAGCCGAGTTTGTTTCTGATGCCGTGAGTATGGCTCTGCTGTGGCGGTTAGGAGCTGATTACGCCCAAGGATTTTATATTCATAAACCTTCAGACCAGCTTGATTACAACTTTGAAGAAGAAGATCTCTAACACTGTTCACGAATAAAAAAGCCGGTTATAAACCGCTTTTTTGTGGTCACCTCTATGGTGATCTAGCGACGTCCTGTGCGTAATGCTTCAATACGTTTTTCCAGAGGAGGGTGGGTCATAAACAGTGCGCTGATACCACCGCGTCCACCGGAAATACCCATTGCATGAAGTTGATCTGGTAACGGCTCATCAGAAGTTCCAGCCAGGCGTTGCAATGCAGCGACCATTTTTCCTGAGCCTACCAAGCGGGCTGCGCCGGCATCAGCTCGAAACTCACGTTGGCGACTAAACCACATAACGATAATACTGGCGAGTATACCCAATACTAATTCGGCAATGATTGAGGTGATCCAGAATGCCGGGCCATGACCTCGCTCTGTTTTAAATACCACGCGGTCCACCAAATGACCGATAACACGCGCCAATACAATAACAAAGGTATTCACCACACCTTGAATCAACGCCATCGTCACCATGTCACCATTCGCTACGTGACTGACTTCATGAGCAAGTACCGCCTCAACCTCATCTTGCGTCATTGATTGCATCAAGCCGGAACTGACTGCAACCAAGGCATTATTTCGGTTCATGCCTGTAGCAAAGGCGTTAGGTTGGGGTGAGTTATAAATAGCAACTTCCGGCATGCCAATACCAGCTTGTTGTGCCTGACGCGCCACAGTATCGACCAGCCATTTTTCAGTCTGATTTTTAGGTGCGGTTATCACCTGAGCGCCTGTCAGGCGTTTTGCTGTCCATTTTGAAATTGCCAATGAAATAAATGAACCACTAAAACCAATCACTGCAGCAAAAATCAGCAACGAAGTCATATTCAAACCAGAGCCTTGCTCATCCAGCAGACTGTCAATGCCGAGTAATCGCATCGTCACGCTTAATACCGCTAGCACCGCTATATTGGTGGCGAGATACAACATGATTCGTTTCATTCGAAGTTCCTTAAGAGTAAGTTGTCAGTAATATGGGTAGTGCGTAGTGTGTTTTCAAGCTGAGACCGATAAATTTTCAATCAATTTGTTTGCAAATGCATGACCATCAAAATGATCGGGATCCGCATTGTTATGCTCTAACAGTAAACTGCAAAGGATATCGCCTGCTTCAATAATACTGCCTGCTGCCGACAGATCGAAACAATAATCTGGCCAATCAAATTCTGCCGGTATCGTTATTTTGTGTGGCGCGAAACAGAACCATAAGAGTCGTTTTCTGCTGGCAAGTTCAATAGGTATTTCAGGTAAATGACTGGCGGAGCTCAATAGCTGCCAACGGATAAGCGGTGAATCTTTAGCTAGTAACTGGCAGGATGCAGTAGGACGAGGATTAATTTCCAGCAGGAAAATTTCTCCTGCGGCATCCACCATAAAATCCAATGACATTAAACCTGATAAGCCGAGATGCTTGGTAAGCTTTTGTAATGCGTCCTGGATAATGTGTTGCTGTTGCTCATTAAGCAGCAAGCCATTACCAATGGCTTGTAAGCTGAAATCAGCTATAGCTGGATTTACCGGAAATTGTCGGTTGAAAAGTAATACTCGAAAATCGTTTCCATTTGCCAGAAACAATACCGAAGCACTGATGCCTTCTATTTGTTGCTGAAAATAAACATCGCTGTTTTGAGTGGCAGAGTCTGCAGCGATTATGTGGCTTCCACCCCATGCACCGACGGACTTCGCTAACCATTTTCCTTCGAACAATTGACCTTTGGTAAATCGAGTTGATGGATGCGGCAATCCTAAATTTTCAAGCAGACCTATCCATTTTGTCGGAGTTGAAAGCTGTTCAATACTGTTTAGAGATGAACCGATATAGCTGATATGAGGAGGCAGCTCTGCTAGCAGAGGATAGAAACTTTCGATACCTGTACCGAAGATTAGGCAGCAAGGCTGATCGTCACTTAAGCGAATGATCACCTGTAACCATTTATGAAGATTTGCTTTATTTGGAGGAGGCAGTTTGAGATATCGATCAGCAACATTGAGTGTATCAACATCACCAAAACAATCAGCAACACGGACTTGATAGCCTTCTCGTGCTGCTGATTGCGCCAGCATTCGTCCACTTTGAGCGACGACTAACAGGAGCTTGGGACGTTCAAGCATGTCCGGCTCCTAATCGGGGTTAAACCAGTTTACGCGCACCTTCAAAGGCATTACGGAAATCCAGATAGACCGGTTTATCGCTCTCTAATGTTTCTTTGAGCAAGGCTTGTTGCAGTTTGTATTTCACATTACCTACAGCCAGTGCACCGATACCTACTGATTTAGGACATTGTGGTGCAAATTTCAGTGGTTCACCATTATGCATCAGCTCAACGCCTTCGATACCTAATGGTGCAACAGCGTTTACATCACCAGCCACTTTTAATTGTTTTGCATCTTCAAGTACTGATGCATTCAATACTTGAACACCCGCTTTAGCAGTACAGAAAACCACATCGGCATCGCTTAACAAACGCGCTTTATCGGCATCAGAGGCCGCAGTTGTGGCTCGTAAATTTACACCATAACGTTTACGCGCTTCGTCAGAGAATTGCAGCGCAGTATCTAAGGAAAAGTGATCGACAATTGTTGTGTGCGCTCCTTGCAGGGCGGCAATAACGGCGGTTGCTAAGCCAACAGGGCCTGTACCACCAAACACTACGGCTTTACAACCTTTGTAATCTTGGTTGAAATGCTTTTTAAGTTCACGTTCAACACAGGCTACCAACGCTGCTGCAGTGGTAAATGCACCACTTGGATCAGCAAATACTGGGATTTCAAAAGGAGGAACCATAGCTGATTTGGCTGCGTCAAGCATATCCATCGCCAGGCCGATATCTCTGCCACCGATAAAAAGACCAGTTTTTTTCACGCCAGCAGGTCCGCGAGAGAAAATAGCATCTTGCGTTAACCCCGCCACTTCATTTAACTCAACATTGTTGTACGGCATGATGAGGTCGTAACCGGCATCCAGTGCCATGTTGATATCAAAAGGACTGTTTTGCTTCATTGGGTTGAGCATATGAATGATGGAACGCTTGGACATATTAATCCCTCACTATGTTATTAAAATGTTTGGTCTGGCTGTCGATTGTAATGCTAGCACCTTGATTAACGCCAGCGGCACTGAGCAATTCGATATTTTGTAACTGTGGATCTGAATCCATCTTGCTACGTAGTTCAGCGATAAGTTGATCTGCTTGGTCTTGACTGTTGGTAAATACACAGCAGGTGGGCCCCATGAACTTTGAGCCATGCCGTTAAATCCTAATGATTTTGCATGCTCTAAGAGCATTGCTATTGGTTTGCTGGTGTATTGACCTCCTTGGGCTGGGGCAAAATGTTGACCGATCAATGTTTGAATTTCACTGACCGCGCTACCGAACAAGTCGATATCCTGCTCGATTAACGCCGGTAATAATTGCATCAGGGTCAAGTGACAAATGCGTTGACTGTGTTGCAAAGGAAATTCTGGCAGGGTTTGAAAGGCTTGGATCTCAGTTTGCCCGTGGATACCTTGATGGTTTTTATCCATCAGCATCACCAATCGCCATTGAGATGGGAATGCTTGTTGAAATAAACGCACTGGCGTTGGTGAGTGCGGTCCTAATCCGGCATCAACCACAAACCCGCCTGTATCAAATGTGCTAATTCCGATACCTGAACGTTTGCCACGATCCAAAGCTTGCGCAATGGTTGGGGTCGGAATATCGAGTTGATGGTAGTTTGCCAACAGCTGTCCAATAACCAGAGCAAGCTGGGTACCGGAGCCAAGTCCAGCATGTTCTGGAATCAATGAATGCACATTGACTTTGGTTCGACGCAAATCTTCAGGGATATTTTTTCCCAAGGTGAGATAAAACTGATTGATCAGTTTGGTGATTTTGTTCTTGGTAGATTCTGGAACCGAGATATCAGACTGTTGCAGTCCATCAAGATCAGCAATGCTGAGTTTGGTATGGTGACTGTTAACTGCCAACCCGATACTGCCAAAATGGCGGCCTAAGCCGCCATTCAGATCCAGAAAACCAAGGTGGAGTCTTGCCGGACCCTGTACAAAAATCGTTTGATGTTGGACAGGTAAAACCGGTTGCTGCATTGTTGTCACTATGCGTTATCAATCTTGCATGCGATATCGTAGATAGTGGTTTCGTCCAAGAACAAATCATTAGTGTCGAATAAAGAAGCGACAGCGCCACGGTGGACTTTCATTTTGAAATTACCAATTGCAATGGCACCGTAAAAGCGAACGCCTTGTTTTTCCGTTCCGTTATCCATTACTTCAATGCCTTCTACACCTAATGGTGGAACAGCATTGACGTCAGCAATAACTTCAAGGGTTTTGCTGGAAGTCCAGGTTGATTCAGGAACAATACAAACACCAGCTGGGCCGGCAGCAATTGCTACATGAGCATCTTTAAGTAACGCTTCAACAGCTTCATCACTTCGGGTTTCGCCAGGTATGACATCTACGCCGTAGGCTTTTTTCATGTGTTCTACGGTGGCTTTGCTGCGTGCCATGCTTCGGCAGGTCAATACAACTTTTGCTGCACCTTCTTTCAATAAATATAAAGCAGTGCGTTGACCTACAGGACCTGCGCCCATGATCACTACATTTTTGCCGGTAATGTCATAGTCGGTCATAACCTTGCGAGCAATGGCTGCTGCTGTAGTGTTAGAACCATTTGGATCGAGCATTACAGAAACACGTACCGGGCCAAAGAAGGCTTTTTTAACGGCTTCGCCTACTAATTCACTCGCCGCAACATTCGAACCACCGATGAAAATTGCGCTATTTTT
Source organism: Methylophaga sp. SB9B (assembly GCF_004832235.1). Taxonomy (NCBI): domain Bacteria; kingdom Pseudomonadati; phylum Pseudomonadota; class Gammaproteobacteria; order Thiotrichales; family Piscirickettsiaceae; genus Methylophaga; species Methylophaga sp. SB9B. The sequence goes on from NZ_SSXS01000010.1 coordinate 127,068, forward strand.
AAGGTTTTTTCCACCACGTGTAAAGATCATGCCGTGAACATGGGCAGTGACATTGTCACGGGTCGCTCCACCATGGGCGATGATGTTATCGACACCGGAATCGTAGGCAACAGCTTGGTCAAATGTGCTCGCTACAAGATCAGTATCGAGGTGAAGCAGTAATTTTTTCATCATGTTCTCCGGCATTAAGCATGGCGTGATGTGTTATAGGTTGACACTTGATTTTACCCTATGTTTTTTGTGTGAGGAAATTAAACTGCTCCAGCGACTCGCTTAGAAAGATTGATTGGCGGTCTGTTATAGTGGCAATATCCTGCTTTTAAGTAGGAACTTATCTTTTTGATTGCCAGTCACACCAGCACCATATAATAAAACCTAGGAGTAGAGAATGAAGAAAGCCAGTCTGACAGTTCTTTTGGCCAGTATGTCAATGTTATCTGCTACAGCGTTCGCTGATGGCGTCGCTGATTTCAGCACAGTGAATAAAGTTCAATATGTGAATGATTGTATGCAAGCCAATACCAAGTTAAACCTGTATGAAGGTGTTCATAAATGTTCATGCGTGATTGATCTACTAGATGACGCTTTTACTCAGACTGAATTTGAAGATATCAGTACAGCCTATATGTATCGTAATCTTCCCGCAGATCGGGGCGCTCAGTTCCGTGATCACAAAGAATTACGTAGTGAGATAAAAAAATACGAAGAAGTTTCTGCCGCCGCCTATAAAACTTGCCGTATTCAATAACATCACTTCATTAGATTAAAAAAAGCCGTTTAAACGGCCTTTTTTTTTGTGTCTCTGAAAGTTTAAATCTGCTTATCCAGGCTATATGTCATTTCTTTACTGTCACTAACAACTGCTTTTAATACACCATGTTTTTGTGGGGTAAAGTTAAAACGTACGCTTGGATCTTCACTGATAGAAATTCCGGCTTCTAAGGTAATCAAGTTTTCACCAGCAAATTCAATCACCATTTCTTTGACATAGTGTGGCGGGATATAGCCACGAGTTTTTTGATCAAATTGTAAGCCACTGTTGTTAGGGTGGCTTACAACCACTTGGGCTTGAGTTGTTTCGCCGATATTAGCCTCACGCATACGAATCTGCATTTTGCCAAGCCGAGCCATCGCCGCTTCCATATCTTTACCGGCTGGTGCACTACAGCCACCAGAAGCTTTTACAAAACGTGAAACCATATGCAGAGAACCATCATTCATTTCTGCAATGGCTCGCATATCGGTGTATTGATCAATTCGCACACGAGTGGCGATATCTACTTCGCCAAGTGCTGGAGACAAGTGGAAATTGGCTGAATACGGCATCGGGTTTTTATCGATGATGATATGAATGTTTTTAATATATCTATCAGCCGTTTGTGGTTGCAGCGATTTTACGCTTATAGGAACAATCGCAGCATCTTCGGCTCTGGTGGGCGCTTCCAGCACCAACAAGTCATCTGCATTATCACGTATTTCACGATCACCAAAATAGGTTTGTTTAAGTCCCGCCCATAAATCTTGTTCTGCTGTGGTTGCATGTGCTGTAAAACTAAAACTGATCAGCATGGCGAGCATGCTGGTAAAAATTGAAAAGCGCCCCATGATTTTCTCTCCCCTCGTTATTATTATTCCCACTCCAATTCAACGAATGCAGCGGTGACATTTCGACGATGATAATCTTCAAAAAGTTTCCATTTTTCAGCTTCTTGCTTGCCTACTGAGGCAATGGCTTCTTCGATGGTTCCCATATCATTAATGATGAATCGTATCTCTTCTCGAATCGTTGTCAAATAGTTCAATAAATTTTGCCAGCCAACTGATTCTTCACGCGCAAAAGCTGTTCCATGCCCAGGAATGATCATTGCTGCATTTAGTTGTATCAATTTATCAAGCGCATCAATCCAACCATTAATACTGCCATCCAGTGCCGGAACACGTTCAACAAACAGTAGATCCCCGGTCCATAAAGTACTGGTTTTGACATCATAAACTGTTAAGTCATGATCAGTGTGTGCCGTGGTATAGGCGGTTAAGATAATGGGTCGGTTACCCAAATCCAAGCGTAAAGGAGCATCCGTGGTAACGAGAATATCGGCTTCGATAAACTCTGCTCCTTGATAGGCACTGCCTAAAATTTCTGAAAACTGTTTGGCGTAATGTTGTTGTCGACTGATCATGGCAGCCGGCGATTTTTCATGCCCGATAAATTTAGGCTTATCGTTTTTGAATGCTGCATTACCTAATATGTGGTCAGGATGAACATGTGTATTGATGACGTAGCAGATTGGCAGCTCGGTTTTTGCACGAATAGCGGCATGTAATAATTCACCTTCTCGAAAACTACCCCCACTATCAATTACTGCTACACATTCATCGCCAATAATGAATCCAACGTTAGCGATTGCCCCAAATTTTCACTATCAGCTTCCTGATGAACACCCTGATGATAATAAACGCCCTCAGAAACCTGTTGTATCACATAGCTCTCTAATGCATCAGCCGAAGCCCTGGCTGACCAAGGAATCAATATGAATAATAATAAAATCAACAAAGGCATGCGGATGACTCTCTAAATGACGTCGCGTGAACTGATACAATAGCGCACTTTATCGCAATCTATCTATATCGCTAGCAGAGAACTTTTGACTATGACAATTCGCACGCGTTTTGCACCCAGCCCAACCGGATACTTACATGTGGGGGGCGCTCGTACCGCTCTTTTTTCCTGGTTATATGCCAGAAAACATGGAGGCCGTTTTGTTTTAAGGATTGAAGACACTGATCTGGAACGTTCGTCAGCAGAATCCGTTAATGCCATTCTCGAAGGCATGACATGGATGGGCTTGGATTATGACGAAGGCCCGTTTTATCAAACGCAGCGTTTTGACCGTTACAAAGAGATTATTCAGCAGTTAATGGATCAGGGCGACGCTTATTATTGTTATTGCAGTAAAGATGAATTGGAAGCGATGCGTGAAGAGCAGCGGGCGAATAAGCAAAAACCGCGTTATAACGGCAAATGTCGTCATCTATCCACCCCGCGTGAAGGTGTAGAGCCGGTTATCCGCTTTAAAAACCCAACAGTTGGTCAAGTGGTGGTGGAAGATGCGATTCGTGGCAATGTTATTTTTGAAAACAGTGAACTGGACGATTTGATTATTGCTCGTCCAGATGGAACGCCTACCTACAATCTCACCGTGGTTGTAGATGATTTGGATATGCAGATGACCCACGTGATTCGTGGTGATGATCATTTGAATAATTCACCTCGTCAAATCAACATTTTTAAGGCATTAGGTGCGAAACCACCGGTTTTTGCTCATGTGCCGATGATCTTAGGCGATGATGGTGCACGGCTTTCCAAACGCCATGGTGCGGTCAGTGTGATGAGCTATCGTGATGCGGGATATCTTCCCGAGGCGTTACTGAATTATCTGGTTAGATTAGGCTGGTCTCATGGCGATCAAGAGATCTTTTCACTGGCAGAGATGACACAGTTATTTGATATTCAAGACGTGAATAAAGCGGCATCAAGCTTTAATACTGAGAAATTACTCTGGTTGAATCAGCACTACATTAAAACCAGCGCTCCCGAATATGTTGCTCAGCATTTGAGTTGGCATATGGGCGAGTTAGGCATCGACCCTGCAGAAGGTCCAGCTCTAGTGGATGTAGTGGTATTGTTACAGGAACGTGCAAAAACGCTCAAAGAGATGGCGGAATCCAGTGTGTATTTTTATCGTGATGTAGACACATACGATGAAAAAGCGGCACAAAAAAACCTTAATGAAACCAGCTTGCCATTGCTTGAAGCTGTACTCAAAGAGTTAACTGATCTCAGTAATTGGCTGGCGGAACTTATCCACGACGTAATCAAAAATTGTGCGGAAAAACATGAGGTTGGTATGGGTAAGGTGGCACAGCCTATCCGTGTTGCTATTACCGGTAATACCATTTCCCCTTCTCTAGATGCCACACTTCAGTTGTATGGACGTGAGCGCGCACTGGCAGCAATTGAGCGATCGATCTCATGGATCAAAGATCATGCCTGATTTTAGCTAAAAAATAAAGTCCTTTATTTACAATCACTTAAGTTGTCGGGAAATTATTCCCGAAAAATAGATGGAAATACTCACAAAAAACTTGAGTAAAGTTCTTGACGAACTCGGGAAGTGGGATTAAGGTTCGTCATACGCATGAGGTTCATCCCGAACAAGTCGTGACGTAAATACTAAAAAGTAAATAGAGGACAACTTTATGAAGCTGAAAACATTATCAATCGCAATGATGGGTTTAGCAGCACCAGGTCTGGTTGCTGCCGATGAACTCATCGAAATGCAAAAAAATGCTAATAACTGGGTGATGCCTGCAGGTGACTATGCAAACACTCGTTATAGCGAACTGACTCAAATTACTAAAGACAATGTCAAAGATTTGAAAATGGCTTGGTCTTTCTCAACTGGTGTTTTACGTGGCCACGAAGGTAATGCTTTGGTCATCGACGGCACTATGTACGTTCATACAGCGTTCCCAAACATCGTTTTTGCTCTTGACTTGGACAACGATGGCGCCATCATCTGGAAATATGAGCCAAAACAAAACTACGATGAAACTGTACCAGTCATGTGCTGCGATACCGTTAACCGTGGTCTGTCTTATGGCGATGGCAAAATCTTCCTGAACCA
>NZ_SSXS01000110.1:0-252 GCF_004832235.1 Methylophaga sp. SB9B
AGATCGCCATGCATCCAACACTCCCGGAACAGGCATGGGACTGGCAATTTGTCGCGGCATGGTAGAAGCCCATGATGGTCAGGTTATGGCGTTGGACAATCCCTCAGGTCAAGGCACAATGATGCGGTCAAGCTGCCAATCACACCTTTGAACACTGTTACCTATTAAGCATTCACCTATGGCAACCATATTACTTATTGAAGACGAAGCCCAGATTAAGAAATTTTTAAGAATCAGTCTTGAAGCACATGA
>NZ_SSXS01000111.1:0-252 GCF_004832235.1 Methylophaga sp. SB9B
CATGCTGACACCAGAGCAATAATTCTTTATAGGTCAGCTCAAAGTGCTGCTCTATATAGGGTCTGATAGCAAATTCTGCAGTAAATAAGGGCGTCAGGTGCTTCAATAAATCCAAGGCTATTTCAGGTGCTGCAGGCCCTGTTTGCCAGCGTAATCAATTAACGGCCATGCCATAAAACTATGCCATCCCTTTTCGATATTCTTGCCAGGCCAGTTATCGGCAAGCTGTTTAAGCCATTGCGCATTCACTGC
>NZ_SSXS01000112.1:0-252 GCF_004832235.1 Methylophaga sp. SB9B
AGCCATAGTGACAACACACAACTTGGCGAAGTCTATTTTGATATCTGGTTTGGCCAGGATCCGTTCAGTAAACGGATGAAAAATGATCTACTAGCTGGCCTGAAAAACTAAACCCGCCATCAGGCGGTTTTAGTGAATTAAGCAACAAGATAAAAACTTCTGCAATCCTGTTCTAACTAGTCATTTGTCAGTTGTGCAACACATCGTACATACAACAATTAAGATGCCAGGCATATGGCTCTGCCGTGATCA
>NZ_SSXS01000113.1:0-256 GCF_004832235.1 Methylophaga sp. SB9B
TCGAATTTATGAGCTTATTTTTTGCTGTCCGGTGATGGCACCACGAACCATCGCCTATAGCCTGGTTGGTTTTGAACTCAGTCAGACAACGCTGTTTGAACTCAAAGATCTTACCGGGTTGGATCTGACCTGATGAATAAAGATATTCCGGTTCATTCAACACTAGAAGGTTTTCAAAATAACGAACGCTTTGTTGTAATGAAATCAACGCAGCCATTCCAGATGGCTATGGCTGGACAGACCCACCTTTGTCAGT
>NZ_SSXS01000114.1:0-252 GCF_004832235.1 Methylophaga sp. SB9B
GATCTGCCGATGATGATGACCTTACGTGGTTATTCAAGACAAAAAGACGGCCGCATCCATACTGATTCGAAAACCAAGTTGGTGACCATTTTGATTTATCTCAATGAAAGTTGGGATGCAGCAACGGCGTTTACGAATTTTAAATAATGCTCACGACATGGAAGATTATGTGGATGAAATCATTCCTGGCCCAGGTTCACTGGTGGCATTTAAAGTGACGGATAATTGCTGGCATGGCTATCCGAGTTATGA
>NZ_SSXS01000115.1:0-251 GCF_004832235.1 Methylophaga sp. SB9B
AGGAATTCGGCGATGATGACTATTATCTAATTCGCCTGCCAATGGAAGGTGCTGAACAAGTCGCTAGCGGTGAACCTGTTGAAAATATCAAATCAGCGATACAGGAAATATCGGCCGATGCGAGTTTCCACGCGTTGAAATGGTTGGACCAAAAGTCAGTGGTGATTTTAAAGATGCGACTATCTTGGCCATTGTTTTTGCCGGGCTCGGTATGTTGGCGTATCTGTGGATTAGGTTTGAATATCACTTTG
>NZ_SSXS01000116.1:0-251 GCF_004832235.1 Methylophaga sp. SB9B
CTGAAGCTGACTGTAAGTTATTCTCAACACATCCATTACAAAACACGGCAGATTGGATTTTATTAAGTGATGGCCTGCCGAATAAATGCTTGGACATGATGATGACTCAGGGAGTGGCTTATCATTTCGACAGATGAAAGACTTTACACCCCTCGTCGAAATTGTCAGAGAGTTTGCTGAAGAATTTAAACATCTTAAAAAACAACGTAAAACTGCCACATTTACCTCTACCCTTGACCAATATGGCTCGC
>NZ_SSXS01000117.1:0-251 GCF_004832235.1 Methylophaga sp. SB9B
CAAAAACCAGACATATTGTTTTTCTGCTGCATCGGGATGCCAGAAAATGATGCCCATCTGAGCGAAACGTTTGAATGGATAGGGATAGGGGAGCTGACAATTATCAAAACTGACAAACTGTTCAGGGTTAATTTACAGACCCTGCGGCCCATATCAAACACCCGATACTGGGCGCCACTTTGACGCAGAAATTTGCTCAAGGTGTTGATCTGTCCAATATCCATAACTTACTCCGTATCAGGTACGGTATT
>NZ_SSXS01000118.1:0-249 GCF_004832235.1 Methylophaga sp. SB9B
TCCTGTATGCTACTGAGCAAAAAGGTAGCGGTGTATTAGCTGCTGTCTCTGTTGATGGCCGGATCCATCAACGTTTGAGCGAATCCGGAATTGTCGTGCGTGAACCAGCATGGTCTCCGCTGAAAAATAAATTTTGTCAGGAGTGTTTTTTATGAATTGTTATAAATTCTCGGCGTTGTTACTTGCCTTGTTCTTTCTTAATGCATGTAGCAGTAACGCAACTAAAGATGGTACAGACGATGTATTGGT
>NZ_SSXS01000119.1:0-249 GCF_004832235.1 Methylophaga sp. SB9B
GGAACAAATCCGGCATATCCAGAACGATGCGCGTGAACATGGTGTGCATCTGCGTCCACGCTGGCCAATGATCATTCTTCGTTCACCCAAGGGCTGGACAGGTCCAGAAGAAGTGGATGGCAAAAAAACGGAAGGCACATTCCGTTCTCATCAAGTTCCAATGGGCGATATGGATAAGGAAGGGCATGTCGAAATCCTTAACAAATGGATGCAAAGTTATCGACCAGAAGAATTGTTTGATGATAGAGG
>NZ_SSXS01000011.1:0-129155 GCF_004832235.1 Methylophaga sp. SB9B
GGCTGCAGGGTCTGTTCAACTGCACCACGTTTGAACTCCGGACTGTATTTTCTTCTCTTCGACATAAACACTCCTTTTGCCCATTATCAGGCTTCTTTGAAGTGTCCGCAAAATCGGGGTAGAACCCCACCGTCTAAGATGATATGCGGGATTTCATGATCCAGTTTAACCTTTGTCCGCTCTAATCTGAGTAGTTCAGTGATATGTGTTCCCGTCTGAATCATCAGTAATAACATCAACTCTTTGTAAGGCTGATAATCATTTCGGCTGCTGTCAGAAATACGATCAATTAATAGCTGTTGCTCCTCAGCGGTAAACGTATGTCTTTGCGTTGGTTGATGATCTAGCTTGATGTCAGGGCGTTCAATAGTTATACCGAGTCTGTTTTTCTTTATACCAACCCTAAAAATTGCCAGTAAAGTATTTAGCTCTCTTGTGATCGATGAAGGAGAAGGCTTAGCAGTTAAACCTTTCAAAATATTATTCTCACGAGCTAACTCCCTAACATCCACATATTTATGCAGAGCATCATTCAAAGCTTCTTGTGTAAGGACTTGATCACCTGACAAAGTAATAAATTTATCAAAACAAGCTTTAATGCGCTTATCTTCCCGCTTTGATAAATCTAGGCCCTTCTTGCTCTGATAAGATGTCCAGCAGTCACTGAATAGACATTGTGCTTGATATTTTTTGGCTGGCTCCGTCAGTAATTTCCATGCCTGCTTTTGAATTTGTAAATTGGCAGGCAATTCTTGTTCTGAATAATATGGATTAGCTAAAGCGTGATAACTCTCAGCACTGCCATGGTCAAATAACTCTTCAAACACTCCTGCCTCTTCTATCATGGAAGTAACAGCGTGTCTGAACATTGGTGTGTTATCCATCATCACAGATTCATCATCCGCCAGCATGCCAGCTTTTAACTTATTAACTCTTAGATATAGCTCAGCCTTTTTGATTAACTCATTACGTTCGATGATAGGTAAATTAAGCTGTTTGAGAGATGAAATGTATTGTTCATAATCAGCATGTGCCTGTTTCCAAGCGTTAAACAACTGCTCTTCTGTTGCAGCTGAAGAAATAAGCTGCCTTCTGTAGTTCTTTTTACCTTTAAATGTTGGATGACCTCGAAGCTGTTGTGGGATGGAACGGACATATGCCCAGGTTCCATTATTTTGCGTAAGTCCTTTCATCAATATGTTTTTTCCCATTTGTATAAATCCTACTTAAAAAGCTACTTAAACTGGCCTTTAAATTTGCCAGAAAAGTAAGTTATCTATCTGATTTATATAGACATTATAAAGATGAAAAGGTTCCGGCCCCGGGCACCATCAGAAAATATTTAAGCCTCGATACTGAAAAGTGTTGGGGCTTTTTTGTGTTTAGGGATTCACTGTTCGAGACATAGAAGAAGTATCGTTTTATTCATGACTTGCATTTCAATTGCAAAATCGTCTTAACTTAATTTGCTGTATCTAATACACTGCAACTATTTTTCATCAGAATGGCGGCACAACATGCCAATTTTAATAAGTAATAAAATCAAGTCAAAGCTTCCACCTCAGGAAAAATCAGAAATTGAAAAAACTCTCTGGAACAAGTCTAGCGAGATATGTTTCTTGTGCGGTTCTAAGCTAATTGAATCCACGGACAAAATTGTTGCTGACCACGATAACCCTGAAGCTGAAGCTGATGGAGTTACTAATAATACAACGGTCGACAACCTCAACTTGGTTCATGATTCTTGCAATAGCTTCAAAAGAAATCATCCAACAATAGATGTCAGGCCGTATTTAAAACTATTAGTTAAGATCCGTGAGATCGGCTCTGCGGTAAACTACAATGCGATCTGCAATATCTTCGGTTTCGACGTAAAACCTTTAGATTTGGTTGAAAATAATTTAGAGGTAACAATTACGACGGCGTCTGTGGAAAGAACATATCCCGTTTTTACTGAAACAAACAAATCCGGCATACATCGTTTCATTTTTGCCGAATTACCGAGAGCAAATATTTTTAATGATGATGAATGTCAGCCTAGAAACATAAACACTCAACATCTGTGGCAAATTTACAATGATTTAAATAGGAATCCGCTTCATGAAGCTCCTGCATGTCGGATAGTTAAGATCCCGGGATCACAACAAACCTATAAAGCTTTGATGTTTGATGGACAGCATAAAACAGTCGCGTCTTGGATCTCGGAAAAGGAGTTCATTGTTGTCAAGATTTATCTAAATCTGACTAAAGACTCGGCTGTCCGGCTAGTTAACTCAGTACAAGCAAAAATAAAAAAACTACCTCTCTCGCCTTTCGAATTGTCTGCAAAAATGGCAGAAGAATGGCAAGAACGCATTGAAAAATATGAATCAGTTATTGGCACTGATAAAGCTTCTGAAAATGGGTTTATTGCTTGGGTAGAGCAGGATGAGCGCAATAGGGCAAAAGCTGCTTTCACTGATGCTCTATTCCAGAACATATTAGATAAAGATGAATTGCAATTTAAACAGAAAGTGCTTAAACCCGGTCAAAAGCAATCTAGTTCTGAGAAGTACATAACTGAAGCAGCCTTTAGGAATAAAATCCTACAACCTTTATTGCACATAGCACCACTCAAAGAATATTTCGTTGAGAGCCAAGTACTGAGAAATAGAGAAACAGACAATATCATCAAATTACTGAATCTTGTCTATTCTGTTCTCTTCTTAGGTGAAAATGACGGCAAATTAAGCCCTCAAGAAGAAATCAGACTAAAAAGAGCACTCTATCAATCCTCACTTAATTATGTCGCATCATTATTACGCTCGTTGGTTGGCCATCTACTTGTAGTAGAACATCCAAGACAATTACTTGAAAAATCTATAACTTCTGATAATTGGGCTCGAATAGAATCCAGTATTCAAAGACTTTATAAACATCCAGTTTGGACTGCAAGTGAAGATTTAAGCGATAAAATGGCGGCAGTTATGACCTCGCTGAGTAAAAACCAAAATGCTGAAAAAGCTTTCAGCGATGTCGAACTCAAACTTGGTTATGTTGTTGGAGCAGATAATGTTGACGCCAGCTGTTTACAATAACTAATCTACACATTAAGTTTCTGAGTGGCTAACTAACTGGGTTATAGTCCGCCTATCTGATGGTCTTATGGCGAGGTAAAACCAATCTTAACTCTGCCTATAAAGTAGGCTAACTAGTTTTCTTAGTGAAGGTCACACTGATATTTTTTAACTAACTTTTTGAAACAGCTTCCATGATTTTTGGATACATCATTTTTGCTAATGAAGAAAATACCGGCACAACTACTGAGTTTCCGAACTGCCTGTAAGCCTGAGTATCTGAAACCGGAATTTTCCATTCTGAGCAACCTGGCTTATCAAAGCCCATAAGCCTTGCACATTCTCTAGGTGTAAGTCTTCTCGGGCGCTTGTTTTGATTCTGTTTATTCCAAAAATCATCTTCCGCTTGCTGTAGATTCCACCCCATGTGGTTCACAAGAATTTCAGAACCGTCCTTGTGATATCGTGCCGATAATGTTCTGGCAACAACATTTTTATCTTCAGGATCAATCAGTCCGTAACCAAAGCCGTTACCTTTTGCAGCGTGCTTTATTGCGTAGTTATACAGATACTCCCAAAGCTTAGGGGTCAATTGATACTTAGATATATTCACTCCTTCGGAAATCTCATCTTCACTGTGAAGTATAGATTTAAACGAAGGCCTATTTTTGGGCACAAACTGATTTATGGCTTTTAAAGTAAAACCCTCATGCACATTTAGATCTTTACGAAATCCAACGAGAATAATTCGCTCTCTGTGTTGCGGTGTGAACAAGGCACCATCTACAATTTTTGGATCATTACCCTTCGGCGCATCGATATCAGCAACCCAGTAACCTAGGCGGTCCAATGTTTCCGTGATAATTGCAAATGTTTTACCCCCATCGTGACTTTTCAGGTTTTTAACATTTTCCAGAACAAATGCCTCAGGACGCTTGGCCTTGATAATCATCTCAACGTCAAAAAATAATGTTCCCTGTGTTTTGCATTCAAAGCCATGCGCTCTTCCTAATGCATTTTTCTTTGATACACCTGCCAATGAAAATGGTTGACAGGGAAACCCTGCTAATAGGACATTAACCTTTCTAGGAATGGCGTTTCGGATGTGTTCTATTGCCTGAAGCTCAGCAACCTCACCATACTTTTCCTTATTGCTGAGAGTGACGTCCCTAATGTCCGTATTGAAAATATGATTTTCATCATCACAATACCAATTCGCCTTATAGGTCTTTACTGCGTATTTATCCCACTCGCTAGTAAAGATACATTCTCCACCAATGTCTTCAAACCCCTTTCTAATTCCACCAATTCCTGCAAACAGGTCAATGAATGTAAAGTCAGGATTGCCATAATGTTTTGGTTTTGCAGGTAGAATTTTTTTGATGAATTTAACTTCCATCATAGTTAGCGGCTTTAGCAAGCCTTCTGAACGTAGCCAATTCCTGAGACTATCTCTATTCCATTCATCATTAATACTCTCAAGTAGTAATGCTGTACCTTTGAGATCATGAATATCTACAAGCCGACAAACCAAATCAAAATTTTGCTTCGCTTGTTCAATCCTGTGTTTTTCAGCTTCAAGCTTTAGATTTTCAGCTAAGGAGTGGTAAGTGTTCATTCTCATCTCGCTGGGAATTTTAAGCTGAAATTATCACACATTTCACCCAGAGGATGGAAGGTTATTTGGGAAGAAATCCAAACATCATTGAGACCATTTCCATGTCTGAAATCAACTCAGTCATTAAACATGGATTTGTACAATTTTATTATATAAGATGGCCACTTTAATGTTGCATGGATGGGTAATAATGATCCCGAGTTGTCTTTTTTCATCACCTGATTGGGATTTTCCTATATATAAGGTTTTAGCTGACAACGACACTGGTAATTCATTAGGTCATCAAGGTGGAGTGCTAATACCTAAAGATCTAAGACCTTTTTTCCCTGGCTTACTTGGCACTACATCAGCCAGTAGTCCAACTATTGATAGCCGTATCCAAGCTGAACTGTTCTTGGAAAACACTTACTTATCAACAGTTTCTACTAGGTATCAGTTTCAAACATGGGGTGGCACACGAAGTCCTGAATCCAGATTAACGGATCAACTGACTACGCTTTTAAATATAGCCTCAGGTGGAGACATACTCCTAATTCAGCGTCACATAGACTACGTTAACTATTACAAACTTACCTTGGTGCGTAAATCCTCCGCTGAGTATGAGCATTTGCGTGCTTTCATTCTGGGAAAGAAATGGGGGCCATTAGATTACAAAAAACTGCCCGTTTCTGATGAAGACCTAGCGGTTGCTGAAGATGAACAGGCAGATTGTGAGTCGTCAAAATTCAACCTCTTCGATACTGGAGCGAGCATTTCACACTCTCAAACAAAAAAAGTGGCAAGGGCGGTTACTTTTCGCAAGGGAATATTGAGTCTCTACGATGAGAAATGCGCGATCTGCTCTCAGTCTTTTCGGACTCCGGCGGGGCTGATAGAACTTGATGCTGCGCATGTTGTCCCTAGGGGCATGTTTGGTACTGATGATTCAAGAAATGGTTTTGCCCTCTGTAAGCGTCACCACTGGGCATTTGACAAAGGGTTATTTGGTGTTGGGAATGACAGGAAAGTGGTTGTCCCCCATATCGTTGCATCCATACTAGAAAACCATGAACTCGCGGTTATAAATGGCGCTTACATTAACGAAGCAAGTGATAAAAACTTAATAGTTCACCCTGATGCATTCAGCTGGCATAGAAATAATCTACTTATAAACTAGTTATACTGAGATACATATTCAAGCAGATATGTATCTCAAAATGCTTTGATAAAGAGAATATTGATTAATAAATTCAAAATTCCACCCACAAAAAAAGCCCCCTTTCGGGGGCTTCTTCTTTTGCGTTGTTTCAAATCTTAACGATTACAAATGTACATCGTTACTTCAAAACCGAAGCGCATGTCTGAATATTCTGGTTTAGTCCACATGATAATCACCTCCTGATTGTTTCGTTAACTTACGATTCAAATATTACGCCGACATTTAAAAATGCCATAAGGTGAAATGCTGGTCCGGGCTCAGGATTTTGCTTTATGTCTTTGTCCGATAAAAAGCGGGTTGGGTGAACTTATTTAGTGATTTAGTGGGATATCGAACGGACGGTCGTTACTCAGTGTCCTAAACTTGAACAAGATTTTTTTATTAAGAGAGTACACAAGATGTTTAAAGCAACTTCGATATCTACACAGACGAGAAAAATTACCCTTGCACTGACTATGACGTTCGCGGCTGCCACGCTGTTTACGGCTTGTGGTAGTGATGACAATTCGGAAAACACACAAACCCCAGAAACTGAGATGAGCTCAGAAAATCAGAGCAACATAGAGGCGATTGAAACCACCCCACAAAGCGAACCCGAAACTGAAGTGGTTATTGAAGATGAACCTGTCGCTGAGCTTGATCAAACTGATAACACCATGGCAACTGAAGAAAACGAAGCAACTGGTGCATCAGATAACACAGCCGCTCAAGCTGACGAGCCAAAAAGTGAAGGACCACAAACTCACGTCGTGACTGCACAAGGCATGATATTCAATCCGCTGGTCGTCAAAATTAATCCTGGTGACTCTGTCTCTTGGCGCGATATGAGCACACATAACTCTGAATCAATTGATGGTTTGATTCCTGAAGGTGCCGAGAAATGGAATTCGCCTATGAGTGAAAATTACCAACGGACCTTCACCCAGGAAGGTATTTACGTATACAAATGCACACCGCATATTGGTACCGGTATGGGTGGTGTGATCATCGTAGGTGAACCAGTGAACCTCGAACAGATTAAAAGTGCCAATGTGACTGGCGGCGCTGGTCGATTGGTCAGAAGGGCTATATCTGAAGCAGAAAGTATGTAATTTCGCGATCAGTCGTCTGACCACTAGAAGCACCGGATGCAGACTGACATTAGCAAATAATTGTCAGGGTTCATCCCCGGCACCATTTAAAAAGGCACTTGAAATAAGTGCCTTTTTTATGAGTAAAACCGTTCAAGGTTTTGAAGCTACCGATCCTTGAATTACCAAACGTACCTTGGTTGCCAGCTCCAGGCGGGTATAGGGCTTGCTTAACAATTCCACATCCGGCTCCAAATGACCATGATGATCAATAACATTCTCATTGTAACCAGAGGTAAACAGCACTTTCAGTGACGGATTTATTGCCCGCGCCTGATCAGCGAGTTCACGTCCGTTCATACCGCCAGGCATCATGATATCCGTGAACAATAAATCGATATCGTTCTGTGCTCGGAGTATCGCCAAAGCTTCATTACCATTTCCCGCTATGCGCACCCGGTAACCCAGGCTGCAAAGCTGGTTTGATACAAAGGTTCTCACCAGCTCGTCATCCTCCACCAGTAAAATGAGCTCATCACCACCATTTAGATAAGTCGAAGACTCTTCTGTGATAACGATCGGGTCAGCGGAGGCTGGCAGATACATCTTGATGGTCGTACCCACGCCCGGTTCGGAACTGAGCTTGATATGGCCTTTGGACTGTTTGACGAATCCGTACACCATGGACAGTCCCAGTCCGCTGCCCTTACCCATTTCTTTGGTGGTATAAAAAGGTTCGAACACCCTCTCAAGAAATTCAGGGGCGATCCCAAAACCAGTATCCGTGACTGCCAACATCACATACTGACCGGGCTGCAATTGTGTATCTCGGGAGGCGTCTTCGGCATCCAGTTCGATATTTGCAGTCTCGATGGTCAGCATTCCCCCATTAGGCATGGCGTCGCGAGCATTAATAGCCAGATTTAGTAGCGCGCCCTCCAGTTGTCCGGGATCGACCATCGCCGACATTGGATCATCACCTAAGGCTAATTCGATCTCTATATGCTCGCCCAGCGATCGGTGTAGCAGCCCCTTCACACCGACTATCAAGCGATTGACGTCGACGGCTTTCGGGTCCAGCGTCTGCTTGCGGGCAAAGGCCAGCAAATGGCGGGTTAGTTCAGCTCCGCGTTGGGCTGCTCTGGAAATCATGTCAGCAAGTGAATGCAGTCGCGAATTCGATGCCAGTTGCTCGCTCAGCAATTCCGCATTGCCGAGAATTACCGTCAACAAATTATTAAAGTCGTGGGCCACCCCACCGGTCAATTGCCCCACTGATTCCAGCCGTTGGGATTGACGCAGTTGTTCTTCAAGCGCATTGCGCTCGGTAAGATCGATGTCGATGCAAAACAGTTCCGGAGGTTGGCCGGGCCGGCGTACTACCGAATGGCTGGAATACACCGACACCCTTGAACCGTCCTTGCACATCAGGCTTAACTCACCGCTGTCGATGCCACCCCCAGCGGCAACGTTCTTGAGAGCTTCGCGCACAGTATCGCGCATCTCAGGGGGGATGATCAGCGTGAGTAGATTTCCTTCCAGTGCTTCCTGCTCGCTGTAGCCATACAACATCTCTGAGGCTTTATTCCAATAATGCACGCCGCCGTCCAGTCCGTACCCCTGAATGGCTACGTTGGGCACATCCTGTAGCAGACTGCGAAAACGCCCCTCGCTCTCGCGTAAGGCTTCAGCAATCAGCTTGCGTTCGGTGACATCCCGCAGGGTAACTATCCAGGCAGCATTCCCATGCCACTCGGCTGAGCCGACACACACCTCTGCGAATCTTGCTGCCCCAACCATTCCAGGCAATTCCATCTCTGGCTGATCGCCCGGTTTGATGGAGATGCCGAGTGGAGCGCCTATTAACTCACTTTCTGTCTTCTTGAATAACTGCTGCGCTGCTGGATTTGCATAGCGAATCATACCTGCCTGATCGACTACCAGCACACCATCCGGTAAGCGGGCGATCAGATCACAAAACCACGAATCACCGGTTGGAGCGGGTGAATTTGAGTCATCTGCAGACATATTAGAATCCCTATCCCTGATTGGGAACAGGAGTAAACGATGAGGGCTTCAGAGTGAAGAAAAACGTGTTGTCTTCGCTGATTTCACTGCTGATCTGTATATAAACGTAGCGGATTTCGGAATGGCTTACTTGATCCGGGATATAAGCTTGGGGTGACTTGGCAGCATTGTTATCCACCACCAGAATCGTGACATCTTTTTGACAGGCCGCTGTATTAAGCATCAGTGATGCCCCCTTTGTAAAAGTGATGGTGTTCTTCACAATTACACTAGACGAGAAGGATTAGATTACCTTCAGGCCACTATAGCAAAATCAATATCTATCATCCATGAGCTTGCTTCTCTGCAACGAACGTTAAAGACGATGAAAAACAAGGGGTCGTATTTCTTGAGCACCAACTCACTCATCGTCCTAATCGCTTATTCGATAGCTAGTACTACGCCCACCACCAGTATTTTGTAAAAATATATCTCTTGTCAGCAGCTCCTGAATATCACATAAAGCCGTGTCATTAGAGCAATTCGCTAGCTTGGCATATTAAGGTATTCATATGCCTTTCAAAGTCCCTTTCGCAGATGATTGATGATTTAGCGTTGCCGCGAGTCTTGATAATATTTTCAGTTTTACTGTAACTAAAAGCTTATTTAACGCATTTTATGCGGCGATTAGAGACATTATTCACCGCAAATATACTTTCGCTATTCAAGCAGATAAATGTCTCAAGATGCTTTGTGCAAGAACATCATGATCAATAAATTCAAAATGCCAGCCACAAAAAAGCCCCCTTTCGGGGGCTTCTTGTTGTGCGTTGTTTCGAATCTTAACGATTGCAGATATACATCGTTACTTCAAAGCCAAAACGCATGTCTGAATATTCTGGTTTAGTCCACATGATAATCACCTCTTGGTTGATTGATTTGCTTACGGTTCCCATAGTACGCCGTCACGCAAAAATGCCATAAGGTGAAATGCTTGTCCGGACTCAGGATTTTGCTTAACTTAAATCAAGTACATCTGAGACAAATCTCTCTACTCTAATAATCAACTACAGCGTTGAAGCAATGCTGAATTAGTCGGCGTAGCAAAGTTTAAGGAACAACGAATTTCAGGCGTTAAGTCAGTTGTATTGGGGGTTCAGTTTTGTCGCTCAGATCCTAGTCAAATTCATCATACATAACATCGGTATTGAGCCCATACTGAGATAGTCCCCACTAGATAAGCGAGACGACACCCCGCCTATTTTCTACAAAACTATAGGGACTGTTTATCTTTCATAGCCGCCTCTGTTGTGACTCTGAAAGATAAACAGACCCTTATGATGCACTTGCAGCTAACGGTTGCAGTTGCTGACATCACATTCGAACGAGGAGATCGACATAGATATCAAAGAGTTCGGATCGGCAGCACGCATGCGACATGTCCTTAGAAATGACAAGGACACGGAGTTGTTACGCTCAGAGTTATTAAGCATCGAACAACTCAAACGCCATGCGATGACCTTAGCGCATGAACATCAAATAGATCCAAAGCTCGATTCAGATAAGTTACTCCCTCGTTTAGCCGATAACACACGCGTATTGCACACCGCTTATGACGTGGTGACTAAAGCGGCGACTGCAGGGCAAACCATGGTGCCTGCCGAAGCGTGGTTACTGGATAATTTTTATCTTATCGAACAGCAAATCCTATTAGCCAAAAACCATTTACCGCGTGGCTACAGCCGAGAATTACCCAAACTCGCTAACGGCTTGTCGGCTGGTTATCCAAGAGTTTACGACCTGGCCATTGAATTAATTTCGCATATGGATGGCCGCCTGGACAGCGACAACGCCAGCCAGTTTATTGCCGCTTATCAAACGGTTGAGCCGTTAAAATTGGGTGAGTTGTGGGCGTTTCCAATTATGCTGCAATTGGCTTTATTGGAAAATTTACGCCGGGTGGCTGTACGCATCGCCCAACGCCGTGAAGAACGCGACGCCGCGATCACCTGGGCTGATCGTATGCTGGCGATGGCGGAAGATGAACCAAAAAAACTGATTAATCTTCTGGCTGAGTTTGCCGATGCTGATGTGCCTTTAACTGCGTCTTTTGTGGAAGAGTTTTATGCCCGGCTTCAAGCGCAAGGCCCGGCCATGGCCTTTGTGCAAACCTGGGTTGAACATAAATTATTAGAGCAAGGTGTCACAGCCACCCAACTATCTGAATCCTCTGGTCGCGTGGCGGCTGCTAATCAAATCTCCATTGCCAACAGTTTCAGCAGCTTGCGCTTCATCGGCATCATGGACTGGAAACAATACGTCGAATCACTCAGCGTGGTTGAACAGGCGTTACGCGAAGGCGATCCTGACATTTATCCGCAACAGGATTTTGCAACGCGCGATCGTTACCGGCACGTTATCGAAGATATTGCCCGTCACAGCAGTTGCAGTGAGCTGGAAGTTGCCCATGGCTGTCTTCAGCTCGCAGCACAGGCAGCCTTAGCTGTCGGAGCTGATCATCGTAAAGCTCATATTGGTTTTTATTTGATTGATGACGGCCGTAACTTGCTCGAACAATCGGTGAACTGTGAAATCTCCTGGAAGTTAAAAGCCAGACGTATTATTAAACGTTCACGATTAACACTGTATCTTGCGCCGATAGTCATTCTGCCAGTGGTTGCAACGTTTCTAATATTAAGCTGGCTTTTACAGCTAAATGTCCCTGGCTGGCAGCTTGGCGTATTGGCACTTCCGCTTTTGATCAGTGTGTCAGCGTTGATCATTCCACTGATTAATCACTTTATTACCTTATTACTGCCGCCCCGTGTTTTGCCAAGGCTGGATTTTTCTCAAGGTATTCCTCAGCAACATCGCACCATGGTCATCGTGCCAACGTTACTGGCAAGCACTAAAGATGTCGATGAGCTGATTGAGGCTATACAAATTCGCTATCTGGGCAATCGGGATGCCAATCTGTTTTTTGCCCTGCTGACCGATTTTCATGATGCCGCTACCGAAACTTTGCCAGAAGACTCGGCGATAATCAGTTATGCAACCAAAGCGATTGAAACGCTTAATACAACTTATCGAAATGAAGATCGGCCGTGCATTTTTTACCTGTTTCATCGGCCCCGAGTGTGGAACCCTTATGAAAAAATCTGGATGGGCTATGAACGTAAACGTGGCAAGTTAGAACAATTTAACGCCCGGCTACGTGGTGAAGCGTTAAATGCATTTTCGACTATCGTCGGTGATACCGATATTTTACCAACCATCCAATATGTCATTACTTTGGATACCGATACCCAATTACCCCGTGACGCAGCACATGCATTGATCGGCAATTTGGCTCATCCACTGAATCGGCCGGTTTTTGATGCCAATGTCGGCCGTATTGTCGATGGCTATGCGATTTTACAACCGCGAGCATCGATAAGCCTTGCCAGCGCCAACCAATCAAAATTCAGCAAATTGTTTTCTGGTGCTTCCGGTATTGATCCTTACACGCGTGAAGTGTCCGATGTATATCAGGATATTTTTGGTGAAGGTTCGTTTATCGGAAAAGGCATTTATGACGTTGATGCGTTTCGGCAAGTGACCGAAAGCCGTTTGCCTGAAAATCTGATTCTTAGTCATGACTTGCTCGAAGGGGGCTACGCTCGCTCAGGTTTGATTACGGATGTCGACCTCATCGAGTCGCACCCTGCTACCTATACCAGTGAAGCGAGTCGTCGTCATCGTTGGATTCGGGGTGACTGGCAACTCATTGGCTGGTTATTACCCAACGTTTTATGCTCAAACCGGACGGATGACAGCTTAACGCCATGGCGGAAAAACCCGCTTTCTCTGTTATCAAAATGGAAGCTTTTGGATAACCTGCGTCGCAGTTTGGTCGCGCCGGCATTATTGGCTATGTTAGTGATGGGGTGGTTTTTTACCACTGGAATAGTCTGGTTTTGGACCGTACTGTTGCTGGCCATCATTTTGTTGCCAACAGTGCTGTTCTCGCTGATCGCAATGGTTAAAAAACCTAAACAAAGTGACTGGTTTTTGCATTTAAAAATGACGGCTAAATCCACCGATCATCCGATTATGCAGGCATTAACGACTTTGATATTTCTGCCGTATGACGCGCTGATAAATATCAGTGCCATTGCGCAGTCTGGCGTTCGTATGTTGTTTACCAAAAATGGCTTATTAATCTGGCAGCTGCCAAGTTATGCCCGACGTAACAAATGCCAAACGCTGCTGAATTATTTCCGGGAAATGTGGATTGCCCCCCTGCTGGCCATTGTATTAACACCGAGCTTGTTATCGATTTATGCGCTAAACCCATTGGTTGTCTGGTTGTTCTGCTTATCGATATTGGTGTTATGGCTGATATCGCCGGTAATAGCCTGGTGGATCAGTCAACCAGCTGTTGAGAAGACAAAATCTTTAACACCAGAGCAACAACAGTTTTTACGGATCTCAGCACGCAAAACCTGGCGCTATTTTGATGACTTTGTTAATGCTGAAGACAATTGGTTACCACCTGATAACTTTCAGCAATATCCGGCCCCGTTAATTGCGTCACGAACCTCGCCAACCAATATGGGCATGTCGTTATTAGCCGATTTGGCTGCCCATGATTTTGGTTATCTCACCATCCGCCAAAGCATCGAGCGCATTGATAAAACCTTAACCTCGATGGAAAAGCTGGAACGCTATCGCGGGCATTTTTATAACTGGTATGACACTCGCACGTTACAAGTACTGCCACCGTATTACATTTCATCGGTAGATAGCGGCAATCTGGCAGGGAGTTTACTGACCTTAGCAGCGGGCCTCGCCGAGTTTAAACATCAGCCCATTTTTTCTGCCAAGACGTTTGAAGGTTTGCAGGATACGTTTCAGGTATTCGTTGAGTCACTTGATATCACAACTAAAAAATCATTGGCCAGTGAAATTAGCAATCTGGATGAGATCCTAAAATCATCTACCTCACAACAAAAAGCCAATTCCATCGGCGAAATGGCCAGCGTTTTAGAAAGCATCAAACGTAGCACTGAAGTCATTGCTGAAACGTTAGCGGCAGATTTCGATCCAGGAAATCGTTACTGGATACAAGCCTATATCAAGCAGGTCAGAGCCTTACAGGATTCACATACGAATTTGCTGGCTGAATCATCGCTAGCAGATCCGATCCCGACGCTGCATGCATTAGCTGCCAGTCAAAATGTTCGGGCTTTGTTAGAGCTGAACCAGATAGATGCGTTAATCCATCGGTGCCATACCGCAGCGATTATGGATTTTGGCTTTTTATATGATGCTAAAGCCGAATTATTAACCATTGGTTTTGATGTCACTGAAAGACGCCGGGATCTGTCGTGTTATGACCTGCTGGCCTCGGAAGCCCGACTCGCCAGCTTTTTGTTGATTGCTCAAGGTCAGGTTCCTCAAAAACATTGGTTTGCTTTAGGCCGATTATTGACCAGCCACGGTGGCGATATCAGCTTGATCTCCTGGAGCGGCTCAATGTTTGAGTATCTGATGCCGCAATTAATGATGCCAAGCTATCCCGATACATTATTAGATCACAGCTGTAAGGCCGCCGTGTCACGTCAGATTCAATATGGCCGGCAACGTTCGGTGCCATGGGGAATTTCCGAGTCGTGTTACAACACAACCGATTTAAATCAGGTTTATCAATATCGTGCGTTTGGCGTTCCAGGTCTTGGTTTTAAACGTGGCTTGGGTGAGGATTTGGTGATTGCGCCTTATGCCACCGCGTTAGCGTTGATGGTCATGCCTCGCGAAGCCTGTCTGAATTTACAATCCCTTGCAGAACAGGGTTTTTCAGGCGATTACGGTTTTTATGAAGCCATTGATTACACCCCGCTGCGGGTGCCTCGGAATAAAAGCTATGCCATTGTGCAGGCCTTTATGGCCCATCATCAGGGCATGAGTTTGCTGTCTTTTGCCATGTGTTGTTAGATCAACCGATGCAGCGGCGTTTTCTGTCTGATCCTCAGATACGTGCTACCGAGTTGTTATTACAAGAACGCGTGCCAAAACAAAGCGCCACCTTGCATCCGCATGCGGCAGAAGTCAGCGCGACAGCCAAGCCACCGATTGCTGATAGTCGATCAATGATGCGAGTATTTAGCCACAATACGCCTATACCCGAAGCGCATTTGCTGTCGAATGGTCGTTATCACGTGATGGCCACCAATTCGGGCGGCAGTTATAGCCGTTGGAATAATCTTGCCATTACCCGTTGGCGTGAAGATGTCACCGCCGATAACTGGGGCACCTTTATCTATTTGCGTGATATGGATAATGGCGAATATTGGTCGACTGCCTATCAACCAACATTACGCCAAGCCGATCACTACGAAGCAATTTTTGTACAGGCACGGGCCGAATATCGCAGATTGGATTTAGAGATTGAGGCACACACTGAAATCAGTGTTTCGCCAGAAGATGATGTTGAAATCCGTCGGGTCACCTTAACCAATCAATCGGATGAGCTACGCCATATTGAAGTCACCAGCTATGCCGAAGTGGTTCTAGCACAATTAACCTCGGATCTGGCGCATCGTGCGTTCAGCAATCTGTTTGTTCAAACCGAAATTTTGGCCGATAGACAGGCGATTATTTGCACACGACGTCCACGAACCGCCGGTGAGAATGTGCCATGGATGTTCCATTTAATGTCTGCGCCAGGTGCTGACAGTGATGCTCCTTCATTTGAAACGGATCGCTCTAAATTTATTGGACGAGGCCGAACAACCGTTAACCCAGAAGTACTCACTAACAATGAATACACTGAATCAGCAACATATCGGCTATCTGACACTGATGGACCGGTACTGGATCCGATTGTCGCTATTCGCCGTACATTAACGCTGTCACCGGATATTTCTACAGTAGTGCAGATCATCTCCGGTGTCGCTGAAAGCCGCGAAGCCGCTTTGGCACTGGTGGATAAATATTGTGATCGACATTTTGTCGAGCGGGCTTTTGAAATGGCCTGGTTCCATAGCCAGGAAGTATTACGTCACATCAATATTAATGAAGCCGATGCCCAGATTTATGGCCGTTTAGCCAATTCGGTTATTTTCGGCAATCGACTGCGCCGTATCGCACCGGAAATCATTGCCCGCAATCAGTTGGGACAATCCCGTTTGTGGCGCTTTGCCATCTCCGGTGATTTACCTATCGTGTTATTAAGTATTGGTGATATCAATCGCATCGACTTGGTCAAACAAGCTTTGCAGGCGCATGCCTATTGGCGAATGAAAGGTCTGATTGCTGATTTGGTCATTATCAATGAAGACTATTCGAGCTATCGCGCCGAGCTTCAAGATCACATTATGTCCCTCATTAATACAGGTCCTGAAGCACAAGTGTTGGATAAACCAGGCGGTGTATTTTTACGCCGCTCCGATGAGCTGACTGAAGATGAGCGGGTATTATTACAAACGGTTGCCCGTATTGTGTTCAGCGATATTCACGACACGTTGATTGAGCAAGTGGATCGTCGGGTGTCAGTTACCCGACCATCAGACCAATTAACGATAACGGCAAAACCCACCTTATTACCCGTTAACTCGCTAGAGCCACGTGATGGTATTTTCAAAAATGGATTAGGCTGCTTTACGCCAGATGGCCATGAATACGTTATTAAACTCGAACCCGGCACAACTACTCCTGCACCTTGGGTGAATGTGATTGCCAGTCCACATATTGGAACTGTAGTCAGTGAAGGTGGCGGCTCATACACTTGGGTGAAAAATGCCCATGAGTTCCGACTCACGCCTTGGTTGAATGATCCGGTCAGTGATAGTAGTGGTGAAGCGATTTACATCCGTGATGAAGCAACGGGTGAATTCTGGTCACCTACTCCACTACCGGCGCGTGGCCGTACCGGATATGTCTGTCGCCATGGTTTTGGTTATAGCGTATTTGAACATCATGAAGCGGAAATCACCTCTGAACTCACCACCTATGTGGCGATGGATGCAGCGGTGAAATTTGTAGTGGTGAAGCTCACCAATCAGTCAAAACGAACCCGTAATTTATCCTTAACCGGTTATTGGGAATGGGTGTTAGGTGAATGGCGCCATAGTAATTTGATGCATATTGTCACTGAAAGTGAGCCTCATTCAGGCGCGATATTTGGTCGTAATGCTTATAGCCGTGAATACGCAAACCAAGTGGCTTTTGTGCATATCAGTGAACAAAAACAATCAATGACCGGTAATCGCACGGAATTTATTGGTCGTAACGGTTCGTTGGCAAATCCAGCTGCGATGGCGAAACAACATTTGTCCGGCAATACGGGCGCGGGGTTTGATCCCTGTGCAGCGATTCAAAGCAAAATTGAATTAGCAGCCGGACAAACACGTGAGGTGGTGTTTATCATTGGTTCAGCAACCAGTGTGTATGAAGCTAACCAACTGATTAATCAATACGGCGGGCCGGTCGGTGCCAAACAAGCATTGGAATCAGTCTGGGAATTCTGGAATCACACCTTGGGCACCATTAATGTCGATACCCCAGATCCGGCATTGAATGTACTCGCCAATGGTTGGCTGGTTTATCAAACCATTTCTTGTCGTCTTTGGGGACGCAGCGGCTATTACCAGTCTGGTGGTGCTTATGGTTTCCGTGATCAATTACAGGACACCATGGCGTTAATTCACGCCACGCCTTGGCTGGCACGTGAACAGATCCTGCTGTGTGCTGGACGGCAGTTTATCAAAGGCGATGTTCAGCATTGGTGGCATCCACCTAATGGTCAGGGTGTGCGTACGCATTTTGCTGATGATTATCTGTGGTTACCATATGCCACCTGTCGCTATGTGATGACCACCGGTGATACCGGCATTCTTGATGAGCAGATTCATTTCCTTGAGGGCCGTGAATTAAGTGCTGATGAGGAAGCCTATTACGACCAGCCACAACGTTCGGCAGAAATCGCCAGTGTCTATGAGCATTGCGTAAGAGCACTTAAACATGGTCTGCGTTTTGGCGCACATCAACTACCGCTAATGGGTTGTGGTGACTGGAATGATGGGATGAATCTGGTCGGGCAACATGGCAAAGGCGAAAGTGTCTGGCTGGCATGGTTTTTATATGACAATTTGCGGCAATTTTCACAGCTCGCCATCACGTTCAACGATGCTGAGTTTGCTGATAAATGTCAGCAACAAGCAGAATTACTGCGTTACAACATCGAAGAAAATGCCTGGGATGGCGAATGGTATCAACGCGCCTGGTTTGATGATGGCACACCGCTGGGTTCCGCCAGCAATGATGAATGTCAGATCGATTCGATCAGTCAAAGCTGGTCGATACTCTCAAAAGGTGGTGATGAAAATCGTGCCAGCCAAGCGATGAGTGCTGTTGATAAACGTCTGGTACGCCGCGATGCACAGCTGATTCAGTTACTAGACCCACCGTTTGATAAATCGGATCTGGAACCGGGATATATTAAAGGTTACGTGCCCGGTGTTCGTGAAAATGGCGGTCAATATACTCATGCGGCTATCTGGACCACCATGGCATTTGCCGCGATGGGCGATAAAGCGCGGGCTTGGGAATTTTACGGCATGCTCAATCCTGTTAATCATGGTGATACGGCTGAAGCAATAGCCCGTTACAAAGTTGAACCGTATGTGATGAGCGCCGATATTTATGGTTCTGAACCACATACCGGCCGAGGCGGCTGGACCTGGTATACCGGCGCAGCAGGCTGGATGTATCGACTGACGGTGGAAACCTTATTAGGCATAAACTTAGAAGACGGCCATCTCAGAATTGCCCCTTGTGTTCCGGATGACTGGACATCGTTCAAGGTGCACTACCGTTATAACGAAACGCTGTATCACATCACCATAAACTGCCAACCAGGTCAGCCGAAACAAGTGACACGTTTATTGTTGGATGATTTAGAAATAGATTCTGCAAGCGAAGTGGGCGCTAACAATGGTAAATTCCCCGTTATCAATGATCAGCAGGTTCATCATGTGGTTATTGAGCTTAATAGTTAGGCTCTAGTTTTCACCAAACTTTAAATGGCAACCACAAAAAAGCCCCCTTTCGGGGCTTTTTATTTTGCGTTGTTTCGAATCTTAACGATTGCAGATGTACATCGTTACTTCGAAGCCAAAACGCATGTCTGAATATTCTGGTTTAGTCCACATGATAATCACCTCTTGGTTGTTTAGTTGACTTACGATTCATATATTACGCCGCCTCTTAAAAATGCCATAAGGTGAAATGCTTAACTAGACTCAGGATTTTGCTTGTTATAAAAAACTATACTCAGGCTTCAATAGCGACTTTTAAAACGCCGTCTCTCTGATGCGAAAACAAATCATAGGCTTCTGTGATATTTTCCAGTTTGAAACGGTGCGTCACCATCGGGCTTAAATCCAACCTGCCATGGGAAATTACATCCATCAAACGCCGCATCCGTTCTTTACCGCCAGGACACAATGAGGTGATGATTTTGTGGTCGCCTAATCCTGCTGCAAATGCACTAAGTGGAATCGTCAGATCCGAGGAATAAACCCCAAGACTCGACAAGGTTCCGCCGGGTTTCAAGACACGCAGTGCTGCTTCAAAAGTGCTTTGTTGACCAAGTGCTTCAATGGCCACATCAACACCTCGTCCACCGGTCAATTTCAATATTTCGGCGACAATATCATCTTTCCGATAATCCAAAGTCACGTCCGCGCCCATTTGTTTTGAGATCGCCAGCCGTTCATCTACACCATCTACCGCAATAATCAGACTGGCACCTTTTAAGCGTGCACCCGCTGTTGCACATAAACCTATTGGTCCTTGAGCAAATACGGCCACTATGTCACCAATTTTGATATTGCCAGCTTCGGCTCCAGCAAATCCGGTGGACATAATATCCGGACACATCAGAACCTGTTCATCCGTTAAATTATCTGGAACTGGAGATAAATTCGCTTGGGCATCGGGGACCAGAAGATATTCAGCTTGTGCACCATCAATGGTGTTACCAAAGCGCCAGCCGCCCATGGGTTTGTAGCCATGAGAATGTGATCCGCCATCCTGTGCTGAACAATCGTCCTGACAGGCATAGGAAGTAAAACTGGGACAAATTGCTCCCGCGATGACTCGCTGTCCTTCATGGTAGCCCAAAACATTTTTGCCTAGTTTTTCAATCACACCAACCGGTTCATGACCAATCGTCAGACCTTTTTCAACGGGATATTCACCTTTGAGAATATGCACATCGGTTCCACAGATGGTCGTCGTGGTAATTTTAATAAGTGCATCGTTATCGCCAATCTCAGGGATGGGTTTGTCATCAATCTCGATCCGACCTGGCTCAACAAAAATAGCTGCTTTCATCATATTCGCCATGATTCTTCTCCTCATAAATGCATAGGATGCCCTCAAAGCAAGGTTTATATGAGAGCAATAAAACCAGCATAGACCTTTTAGGAGTGTCAGACATTGACCTAAATCATTCCAAGTGAACTTGTTCCTCGGCAAAGCAGATTTGGAAGTGAATATTTATGGCGACAGATAAAAAAAATGTCAGGCCTAAGCCTGACAAAAAGACAACGAGAGAGATACTGAATCAACCAACAGAAGCTTCTTCTGTTGAGATCACTTATCCGCTTAAATCATCGGAAAAACTGTGTATCAATTCAGATATTTATACACAACGTAATTACCTCTATTAAATATTGTTTGGCTTTTCACAGATTTAACAATCTAACGGCTCGCCGGATAATTTTGCGTTGCCAAATGCCGCTAAATGAAATTGTTCTTTCGCTAAGCTCTTGGTAAATTCATCGCTCCATTTTGGTGCGTCCGCACCTTATTCGCTCGTTCCCTGAGTCACTTCTGATCCCCCCAGCAACCTTAAACTCTAGGGATCACACGCGTGTTCTAGTTTTGCTGAATATTACGTTTTCTATGATAATTGGACTGCTTATTGCTTATGACTGTGGTTGGACAAAAAGAACTTATTGATCGTGTTCTGTTTCGTCGTTCTGCTCATGATCAATCTTTACTGAATTAAGCTTCTTTTAGTGTGTTCATAAAAAATAAAACACGAATTAACTATCACCGCATACAAGGATATCGAAATGAGTGGAAACGAATCGCGCCTGACAGCCATTTCACAAATTACTAACCGTGAAAAGATGACTGTAAAGACGCCTGAGCCTTTGGATAAAATCTGGGCAACAGATGTATTCAACCTGGCGACAATGGAACAGGCGTTGAATAAATCGGCCTTCAAAGCGGTTAAACAAACAGTGCAAACTGGTGCGCCGCTTGCGCCAGCCGTAGCGGATGTTGTGGCTGCAGCGATGAAAAGCTGGGCTTTATCTAAAGGCGTTAAGTTCTTTTCACACATTTTCTACCCAATGACCAATATCACCGCCGAAAAACACGACGGTTTTATCGTGACGAACTCTGAAGGTAATGCGATTACCGAATTTTCTGGCAGTTTGTTGATTAAAGGTGAACCGGACGGTTCATCATTCCCGAACGGTAGCCTGCGCATGACCAATGCAGCACGTGGCTACACAGCTTGGGATCCAACCAGCCCTGCATTCATCATGCACACCGAAAATGGTTCGACTTTGATGATCCCAAGCGTATTTATGTCTTGGACTGGCGAAGCACTCGATAAGAAAATCCCATTACTACGTTCTAATGCCGCAATGGATAAAGCCGCCCGCAAAGTACTGAAATTAATGGGTGAAGAAGAAATTGCCACATTGAATTCAAGCTGTGGTGCGGAGCAAGAATACTTCCTGGTTGATCTTAACTTTGCCAATGCCCGTCCAGACTTATTGTTAGCTGGTCGTACATTGTTTGGTGCATCACCAGCCAAAGGTCAGCAATTTGATGATCATTATTTCGGCGCAATCCCTGAGCGTGTGCAAGTCTTCATGCAGGATTTTGAAGATCAACTGTATCGCTTAGGCATTCCAGCCAAAACCCATCACAACGAAGTTGCTCCGGGCCAGTTCGAAATCGCACCGTATTTTGAATCTGCCAACATCGCTGCCGACCACCAGCAGTTGATGATGACCTTAATGAAATGCACAGCGAAAAAACATGGCTTTATGTGTCTGTTACATGAAAAACCATTCGCTGGCGTTAATGGTTCTGGTAAACACGTTAACTGGTCTGTCGGTAATGCCACACAAGGCAACTTGCTGGATCCAGGCAGCACACCACACGATAACCTCAACTTCTTATTATTCTGCGGTGCAGTCATCCGTGGGGTTCATAAATACGGACCTCTGCTGCGTGCCGTTATTGCATCTGCATCAAATGACCACCGCTTAGGTGCGAATGAAGCACCTCCAGCAATCTTGTCTGTATACCTTGGCGACCAATTGGAAAAAGTGTTCCAGGATATTAAAGACGGCAAAATTGCTACATCGTCTAAAGGCGGCGAAATGGACTTAGGTCTTTCGCAGATCCTTAAATTCGAACGTGATCCAGGTGATCGTAACCGTACTTCTCCATTTGCCTTCACTGGAAACCGTTTTGAATTCCGTGCAGTCGGCTCATCACAATCAGTATCTGGTCCATTGGTCGCAATGAACACCATTCTGGCTGACTCGTTAGATTGGATTGCTGGCAAACTGGAAACAGAATTGGCTAATGCAGGCAGTAAAACAGAAGCTGTGTTATCCGTACTGAAAACCTTAATGGAAGAACATGGCAACGTTGTGTTTGGCGGTGATGGTTACTCTGCTGAATGGCACAGAATGGCGGTTGAAGAACGCGGCTTGAAAAATCTGCCGACTTCAGCTGATGCACTGCCATACTTGCGTGATGAATCGATTCGTGAACTGTTCTCACGTACTGGCGTGTTTTCACCAGTCGAGTTGGAAAGCCGCTTTGAGGTTTATGCCGAGCAATACATCTTATCGATTGAAGTTGAAGCCAAACTGGTTATTGAAATGGCCAAAACCATGATTTACCCAGCTGCAACGCAATACCTGGCGGAGTTATCAATGGCCAATAATGGTATGGCTGAGCTGGGCATTGAAATGGATAACGCTATCGCCCTTTCAATTGCCAACGAAACCAACGCCATGGTCGCAGCAGTTGCCGAACTTTCTTCAGCAATTAAACAACATGACTTTGATTCAGTCGAAGCACACATGAATTACTGTGCGCATGATATTCGCGGCTTAATGGTGAAAGTACGTACTCACGTTGATGCATTGGAAGCGGAAGTAGCTGATGACTTATGGCCACTGCCGAAATACCGTGAAATGCTATTTATTAAATAAATAAACTTCTAAGTTACACGCAACAAAAAAGGCCAGAGAATTTTCTCTGGCCTTTTTTATGGCTTAAGCAGTTAGATCACCTTGATTGACACTTTGATTTTAACGTCTTTACAAGACTATTTAACAGGTCTACCATTCGGTCTCATAGTTACTTAAAACATCAAGGTATAACGATGACACACCAAATACTGACTGACCTGGCTGCCAGCATTTCTGAGCTGAAGGCTAACCCCATGAAAGTTGTAGCCAGTGGTGAAGGAATGCCAATTGCAGTTCTAAACAGGAATGAACCTGCATTTTATTGTGTTCCGGCAAAAGCCTATGAAGCGATGATGGATCTGATTGAAGACAAAGAGCTTTTAGCGCTTGCCAAAAGCCGCATGGATGAGGAAAGCATAAAGGTTAATGTGGATGACCTATGAGTTAGCATTTAAGAAAAGTGCTTTAAAGGAATGGAAAAAACTTGGCCCAAGTGTAAGGGAAATTTTCGTTAAAAAACTCAAAGAGCGACTTATCAATCCACACGTTCCATCTGCAGCAGTAAGCGGCGGAACAAACTTATACAAAATAAAACTCCGCCAACTCGGATACCGTCTGGTCTATTCAGTATCAGATACCACCGTAACCGTCACTGTACTTGCCATCGGTAAACGAAATCGAAATGAAGTTTATGATTTAGCACTTTCCCGCGAGAAAGCCGACAAATCATAGTGGCATGTTCATGAAACCGGCCAAAAGCAATCAATATGGTAAGAATCGATTGGTTTCTAATGACCTATTGCTACAATCCTGAATCGATTGAGGAGAGAAAAATGGCTACTAAAAACATTCAGTTAGATCAAAATCTAATTGATACGGCCACTGTAATGGCCAAAGCGCTTAAACGAACTCCGTCAGAGCAAATAGAGCATTGGGCAAAGATTGGAGAAATGTTGGAAGCTAACCCAGATTTGCCTTATGAGTTTGCAAAGCAGGCAATCTTTGCCAAAGCAGAGCGAGAAGCAAGAAAACTGGAAGCTTATAACTTTGGCTGAAGCCAAGAGAATATAAGTTAAAAATGAGCAAGCAACTCACTTTACTCGGCCCCAGTTTTTATGAATGTCTTCGCTACCCCATCTGCTGCAGTATCTTCCTTAAAATGATTTTTGCCTGCCTAGGCATTTAATTATCCTGAGCAAATCAACCATACTAAATCTCTCCCTTTTTTTCAGGGTAGTTATCCTAGCTGAACTGGCACAAATTCTGCTCATTGAAGACCTAACGACACTCTATACGAGGCAGGCTGGCGCTTTATCTCCAGCGAAAGCAAAGCTCTCGCACCGATAGAGTGCCGACTTCATTTTCGGAGGGTGTCAATGTCAGATATGAGTGCACTAGATACATTATGGTTGTTAATTGCAGCGATGCTAGTGTTGATCATGCAGGGTGGATTCCTCTGTCTGGAGTCGGGTCTTACCCGCAGTAAAAATGCGATTAACGTGGCACTTAAAAACGCGTTTGATTTGATTGTTGCTGCCATGCTCTTCTGGCTGTTTGGGTTTGGCATTATGTTTGGTGCCCATGAAGGTCTGACACTCGATACCCACTGGTTTATCGCCGATTTTTCCAAAGACGAATTCTGGCACGCCAGTTTTTTCTTTTTCCAATTAACCTTTTGTGCCACAGCTGCAACGATTGTCTCCGGTGCCATCGCTGAACGCAGTCGGTTTGTGGTTTACATCATCATCACGGCCTTGATCAGTTTGCTGCTCTATCCGGTGTTTGGTCACTGGGTTTGGAGTAGCGCCGTTAATGAGTCTCCTGGCTGGTTGGAAGCCATGGGTTTCACCGATTTTGCTGGCAGCACCGTGGTACACAGTGTCGGTGGTTGGGTAGCACTGGCCGCTGTGATTGTTATTGGGCCACGTGCCGGACGTTTCATTCGAGGCCAAATACAAAACATTCCGGGTAGCAACCTGCCACTTGCGATCCTAGGCATGTTGTTCTTTATGATCGGTTGGATAGGTTTTAACGGTGGCAGTACATTGGCTTTTACCACCGCCATTGCTGGCATTATCGTCAACACTATTATCGCAGCAGCATCCGGAGGTATCACCGCGATCCTGCTATCCAAAACGCAACCGGATAATAGCCAAACCACCTCTCTCACTATTAACGGGACATTGGCCGGATTAGTTGCCATTACCGCCGGCTGTCATGTGGTTTCAACTCCACAAGCAGCAATGATTGGAAGCCTTGGCGCGCTAGTGATGTTTCTGGCTGAAAAACAAATGCACCGGATGCAGTTGGATGATGCCATTTCGGCTGTGCCAGTTCATTTGGCTGCCGGTATCTGGGGTACTTTGGCCGTCGCTATTTTTGGTGATTTGCAACTGCTTGATACTGGCTTAAGCCGCGCTGGGCAATTGCAGGTTCAGCTGCTTGGCATATTCTCCTGCGCACTGTTTATTTTCCCGCTGTCACTCACTTTTCTTTTTTTATTAAATCGTTACATACCTTTACGCGTCAGTTTTGAAGCCGAGCAACAGGGGCTGAATGTTTCAGAACATGGTGCGAGAACCGAACTAAGCGATCTGCTTTCAGCCATGCAAACTCAAGAACGTAGTGGCGATCTAAAACAGCGCGTGCCGGTTGAGCCTTTTACAGAAGTCGGTCAGATTGCATCACAATACAACCGGGTGATTGCTAACTTGAACCGTATGGTGACCCGCACCCGATTAATTGTGCGTGATATGCGTGACGGGGTTATCACCTTTTCCAGTCAGGGGATTGTGACCAGTGCCAATCCAGGAGCAGAAATTCTTTTCGGTCTACCTGCCCACCAGTTAGTGGGGCAACCAACTGAAGTGTTGCTCCATGAACAAAATAAACAAACGTTTACGGGCACACCACCTGAGCATTTATTTGTCACCCTAGCCAGCAGTCAACAGCCAGGGCCTTATGAAATTGTTGCTAAAAACAGTGAAGGTAACGCCTTCACACTAGAGGTCACCACTACCGCCAGCCCAACCGAGGAAGGCGTGCAATACAGCGCGATGCTTAGGGATATCAGCGAAAGAAAAAAGATGGAGGCTCGACTGCATCGTCATTCGGAGCTGGCTCAAGTCACACTGGAAGCTATCACTGAAGCAGTTGTCACCTGTGATGCAGCCTATAACATCGTCTACCTTAACCCGATGGCCAGTGAACTACTGGGGCAGACATCTGAACAAGCATTCGGCAAACCGATTGACGAGATTATTCTCATTGAAGACACTGAAACGACACAAATTAACATCACGGCTTTGTGTAAGGAATATTCAGATAAATCACCTAACACCAGCCAAAAGCGCCTATTTCTGCTGAAAAATAAGCAAGGTGATGAATTTGAAGTACAACTGAACTGTGCGCCCTTGCTCGATACTAACCGCCAGAATATAGGCTGGGTTGTTGCACTACAGGACATTACCCAAAACAGCCGTTTGGAGAAGATGCTCACCTTCCAAGCGGTGCATGACACCCTAACTGGCCTAATCAATCGACGTGAATTTGAAAAGCGTTTGGAATCACTGATCTATGAGGCACATCATGATAAAGCGGAGCACCTGCTCTGCTATCTGGATTTAGACCAGTTCAAATTAGTGAATGATACCTGTGGACATAGAGCCGGTGATGTTCTGTTAAAGCAACTATCAAGTCTTCTGAAACCCGTACTTCGCCAAAGCGATACCTTGGCTCGGCTGGGTGGGGATGAATTCGGAGTTCTGCTGACTCATTGTCCTATTGAAAAAGGTTTGGACATTGCCGAGACACTGCGAAAAACCGTCACTGCTTTTCGTTTTTCCTGGGATGGTCAGGTGTTTTCTGTCGGTGTCAGCATCGGCTTGGTCAGTATTACAGAAGCCAGTGGCAGTCTCGATGAAGTGTTGAGCCATGCTGATGCTGCTTGCTACGCGGCTAAGGATCGCGGGCGTAACCGGGTGCACCTGTTTCAACCGGATGACATTCAGGCCCAGGAACGCCAGGGTCAAATTCAGTGGGCCAGTCGGTTACAGGAAGCACTCGATAAAGACCTTTTCCGGCTCTATTTTCAGACTATTGTCCCGCTTGAAAACAGCGATAACACCTTGCCGCATTATGAAATTCTGACTCGCATGATCGGTCCACAGGGAGAAATCATTCCACCAGGTGCCTTTATTCCGGCGGCCGAACGTTTTGGGTTAATGCCCAAGATCGACCAGTGGGTCATTCGTAACACACTGGCTTGGATGGGCGATCAACTTCGCCAGAACCAGCAGCCCGTGTTTTGCTCGATTAACTTATCTGGTGCCTCAATTGGTCGCGAAGACTGCCTGCAATTAATTCAGGAACAACTGGAGAAACGCAAAGTACCGGCAAATAATATTTGCTTTGAAATCACCGAAACCGCCGCCATCGCTGATCCAGCCAATGCTGCTAGATTCATTACGGAGCTGAAAAGCTTAGGTTGCCAGTTTGCTTTGGACGATTTTGGCAGTGGCCTGTCGTCATTCGGCTATCTCAAACAATTACCAGTCGATTACTTAAAAATTGACGGTATTTTCATTCAGGAGCTAGCCAACAACCGGATTGACCAAGCCATGGTGGCATCGATTAACAACATCGGCCATATCATGGGATTAAAGACCATTGCCGAATTTGTTGAAGACGCTGCAACACTGAATATCCTGCGGCAGATTGAAGTGGATTATGTTCAAGGGTTTTATCTGTCACGACCAGAACCCTTGGAATCACTCATGAGTGTCCGGGTAATGCCGCGCTAAATGGAGGATATTTAGGACTAAAGGTTGGGGCATACCCCAAATGCTCAAAGTTAATTGACTGAAAATATTGGCAGGGGATCGTTCACTGGCTGACCCCTTGAACTCTTCAATTAATAAAAATTAAATATACTCAGTTCTGATCAAACGACTTTAGTGCCAATAATTAGACCTGAATATTGAAAAATAATAACAAAATACAATACAACTCAAACAGTTCGTGGAGCTATAATTATGTGAGATTAAAGTTCTTATTTTTGACTGCCAAACTTAGTGTGAGCCAAGGACGGAAAGCCTACAGCTGTTAAACCAACAGGGCTGGGTTGCAAAACATGGAGTGATTTATGAAAACCTTTATTAAAGCAACAATGTTTGCAGTTTGTTTACTTGTATCAACAGCATCTAATTCTGCATCAATTGATATCATTGATAATGGTGATTATACGACCGACAGTATTTCTGGATTGGATTGGTTAGATCTGACGATTACGAGGGGTATGAGTTACAATCAAGTGATTGCAGACATTAACTTTGAAGGTACTTTGTCAGGCTGGCGTTATGCTACCGTCACGGAGTTAACTGCATTAATCACCAACTCACAATGGCGGACGGATAGTAACTCCCAACTTTGGTCATACTTAGGAGGAACATTGGCGATAGGCTATGCTGACTTCATCAACGGAATTTATGGATCAGTTATTAACTCAAGTGTACCAAATGCACAATTGTATATAATTCGAAGCAATGGAAATCGTTATTTCCGACCGTTAAACAGCTATCTTGATCCGGATTTTGCTAATGAAGGTTTAGGCTCATTTTTGGTCAGAGAAACACAATTATCAGCGGTACCAATTCCAGCAACAGCTTGGCTACTAACATCTGCTTTGCTAGGTTTTTTTGGTTTACGTGGTAGAGCTAAACAACGTTAAAACAAACACTTGACCCGTCCTAATATAAGTTGACGGTTTAATTAAGCCAGTTGCCACTCGCAACTGGCTTTTTTATTCACCTCATCCGGTGTTCTCATCCAAAAATTCAGGTACGTTCTGGAATATTTAGGAATATTTAGGGTCAGTGTAAAAAAAGAATCTTTTTTGGTTTTCACACTGACCCTAAATATCGGACCCTAAATATCGCTTCTTGGAAGCTTTTCAAGTTGACCGACACCTTAATAGTGAGTTGCCAGCCGCGAAGTTGTTGTTAGCTATTTTGCTTTCACGCAAACCATAATGCTGCCGACGTTACAACATAACCAATTACAAAAAATCCAGTTAGATGATTTTTTGACCAATATATGTCTAAGACCTTAGCTAAGTATACAACCGAGCCAACAACTCCTAGAGAGACTCCAGCTATAAATCCCAAATAAACCGAGCTGATCACCCAATAGCCCAAGAGAATAAATACATAAAATGCGAATAGAATCCCTGCTTGGTATATTGAGTTCTCTGTGAGGGGAAAATCAAACCCGAACAATAATGCATTAAATGTGCTTATTTGATTATAAAACAATGATGTCATATTTGTTTTCGCTAAAAAATCAAGAACCGGCATTAGTAAGATGAATGAAAAAAATTTCAGAGCGTTCACGAGAAAATTGAGTGCGTAGCTCTGAAATTTAGTAAACCACTTTATAGAAAACCACATTATTGCAGCCCATAAAGTTACCAACGAGCCATAAAATTGCCATGCTCCATCACCAAACAATCCCTTTCCTACAAAAAAGAAAGTCAGATAAATTAAGGCCATCCAACCAAAAAATGAACCGATTTTGTCTAGGGTGTTTTTCAAACCTAGCTCTTTAATTTTAGAAACTACACCAGAAAACCCCTGATCAAAGACTTTCATTGATTCATGAGCGGAATCATTAAGGAATACCGCATACCTAGATATCCCCAGCCCAAATAGAAGATTAAGAATCTTCAAAAAAAACATATATATTCATCCTGATAGCGGCATAACGACGTAACCAAATAGGGCCAGAGAATTTTCTCCGGCCCTTTTGTTTGAAATGCTTGATCAAACTAAATCAAGTTGGTTGACGCCTTAAATTTGTTAGGGACGATGGACATAGACTCGCGCTGCTTTATTTTGAACAACCTCATACTTGGTAAAAGCTATTCTCGACCTCATAACTTTGACTTCATTTTTATAAACGTGGAGATGCTGAGCAACGTTATATATTTTCAGGTCAGATCTAGGGCCCAAAATCACCTCTTTGAGCTCCATATTGCCTTCAAAATCACTAAAGCATAAACCAGTTGAGTCTTTTGTTTCTAGAGGAACAATAACTCTGACTTCATTTTCGTAATTCCATCCGATGTACTTCGCACATAGTAAATTTTCGGTGAATTCTTTAGTAAGACCTCCAAATTCTTGATTCATCTCTGCAACTGCGGTCATTCTCTCAGGGTAGTATGTAACTTCTTTAATAAGTGAGCCATGAATCTCGAATCCCAAACAGATCCCTTTATGCTTATCTCCGTAGTGTGCCCATAATAAAGGATTATTCCAACTTCTAGAGAAGCTGATAATACCGAATTCTTTAGCCACAGCATCCCTTCCCGCCTTGAAAGCCTCTCGGAATTCTTTATCTGAGAGGTCAACTCCAAGAAATTCGAATGGATCATTAAGCTCATTTAGCAAAGAAATCTTTATGCGTTTATTGATAATATTTGAGAGCCCATGCTGCTCTGAGGTGTAGTAGTAAACTCGCATATCCTTCGCCTAATTTTAATCAACTGAATGTCTTTTGGTGACCTCTAGAAGGGTATATCTTTATCGTAATAATCATCGCTAATTACTTGCTTCTTGACCTCTAATAGATTTTTATTTTCTTGTAGCCATTTAATGGCTGCATTTGTAACAGAATATGCCTTATATTCTTCGTTGTTATAATCCGTATCTATCAATAGCTTTTCATTTAAATAGCCTTTCTCAACCAAACCTGATACACCTAAAGCTAGAGCGATTTCTGTAAAGTTCATTTCCTTGAGCTTTTGCTCAAGCTGCCAGTGGCCAATGCTGCCACTAGTTGTTGGCCAAAATGCAAAAGCCAAAGAAAGAATCGCAACTTCATAGTCTTCAAAATCTGTTGCTTTTTCACTTCCGGGTTTAAGCATTCTAATATTGCTAATTCTTTTTGATGAATCCAGCTCGTTCCTTATCCATTTCACGATGCTTGATTCAAGTTCTTCGTAACCACTTCGTGAATCAGTGCGATAAAAAATAATTGGTCTATGTTGGATATCGAAAGGCAGTTTTTCTCTTTTTGATTTATCACAAAGTATTACTGTTGGACGGTCTAGCGCTAAAGCATATCCGAGCTCTAACCATACATTTGGATTATCTTCACTTACCTCTGCAATACAAATAGAGGCAGATTCAATAGCTGTTTCAATTTTGTCGATAACAGGATTTAGACCAAGAATTTCATCTGCGCGTTGAGGTTCAACTTCAGCCTTTAACAGAGCAGGCTTGATTGTTTCCCTATAGCGGCGATCATAAGTACCACCATCAAATGACTGGATCACAAAGCAAGTAGGTTTTGGTCGTTTATCTTCAGTCATTCATGGCACCTTTCTAATTTAAAATTGAGTTGATTAAACCAAGATTACAGGCGGTTGAAGGGCAATTGCTCAAGAGTAAAACCAACTTGATTTCCTTATTAGCCATTAAATAATGTAAGAACCACATTATTCATGAAGTTTGCCCCTTTCTCCGTATGAAGCCAAACCAACCCAGCTAAATTCAACAATACCGTTACCCAATAAACATTAATAAACGCTTTCTTAATTGATTTATGGCGTAATTTCTTCTGGGCAACATAGGCACCTGGCCAACCTCCCATTAGAGAAAGTAAGTGCAAAGTGCTTTCTTGGATTCTCCATTGGCCATTTTGAGCCGCGGATTTATCCATCGCGTAGGCGATAAACGCAATTAGGCTCATGATTAGATACAGACCGACAATAACTAGAGATAACTTCCCACTGAAGACGGATACTAATAGTCCAATGAAAAAGATAATGGTAAAGACACCACCGAAGCCTCTTTGGCTTTTTACTTTGTCTCGTTTTTTTGACTTGTGGACGTCACGAGCAAATTGGATGTTTTCAGCTTTATAACGATTGTCATTATCGCGAACGATTTCGTAGATAATGACTTCGCCATTTACTGGTCTACGGGATGGTGGGTTAAAGGCTTTAATATGGACAAAAGCACGCTCTCCACCACCATTTGGCTCGACAAAACCAAAGCCTCGATCATCATTCCAATTTGAAATTTTCCCTTGTAGCTTCATGCCTTCCCTTGATTTCTTAGCTGCCAACGTGCACTAGCAATAACCATATTCGTTTGCGAATATTGTTGACCCGTACTTTCCATCAGTATTTTTGGTTATCTCCTACATGAGGAAAGCGTATTTTTATCTCATTTAACTTATCGTAGATAGAAACAACCAATGCTTCGGTTTCCTTGCCTCCCCAACTTTCCAGGTCGGTGCCTTTAAGAGATGGGTAATTGGAGATTTTTGATTTCTTGAGGTTGTTGAAATTGAAGCCTTCTCTGGACAAGCGTTTATATTCAATAATACTTAACTTTTCTACCACATCACCTATTGCCACGCCGTCGTTTGCGATCATATCGAGATATTGCAGATTATCTTTAAGCTCGCCAATGAGTGCCCGAGAATCTCCTTTAGATTTTTTCCACCACGAAGTAATTGACTGCATTGCAGAACCACCGGCAGAGAGTGTTTTGAGCGCTGTTGGTATGGTTATATCCATGATTATTCACTCATCTAACAACAAGTTAATGGGCAACGACTATTTATAACCGATCAAAACAGACTTCGAATATCAAAGAGCAAATATGTGATTGATTCTTTGAAATTTTTCAATCTTAAATATCTTCCAATCGATTAGCTGACTGTGACATCACCATGATTTCATGCTCTTCAAAAGATCTGAGTTCTTCCATCAAGTCTTTTGCTGAATCTATATCCGCACGATCATGCAGGTAACGATAAAGGTCAATGATCTGCTGATGTTGATGAATGATTACTTGCATAATGTCGGTGGTCGAGAGTTCAGCAAATGGTGCATCACAATGATGATGTTGCACGATAGGGTTTTTATCAAAGTACTCATAGCACCAGGTATTTAATGCATGTTCATTACCTGTGACTTCGAATTGGTGCACAGCATGTCCGAGCTTTTCTTCATGCTCTGACAAATAGTTAAGCAGCATTTGTGCTCGCGTATTTTCAGTTTTATCGGCACCACGTTTCAAACATTCCGCGAGGTGTTGATGGAACTCGCTTGTCCAGTGAAGGACATCTCTTAACGTTTCAACTTTCATAATAAATTCCAGTATTTTTGTTTGCTGCTGTTATTAGGAATAGTTTGAATGACCAAAAGAACAGCCTCTATTCCTCGCCGATATCTTCGTTCCAGATTTCAGGATTTTGAGCAATGAAATCGCCAAGCATTTGAATACTTTCCTGCGAATTAAGATCGATAGCTTCCACGCCATTTTATTGAAAACCGCAGCACCAATAGGAATACCACTTTCAGCTAATCCTTGATGGGCTTCGTTGTTCGCCACTTCCAGCATTGCCTTATAGTCTATGGTTGTCATGCCAGTGATCCTTTCTCAGGGTGTGTCATTGGGGACACGATCAAAGGAGCCAGATAATATCTCCGGCCTTTTCATTATGACGTTCTAACTACCTATTCAAAACACTTATTTAGATCGTTTCCAGATCAAACTTCATGTTCAGCCAGCCATCATCCAATTTAGTAGAAACACTGTCTGTGGTTTGCAGTTGGTCATCGTTTAATTCACCGTTTTGTTTAATGAAGTCGATAACGGCTTGCTGTCTTTGCTGAGCTAATTGTTGCAACTGAGCATCGCTAACGGTTTCGGCTTCAATCAAGCGTTTTTTGAGGCTGTCGTTATAGGCCAGAACATCCAGTTCAGCTTGTGATTGCTCATTCGCATCTTCGGTTGTTGAAAATTCCTGCTGCAGGGTTTGCAAGTCGGGGCTTAGGCCTGCTTGAAGATATAAAGCTTCCAACACTTGCTGACGTTTTTCATTAAGTTGTTGTGTGGATTCTGTTTCATTCAGACGTGTATCAATTCGTGATTCCACAGCAGTTACTTGCAATCTCTGCCGATCAGCAGCCTCATCAAACGGTGCAGGGATCTGCAATGCCAGTTGTGGTCGTTGTACTAATGCTTCGACTAACTTATGCAGCTTTTCCTGCTCGGGAGGTGCCAGATCAGCTCGTCCGGCACGAAAGCGAATCTCATCAATTGATTCATCATTACCAATGCCAATCAGGCTGCCCAGAAAACGGAAAGGTGCCGACACGATATTGCGTAGTGCATTACCGATAGCCCCTCGAATCACCGGGCCCATCGCGAATTGTGGGTCGTTGACATTACCACTCACGGGTATGTTGAGTTCGATTACACCTTTGCTGTTTTTAAGTAATCCCACTGCCAGATCCAACGGTAAATCCATAGCACCTGGCGTTTCGACCCGTTCGCCTAATTTGATATCACGGATCACGATGTTGTTAGAGGCTGTTAACTCACTGTCGACAACCTCATAGGTCAGATCAATATCGCCCTTTCCTTCGGCGATCTGCCGTCCGGCAAACTTGACGGTGTAAGGACTCATTGCAGGCAAATCCAGATTACTGAATGCTAGTTTGATAGAGGTCTGAGCCATAACATCCAATGGATTCATCACACCATCAATTTCCACCATGCCATAGTCGTCAACCTGTCCTTCTAGCGCGATATCGACTGGTTGTTTTGAGCTGGTTGAAAAACCACTGATTTCGCCATTCAGGTTCTGCATAAGTGCATCAAATACAATCGGCAGATTCTGATCAGTAAACCGTGAACTGGCATTGTTAATTTTCACTCGGCCAAGCGATACGTCATAGCTGCTCGAGGTTTCTGAATTGGCGTTATCCGTTGGGCTGGCCTCAGATTCCGGCTGTTCTTTTATCAGCAATGCCAGATTGGTTTCGCCGTTTTCGTTAATTAATACCCGGCTATAAAGCGCGTCGATAATGACTTCAGATATCGCCACGCGTTGCTTGCTGAGTGAGAAATCTATGCTGTTTACAGACAGGTTATCGAGGCCTAACAACTTTTCATCAAGCTGCTGGTTATCCAGCTGCATATCTGAAAGCGTCAGGTTGCCCTGGATCGCAAAAGGCTCTTGTGGATTGGATGTGATGCTGGCGGCAGAGTCGATTTTGCCACTGACCATTTCGATATGGGCAAACTTATTTAAGTAAGGCTGCACAGGTATTAATGACAACTGATCGATGCCTGTTTCGGCTTGAACGGCCAAGCTGGGGAATAACTGCAGATCCCCTTCCGCCGTGATTTCACCGCCAGAATCCAGACTGATCAGCGTGGTAAATGGCATCTGCTGATCTTCTGTCAGACTGAAGTTTTGCAGAGTAGCAGTGAGCATCAAAGCCAGATTGGCAGCTGAGGCAGGCATTTGATCTTCCACTGCTAGACGAGTGTTATTTATTTCGATATTGGCAATATTCAGTTGTAGCGGTGCCAATTCACTCTCTGTTGGCTCGTCATCAGTATTGCCTTCCAGCAATGGCTCAAACAGCTGCAGCCAATTGAATTCGCCCTCGCTATTTTGTGTAGCAGCAATTTTGAAGTCATTAAGCGCCACATCATCAATCGTTAGCTGGTTATCGGGAAACACAAATTGGCCGTTGCTGACTGTTAGCGAGCCGCCTTGTAATAAAGCAGCGGCTTCGCCCGGTTGATGCAAACTGAATCCGGACAGGCCCAGATTGATCTCACTCAGTTCAACGTTTGCGGTATCGGCCAAATCAATATCATAGGCCAGCTGTAAATCCAGCCTGCCTTGTTGCAGTTCGAATGGCAGCTGAGCCTGCAGATATCGATACGGTGTCTGCAAGCTGAAATTTTCGAGGTTAACCTCGCCAGTAAACTGCAGCGGTGATAACACCATTTTGCCGTTTAAAGTCAGCTTTGCATCATTTTCCAATGCAAAAACCAGATCCTTATTCGCCGTTTCACCGGCCGCTGTTGAAAAATGATCCAAATGAATATTAATCGGGCTCAGCAGCGTTTCAAAACGAGACGCTGGCACATCATCACGATAAGCAATTTCACCATTGGTGTAGTTGAACTCGCCGATTTCCAGCGTGAATAACGGATCAGATTGTTCGTTGTCTTCTAAGGGAGCAGCATCTCCGGCAACATCCGTTCTG
Organism: Methylophaga sp. SB9B; assembly: GCF_004832235.1. Taxonomy (NCBI): domain Bacteria; kingdom Pseudomonadati; phylum Pseudomonadota; class Gammaproteobacteria; order Thiotrichales; family Piscirickettsiaceae; genus Methylophaga; species Methylophaga sp. SB9B. The sequence goes on from NZ_SSXS01000011.1 coordinate 36,313, forward strand.
GCAGTCGCATTCCACCGTTCTGCTAATCGGGTCAGTGTGTTTTCGCTAGAGGAATAACGTTGGAAATAAAGCTTCGGTGCATCAATGGTGATTTCTTCAATTCGCAGTTTAAGTTGAAACAACTGCAGAGGCTGCAGATTGAAATAAAACTTGTCCCACGCGGCTAGCGGCTCATTCTGTTCATTTGCCAGATGCAACTTATCGACGGTTGCTTCAAAGGTATACGGATTAAAGTGTATTTTTTCGACGCTGGCCTCAACACCCAGTCTCTCATGCAGTGTTTTGACCAATTGACGTTCGGCCAGCCAAGGCAGCAGAAAGAAGCCTATCAAGGTATATAACAGCAAAATACTGACAACCCAGATCAGCAGACTTCGAAATTTCAGAAAGGTGTTTTTGGCAGATTCCATTGCTGACAGCTCATCTCAGAGGTAGAGATGAATCAGTTTACCGAAATAAACCGCTTGGGCGTAATTGAAGGCCTAATTAATAGCCCATTTATTTCGGCCAACGATTTTGAGTCGTTTTTTTTTCACAATCTACCAGCCAAATGTACTTTCCCAATCTTCGGCCTTCACAAAACCGAGTAAGCGGGGCTTGCTGCCTGATGAGCGATTGATAGCAAACAGCGTCGTTGCATAAGTTGGGGTGTCACGACTAGCGCCCAGATTCTTTTGAAATTTGCTTATGCAATCGCCATACACCACAAAAACCAGATTCCTCTCAGTGCGTTTATTTTCCATCGCGGCGTTCAACAACTGATTATCGGCATCGCATTGAGCCAGGCTTTCATCGGCAACGCCTTCATAGCTAAATAAGACTCGCGAGGTTTCTTCACTGCGTTGCTGCGGACTGTAATAGATATCGGCTTTATGCAGACCTAAAATCTGCAGGTCTTCTGCCAGGGCGTACCCCATTCCCAGCGATCGTTTGGTGATGCCATTTTCGTTTTCTGTGTTCCAGCATTGAACATCCTTGCCTTCACAGCTCTCAAGGTGATGAATGACCGCAATCACTTCGCCGTTTTCCCAACTGGATTTGAGTGAAGCCACTTCCGTTTGGTTATTGTCAGACAAATCGAGCAGAACTGGCTGTTGCAGCAGCAAAAACATCAAACTGAAAAAAGAGAAAGGTAACAAGCTGAACAACAAGACTCTTTTATAGATCAATGCTTTAGAGCGTGACGCCATACGGATTCCTTACGAGGTATTTATAGCAATTGCGAGCAATGATTTGTGCCACTCACAGCTTGATTAAACCGTGACCGGACAATTTTTTTGCGGATGAAGCAGTTTACTTGATGCAGAAATGGGATCAAGCCTAACTTGCTTTTAACAGTCACTATTTTGCAGAAAAACCTCATCGCCCAGACGGATCACCGCACTTTGTTTAATTGCCCCGTACACGCCCAAATTTTGATCGGCTTTTTGCACGATGGTTCGCAGAATACTGTTGTCAGATTCCAGCGATTGTTGAGATCGGGTTACTGCCCCACAACGTGGTGTGGTGCTATTGCATTCAATGGTGGCACGGCCGATTCGCAGTTTATTATCTACCCACGCCTGTTCAACTAAACCTTCCATACTAGGCAGGGTTTCGATAACCAGATTTGGACGAAAACGTTGTACATTCCAATCGGCTTCAGGATTGAGTTGTTGCATATGAGCCAGCGTCGCGGTGGTGAGTAAGTGAAAAGGTGTCACCAGAAAAAACGTACCTGGGATAGAAACAAAGTCCTTTGCTGCTGAAGGCAAGTCATCGAGGATCTCGGGCAAAGGTTCACCCTCTTCCCGATCAAATGTCGCTTTTAGTTCTTCCAGCCAGGTATGGTCATCTTTTTTGTGACGACGGTAAAAATCCAGTTCGGCTAATGGCCGAAGTGATTCCAGAGTCGAATCGTGGCCGGTTAATTCTGTTAAGGCTTGGTGAATCAGCGGATCGTCACTACCCATCACTCGGCCGTCTGGAAACAGAATATCTACTTCATCATGCGGGCCAGTCATCTGCGGGCTTCGACAACGCGCTACACAACGTAATAATTGTGGTCTGAATTTGCAGCTTTGGATTTCTTGTCGTGCGGTATCCTGTAGCGCCCAGATTCGATCGCCTTGCAGGCCCATATCACCAAGGTGGCAATAATTCAGACTCTCACCTGCCATGCCTTTCACCGGGTAACGCCAGATTTGTTGCACAGTGCCGACTTTAATCATGAGTACTCCTGAAATAGCTCAAGGCTGTTAAAAGCCTTTTCAGTGTTATTTCATGATCACGCCGTTGTAATACACGAAAGTTGTTAGAAAATTTGCCTGGATTAGCTGCGATCGTTTTATTCGTTTACGCCAAAACTATTACTGCCGCTTATAGAGCGTAGTTTGTTGACCGCAAGCGAAGCCGCTGCAGTGCGGGTTTCGACGCCAAGTTTGGTAAACACATGCTCCATATGTTTATTCACGGTCCGTGGACTGGTGCCGAGGATTTCACCGATACTTTTATCGGTTTTACCCAAAATCACCCAGTGCAATACTTCGGACTCACGATTAGTCAGGTTGAATATGGCGCGTAATGCTTCAATCTGTGCGGTTTCGGATTCTTCGCGTAACAAAATCAACCACTGCTCTTCGCTTTGCAGATCGGCGGCATTAAAAATAAGTCGTCCGGTAGGTTTGTGCACAATATAAGGTCGCAATCGTCGCTCACCACCCTGATGTAATTGCATCACCCATTCCTGCAACGCATCCGGGGTATCTTGAATCAACAAATCGTCTTCGTGACTCATGTATTTTTCGATCAATTGCCTGGCCAACGGGGTTTGCCAAACGATCTTGCCGGTTTTCGGTAACACCGCGATGGCCGCCTGGCCAAACGCATCTAATGCGCCTTGAGTTTGATTGATTAAACGTGAGTTTTTAAGGTGAGTATTAATTCGGGCTATTACTTCGACGGGGCTTAACGGTTTGGTTACATAATCGATACCGCCAGCCGAGAAGCCAGCAACTACATGCTCGGATTCGGTCAGACCTGTCATGAAAATCACTGGAATATGCCGGGTATTCAAATCCTGCTTCAAAATACGGCACACCTCAAAACCATCCATACCGGGCATTAATGCATCCAGCAATACAATATCCGGACTCGCTTCCAAGCTGATTTTTAAAGCCGATAATCCATTATCTGCCACCAAAACGGTATAACCGGATTCCACCAAAGCGTCGTGCAAAAGTGCCAAAGTATCGGGTGTGTCATCGACCACCAAAACGACTGCGTTGATCAAACTTTCAGACATCAGCTAATTTCTCTTCTATAAAGGTTTTCATGGTGCCCAATTGAAATTTTTCAGACATTTGGCGAAGTTCCGCAACAAATTGCGGGCAGGCCAATTGTTGTTCATCAATCTCATTGATCAGTTTTCTTACACCGACCAAATACCCCATATTAATCATCCCTAATAGCTCGTTCATCACCTCATGCGAAGGCAACACATAGTCTGACGCAGCAGATTCAATCGCCAGGTCCTCCTTATTTTCTATCCATTCTAGATTCAATCTTTCGCCAATCCAGGTAATTAACTCATATAAATTGACTGGTTTTAAGATGAAGTCCTTGTCGGTGATGCCCGAGGAGTTTTCCAGGTTTTTATCAAACGCATTGGCAGAGATAATGCCGATTTTCACGTCTGACTTATGCACATTACGGATCAGATGACAGGTTTCCCAACCATCCATTTCCGGCATTGCCAAATCCATAAAAATGATTTCCGGCTGAAACTCAGGATAAATGCGTAAACATTCCGCTCCCGATGCCGCTTCTCTGACTTCAAATCCTAAAGGCTCAAGAATATTTAATAACAGCTCGCGATCCACCGGTTCATTATCAACCACCAGCAATTTACGACGTGGACCTTTGTAACCGACGGGCATCCGCGTGGACAAAATTGGTAAATCTTCTTCCACACGGACGGAAGGTAAAAACAGTCTGACAAAGAAAGTTGTGCCCTTGCCCACCTGACTTTCGACATGCAACACACCGCCCATCAATTCAGTGAGCAATTTGCTGATAGTCAAGCCTAACCCAGTTCCACCAACGCCTTGGGCCGCACTGCCTCGCACGAATGGTTCAAATATTTTATCTAATTCAGCCTGCTTAATTCCTGGACCGGTATCTTCGACCTCTATCGATAAAAACTCCCGTGCATGGGTAAAGCGAAGGTGAATCGAGCCTTCACGGGTATATTTCACCGCATTGCCGATGATATTGATCAAAATCTGGCTTAAACGTTTGTGATCGGCCCGCACAATTCGTGGCAGATCCGAGCTGATTTCATATTCAAATTTCAGCCCTTTATTAATCGCCTGTAGTTCAAACATGCTGATAATTTGCTGGATATATTCAGGAAAACGTAGCGATTTGATGTCAAATTGCAGTTTTCCACCTTCAATACGAGCAATATCCAGAGTACCTTCAATTAATGACAATAGATGCTCACCACTACGCAAAATTACCTTGATGGCATTTTTGTTTTCGGCGGTCACATCAGTATTGTTATCCATCAACTGGGCATAACCCAGAATACTGTTTAGCGGGGTGCGTAATTCGTGACTAATTCCCGTTATATAGCGACTTTTCGCCTGATTGGCCTGCTCGGCAACCACCCGGGCTCGTTGTAAGGCAACGTCTGTCTGTTCATGCAGCATAATCTCGCGTTGTAACAAACTGGTTTGATGGTTGGATTCCTGTTGTGCCACATTACGACTTTGTGATGTCAGAATCAGCCACCAGACAATAATGCCACTTACTAAAACCAGTGCAAAAAACGCTTTTAAAAAGCCTACCCTGATCTCTGGCAGGATTTGCGCGGCATTGCCGGTCAGGGTTAATGAGATATGCAGATAAATCAAACCGAATATCGACGCCAGCAATAACACCGTCATCCCCATCAATAGGATGTAATGTCCAACGCCATTTTGGATATAACCCCATAACGACTTAGGCAGTAATTTGGTCATCGCGGCTTGCCACTGTGAATCCAGTTTGGCATGCGGTTTACAGGCATCGTTGCAACGTGCGTCCAGGCAACAACATAACGAACAAATTGCCCCTTGATAAGCCGGGCAATACGCCACGTCATCAATCTCGTATTCACGTTCACAGATGCTGCAGGTTTCTTTGGTTTTTCCTGGATGAAACTTATACGGCTGGCGCGCCAGATAATATTTCCCTTTGGTCCACCAGGCAATTAATGGTGAACAAATCAATGCAGCAAACATGGCAATAAACGATGAGAAAGACTGGGCTTCCAATCCAAACACGCCGACAAAGCTTAATACTGACAATATTGAAGCAATCACCATAGCTCCGACACCGACCGGGTTGATGTCATAAAGATAAGCTCGGCGGAATTCGACACCTTTCGGGCTTAAGCCCAACGGTTTATTGATGATTAGATCGGCGACCACTGCCGTGATCCAAGAAATCGCAATATTCGAATACAGCCCCAAAATCTGTTCAAGTGCCTGAAATACATCCAGTAGCATCAACATGGTGGCTATCAATACATTGAATAATAACCACACCACGCGGCCTGGATGGCTATGAGTCAGACGGGCAAAGAAATTAGACCAGGCCAGAGAACCTGCATAAGCATTAGTGATATTGATTTTGACCTGCGACAACACCACAAAAAATACCGTGACGGCGAGCAAAACATCCGCGTTGGAAAACACATAGCTGAATGCGACGTGATACATATAAGTCGGGTTAACGGCTTGTTCAACAGATTGAGCCCCCATCAACACCAGATAAGCCAATAACACCCCGGCAAACATCTTGATCATGCCGATAAAGATCCAACCAGGACCGGCCATAATCACACCAAAATGCCACCTAAACCGTTTTTTGCGTTTTTTCCGGCATAAATCGCAGAAAATCCACCTGTTCACCAACTTGGGGAATTAATGCCATACCAATCGCTATGGCTGTACCAAACATGTAAATATTAAAACCGCCGTCAAACCCTGAAGCTCCGGCAAAACTCATCAAACCTCTCACCGCATCTGGTTCTTTGGCAAAAATAAAGATGAAAGGCAGCACCATTAAAAACAGCCATACCGGCTGGGTGATCATCTGAATTCGGCTGATTAAGGTTACCCCGTGAGTAACCAGCGGAATAATCACCACCGCGGAAATTAGATACCAGACGTAGATTGGTAAGTTGAAATACATGCTGAGCGCATAGGCCATAATGACGGCTTCCAGCGCAAATAGAATAAACGTGAATGTGGCGTAGACAAACGACGATATGGTCGACCCGATATAACCAAAACCCGCGCCACGGGTTAGCAGATCCATATCCAGGCCGTATTTGGCAGCGTAATAACTGATAGGCAGACTGGTCAGGAAAATAATCAGACTTATGGTCAGAATAGCCCAGAAGGCATTTACAAAACCGAAGTTAACCGCCAAGGCACCGCCGATAACCTCTAAAACCAGAAAGGAAATAGCGCCTAGAGCGGTATTGGAGACACGAAAAATCGACCACTTTCGAAAAGAGTGAGGTGTGAAACGCAGTGCATAGTCTTCCAGCGTTTCGTTGGCGACCCAGGTATTGTAATCACGGCGAAGTTTAACAATACGTTGCGGTGCGTTATGTTCTGATGAATCCATCAAAGCATCGTTGGTTTTCAACTTCTATTCCCGATAAATTTAGCCCGATAGATTGAGCGATGTCCGAGCTCCAAATTTATCGTGAGCTGGATATAACTTATCCAATCACAGCATAACGTATGAGCAGTTTACTTTTATCTACGTAATATTACGTATTGGTTTTTGTAAATCCAAATCTGGCAGGGGATTATCATGCCCCCTGCCATGCTTGAGTGATGTATTACGCAATTAGCAAATACAGCCCACTAAATGTTAACAATGCGGCTAAACCACGTTGTAACAACAAGCCGATTTGATCTTTAAAGCTAGCGAGATATACGCCTAAACTTAATAAAATCGTCGTCGCCAACAACATACCTGCTACAGCCGCTAAGCCATTGCCTGCTGCAACCAGTTCCTGACCGTGAACAAAGCCATGTAACAGAGCAAATACGGTGGTCAAGGCAAGTTGCCAGATCCAGTTAATCGACGTGTTTAATAAAATCACTAGACCCATCGCCAGAACGCTAACAGCTATCGCCACTTCAACAAATGCCAAGCCAGAAATCATCGCACCTAACACCACGCCGCCCAACATAAACACGACAAACTGCATAGGCACCTGCCAACGGGCTGATGATTGAGATTGTCCTGCCCAATAGCCCACAGCCAACATCACCAGTAAATGATCAATTCCGGTAAACGGATGCGTAAATCCACTGGCAAAATTAGCCATATCGTGTCCCGGATGGGCAAACGCAATGGCTGGGAAAGCCAGCATGCCCAATAGCATTAACATCATTTTTTTCATGTCATTTCCTTGTTTGAAATAAGATTAATTCAACATTAATCCCTGCTTTTCAATAAAAGCCACAATAGTTTCCAATCCGTCTTCCTGCTTCAGGTTGGTAAACACAAACGGTCGTTCACCACGCATACGTTTTGAATCGCGATCCATAACTTCCAATGACGCACCTACCAGCGGTGCTAAATCGGTTTTATTGATCACCAGCAAATCGGATTTGGTAATTCCAGGTCCACCCTTTCGTGGAATTTTCTCACCAGCAGATACATCGATAACGTAGAGGGTCAGATCGGATAATTCCGGACTGAAGGTGGCAGCGAGGTTATCCCCACCACTTTCCACAAATACGATATCTAATGGGTCGAAGCGTTTACTCAACTGGGCAACTGCTTCCAGGTTCATTGACGCATCTTCACGGATGGCGGTATGCGGACAACCACCCGTTTCTACCCCAATAATGCGATCTGCTGACAGCGCTTCGTTGCGCGTTAAAAACTCGGCATCTTCTTTGGTGTAAATATCATTGGTCACCACCGCAATATTATATTTATCGCGCAATCGCTTACATAAAGCCAGCGTTAATGCCGTTTTACCGGAACCAACTGGACCACCAATGCCTACTCGTAAAGGTTCTTTCATCTTACGTTTCTCTATAATTTATGAGCGAAATAAACGGGAATATTGGGTTTCATGGCGGCAAGCGGCAATGCTCAGCGCCGGACAAAAATTCTGGAGCTCATCATCTGGCAACTGCATGGCTTTTTCTACCAGTGTGGGAAGCGTCATAGCTAATTCTGACAAAATGCGTTGCCCGGCCACTTGACCTAACGGCACAGCTTTCATGATTGCACTTACCTGATTTTCCAGAAACGACCAGGCATAGGCATGCAACATATCACTGAGTGAAATCTCCCAACACAACGCTGTGACCGAATAGATAGTTGGAAAGGCCGGTTGCTGCAAAGTACCACTGATTAGAACGATTTGCGGTGGCCAGGTAGCTAAATCACGTTGCAATCGTAATAATGAATACGCCATCTGCCGGGTTTCTGCGAGCGCTTCGCTGCTATCGCGACCTGCCTGATAATATTCATCCCAGTACTGAATTTGCAAGCCATCCATCTGTTGCCAGGCTTTATACAACCTCATTAATACCGGTAATTCAAAGTTAGCAAAATAAATCGACAGCACATCACCAATCCACTGTTTCGATGAGTCGATATCCTTTACATCACCAGATTCAATTGCCCATTCCAGACCCTGCGAATAACTGTAGGCACCGACCGGTAGCATCGGGCTGGCCAGTTGTAACAGACGGGACAGTGAGGCTGAACTCATCTTAGTGACTGTGGCCGTGTTCATGGGTGTGACTGTGATCGTGTGAATGATCATCGTCATGATGATGGTGATGTCCGCCACCGCCAGCATAAGCACCAGATTCTGGTTCAAACGGTGCTTGTAATTCTTCAACCTCAACGCCTAAGCCCAGCAACATATCTTTTAGCACTGAATCGGTTTCCAGTTTCAGCCAGCCATCGCCGATTTCCAGCGGAACATGACGATTCCCCAAATGATAAGCTGCTCGGGTTAAAGCTTTTGAGGTGGTAGCAGTTACTATCATTACCGCCTGATCGGCGGCAATTACCTCAACTACCTCGCCACTATCGGCACGCAAAAAATCGCCACCGCGTAATATCGTTCCACGCTGCATATATAACGCGGCTTCTTTACCGGATTGTAAGGTCACACGAATACGGCTTTTCTGCCGTAAATCAAAACTGAGACTGACCACATCATCTATCACCGTATCGGTGTGGATGTGATCAAGCTTGGTGGAAATCGATAACATTTTAAAACCTAGAATAAGAAGTAACGCTGTGCCATCGGCAGTTCGGTTGCCGGTTCACAGATTAATAACTCGTCATCGGCCAGCACCTGATAGGTTTCCGGATCCACCTCAATCTTGGGCGTGGCATCGTTGAATACCATATCTTTTTTGCTGATATTTCGGCAGTTTTTCACGGCGACCAGTGGCTTTTGTAAATCCAGTGCCTTGACCGCCGGATTCGATAAAGCGGCTTGCGAAACAAAGGTTAATGAGCTTTTCAAGGCTTTACCAAAACTGCCAAACATGGGCCGATAATGCACGGGCTGTGGTGTCGGGATAGACGCATTGGGATCGCCCATCGCCGCTGCTGCAATCATGCCGCCTTTTAATATCAGGGTCGGTTTTACCCCAAAAAACGCCGGACGCCATAACACTAAATCAGCAAATTTACCGGCTTCAATGGAACCGACTTTATGCGAAATACCGTGGGTTATCGCCGGATTAATGGTGTATTTGGCAATGTAACGTTTAATCCGGAAGTTATCGCAATCACCCTCTGCGCGTTCGGCATCCTCTTTCAGCGGACCACGCTGAACTTTCATTTTATGCGCGGTCTGCCAGGTGCGAATCACTACTTCACCAACACGCCCCATCGCTTGAGAGTCCGATGACATCATCGCAAACGCACCGGTGTCATGCAGAATGTCTTCTGCGGCAATGGTTTCGCGGCGAATACGTGATTCGGCAAATGCCACATCTTCGGCAATCGACGGATCCAGGTGATGACATACCATCAGCATATCCAGATGTTCATCCAGGGTATTGATGGTAAACGGTCTTGTTGGATTGGTTGATGAAGGCAATACATTGGAAGAACCAATGGCTTTAATAATATCCGGTGCATGGCCGCCACCGGCACCTTCAGTGTGGAAAGTATGAATGGTGCGGCCTTTAAAAGCGGCCAGGGTGGTTTCGACAAAGCCCGACTCATTTAACGTATCAGTATGAATTGCCACCTGAATATCCATCTCATCCGCTACGGACAAACAGTTATCAATCGCCGCGGGTGTGGTGCCCCAGTCTTCATGTAATTTCAGACCGATAACTCCGGCTTCTACCTGCTCTCTGGCTGGTTGTGGCTGAGACACATTGCCTTTACCGAAAAACCCCAGATTCATTGGAAAAGCTTCGGCAGCTTCCAGCATCCGGTGAATATGCCATGGTCCGGGTGTACAGGTGGTTGCATAAGTACCTGTTGCCGGACCAGTTCCACCACCCAGCATGGTGGTAATACCCGACATTAAGGCTTCTTCAATCTGTTGCGGGCAGATCCAGTGAATATGACTATCAATGCCGCCAGCAGTGAGGATCATGCCTTCACCGGCAATAATTTCGGTACCGGCACCTATCGGGATGGTGACATTGGGTTGAATATCTGGATTACCGGCTTTGCCAATAGCCCAGATATGGCCATCTTTAATCGCCACATCGGCTTTGATAATGCCCGTCACCGCATCAATAATCAGTGCATTGGTAATCACGGTATCGGCCACTTCACTGGCGACTAACTGGGATTGCCCCATACCATCACGAATAACTTTACCGCCACCGAACTTTACTTCTTCACCATAGGTGGTCAGATCCTGCTCGACTTCAATCCATAATTCGGTATCGGCCAGCCGGACTTTATCACCCACCGTGGGGCCAAACATTTCGGCATAGGCTTGCCGGTCAATTTTTAGACTCATCACAATGCTCCCATAACGCGGCCGGCAAAGCCGTAAACCTGACGTAACCCGGATAACGCGACCAATTCAACAGTGCGGGTCTGGCCAGGCTCAAACCGGACAGCGGTACCAGGGGCAATATTCAAGCGAAAGCCATAAGCCAGTTGCCGATCAAACTGCAACGCATCGTTGACTTCAAAAAAATGATAGTGAGAACCAATCTGTACTGGTCGGTCGCCGCTGTTAGACACATCAATTGTGACCCGGTCACGATCTACATTCATCTGCAAATCGCCCGCTTTTACTCGCATTTCACCTGGAATCATTGTCAGTGTCCTCAGATAATTGGGTTATGCACGGTCACCAGTTTGGTGCCATCAGGGAAAGTGGCTTCGACCTGTATTTCCGGCAGCATTTCAGCAATACCATCCATCACATCATCCCGTGTCAGCAATGTCGCGCCAAAATCCATCAGTTCAGCAACCGTTCGGCCGTCTCTAGCGCCTTCCATAATCGCAGCAGAAATATAGGCCACCGCTTCCGGGTAATTCAGTTTCAAACCACGGTCTTTACGGCGTTCAGCCACCAACGCCGCGGTAAAAATCAGTAATTTATCTTTTTCTCTAGGGGTCAGTTCCATTGTTTTTCCAACCTTTTTTATCAGTCTAGGTGGCCCATATGCGTGGTCGAATGGCCTGGCGGTTGCCATACCAGGGACGCAAGCAGTGCCATAGTTTTTCAAAATAGATTTTGGCTTCCTGAGCACAAGGCCCGATGTAACGCGCGGTAAAAATATCCGGTAGCGCCGAGACACCGTAAGTCGCTGTCGAATCCAGCGTTATCTGTTGGCAATCCTTCAGGATCTCTGCGGGAGTATTGCCTGCTGCCACTACTAAACTGCCAAACACCACTTGGGATCGTAATCCTGCAATCGACGTTAACAATGCACTGTCGGGTTTTAATAATGCCGTTTCATTCCAAATCAGTTTGCTGTCACGCTTAATAGATAACTGTTGGCGAAAACGTCCGCTATTCCAACGTTCGCCACTAGCTTGCCGGCCCAGACAAACCACTTCCCATCCGGCAAATACGGCATTTTCAGTGAGTTGAATTTGAGTATTCAACGCCACATCAGCGCCATCAAACACGATATTTTCCTGTGGTAACCATTCCAGCTGACTATTTTCAGCCACTGTCATTGCAATATGTTGACTGGCCCGCCGACCAGCAGATTTATACCATTTAGTCGCACCGGGAGTAGTTAATAACGCAGATGAATCGCTTTGCATTTCTACCGTTAGCTGCAGGCTATCGCCACCTGCAACACCACCGGGAGGATGAATAATAACCCCATGAGCCGGATTGTTACCTTCGGGGTAGAGAATTTTTTGAATGACTAACGGGCCATGATGCTGGCGGCGAGCCAGAATAGTTTTAGCGGAGCGGCTATCGAATATCAGTTTCAGACTGGCATCCCAGCCAGTCATCAACTGATTAATTGCAGGTTTTTCAATTTGTTGGGTTATCGGTAAAACTGGTTCTGAGCGCACATTCATGCCAACACACTCCTTCATGTTGGGTAAAGAGCAACACAAACCATCATCAAAAACAATTTTTTTTAAACCGTCAGATACTTTTTGATCATCGCCGCATCAACGTCAGCACGCATATCCTCATGAATAAACTTGCCTTTTTCAATCACGATAATCCGGTCAGCGATTTCCATGGTGAAACTCAAAACCTGTTCGGAGACGATAATAGTGATTTCACGCATTTTGCGGATTTCGTTTAACACCTTGGCAATATCTTTGATGATCGACGGTTGAATACCCTCTGTTGGCTCATCAAGTAATAAAACTTTTGGGTTGGTAACCAATGCCCGAGCGATGGCCAACTGTTGTTGCTGACCACCCGACAAGTTACCACCCTTACGATGCCGCATATCATGCAGTACCGGAAACAATGCAAAAATCTCATCCGGAATCGATTTCATTTTAGAAACCTGCAAACCGGTTTCGATATTTTCCTGCACCGTCAGATTCGAAAAAATCATCCGGCCTTGTGGCACATAGGCAATGCCATTCGCCACACGTTGATGACTTTCCATGCCGCCAACACTGACCCCTTCAATACTGACCTTATCCGCCTGACTCGGCAGAATGCCCATCAAGGATTTGAATAACGTGGTTTTACCCATGCCATTGCGGCCCATAATCGCCAATGTTTCATTTTTGTCGACTTTAAAGCTGATGTCATGAATAACCTGGCTTTGGCCATAACTTACTTGTAAATTTTCTACTTCAAACATGGTTAATCTCCCAGCTTAAAATCAATGCCCAAGATAGACTTCAATGACCTTTTCATCCGCCTGCACCTTCTCCATCGTACCTTCAGCAAGGATTTTCCCTTGATGTAGTACGGTGACTTTGCGGGCGATCTTTTTGACGAATTCCATATCATGTTCGATAACTATTACCGAACGGTTTTCGCAGATTCGGTTAAGTAACTCAGCCGTTTCGTCACGTTCCTTGGCACTCATGCCGGCCACTGGCTCATCGAGCATCAATAATTCCGGGTCCTGCATCAGCAACATGCCAATCTCCAGCCATTGTTTCTGACCGTGACTGAGAATCGCCGCCTCGGTATCGAGAAAGTTTTCCAGCTGAATTTCCTTAGCCACTTCATTGACACGCTTGATAACTTCATCGGTAGTTTGGAAAAACAAACTGCCAAAAACGCCACGACCTTCTGGATAAGAAACTTCCAGATTCTGATACACCGTCAGGTTTTCATAGATTGATGGCGTTTGAAACTTGCGGCCGATACCGGCACGCACAATTTCATGTTCTGCCATTTTGGTCATTTCTTTGTTTTTAAAGCTGATTGAGCCGGAACTGGATTTGGTTTTACCGCAAATCAAATCCAGTAACGTGGTTTTACCGGCACCATTAGGGCCGATAACCACTCGCAACTCATTTTTGTCGATATACATGGTTAATGAATCAACCGCCTTGAAGCCATCAAACGAAACCGTGAGATCTTCAATCGCCAATAAAAAATCGGTAGTGGTGGTCATGATTTGGCTCCCTCAGTTGTCGATTCAGGTTCAATGGTCGATTCAGATTCAATTTTGGCTGGTGCGGATTTTGTTTCCGCATTTGTAGAACTGTTCACTAATGGCCGCAAAAATGGCACTTTCGGTGCATATTTATTCCAGATACCCGCCAGTCCGTTCGGGAAGAACATAACCACTGCGATAAACAAACCGCCCATCAGGAACAACCACATTTCCGGGAAGGTTTCTGAAAAGCCGGTTTTACCAAAGTTGACCAACAAGGTGCCGTAAACCACACCGATTAATGACATGCGTCCACCAACAGCGGCAAAGATAACCATCTCAATCGACGGCACAATGCCGACAAATGAAGGTGACATAAAGCCAACCTGCAGCGTAAACATCGCGCCACCAATGGCTGCAATTACCGCAGACACACAGAACACAAAAATCTTGAAGTTAGAAACGTCGTAACCGGAAAAGCGCACCCGATCTTCTTTATCTTTCATCGCCAACAGCAATTGGCCGAACTTACTGGTCAGGATGAACTTGCTCAGCATGATGACGCCAAGCAGCAATAAAGCATTAATAAAGTAGAGCGTTAACTTGGCTGAATCAGTACGAATATCCCAGCCATTAAGGGTTTTTAAATCGGTAATACCATTAATACCACCGGTATAACCTTGCTGACCGACGATTAACACGGTCAGGATCACCGCGATAACCTGAGTGATGATCGCAAAGTACACCCCGCCCACCCGACGTTTAAACATTGAATAACCAATGATGAAAGCAAAGATCGATGGCACCAGAATGATCGCTAGTAAGGTAAAGGTAAAACTCTCAAAAGGTATCCAGAACCATGGCAGTTCATACAGCTGATTCCAATCCATAAAATCAGGAATACCCGGTGTAGTCTGGATCTTGGTGCTTTCAGGATCGGAAGCTTCCAGTTTTAGGAACATGGCCATGGCATAACCACCCAGACCAAAGAACACACCTTGTCCCAAACTTAAAATACCGCCGTAACCCCATAACAACACCAGACTGACCGCCGCAAAGGCGAAGGTTAAATATTTACCGACCAGATTCAACCGGAAGGCATCCAGAAACAGCGGGAAAATCACCAAAATCAGGATGGCCAGAATGGCAATGGCCAACGCCCCGTTCTTACCGCCCAAAAATCGCTCATAGACAAAATTCATCATTATCTCCTGCTAATTATTTACGAACTTTGGAAGAGAACAAACCTTCAGGGCGAATCATCAAAATGATGATTAGCGTCAGCAGTGTCAGGACTTTCGCCATTGAGCTGCTGATGAAGAATTCAAGAATGGATTGTGCCTGTGCAATGGTAAACGCTGAGGCAATGGTGCCGAACAAGCTGGCTGCACCACCAAACACCACGACCATGAACGTATCAACGATATATAAGGAACCAGAGGTCGGCCTGTTGAAGCAATGGTGGTAAAGGCTGCACCGGCAATACCGGCAATACCGCAACCTAAAGCAAAGGTCAGTCGGTCAACCCGTTTGGTGTTGATTCCTACTGCTCCACTCATTACGCGATTTTGTGTAGTGGCACGCACATTCAGCCCCCATGCTGAGCGATACATCAGCAGAAATACACCAAGTGTCACGAAACCAGTTAGACCCAATACAAACATACCGTTAATTGGAATAAAGATAGAATCGGTTGGCATCCAGGACCCCATTAACCAGTCCGGCAATGTTGGGCTGACTTCGCGTGCTCCAAAAAAGGAGCGAAATGATTGTTGCATAATCAGACTTAAACCCCAGGTCGCCAGCAGCGTATCCAAAGGTCGTTTATAGAGATGCCTGATTAATACATATTCTGTTAAATAGCCGAATGATCCCGCCACAATGAATGACGCAACGATTGCTATTAAAAAGTAGTAATTCATTAACTCAGGAAAATACGTTTGTGTCATGACTGAGAGTAGATAAGTCGTATAAGCCCCCATCGCCATAAATTCGCCATGGGCCATATTGATGACGCCCATCTGCCCAAAGATGATTGCAAGACCCAGCGCCATTAACAGCAGTACGCTGAACAAGCTAATCCCAACAAAGCCTTGCATGGCCAGAATTGAAGTCAATTCTTGTAATGAAAAGTCACCCATAACGGATACTCCGATGCATTTTCCGATTAATCAAAGAGTGGATTCACACTCTGTCCTTCTTTCACCCAGACAGGCTGGTCAAAATTGACCAGCCTGTGTTTAGCGAATGGTTTAATTCGATCTATTGGTAACCTTCTGGGAATGGGTTTGGCTCAATCAGATCTGATTCAAATACTACGGTTGCCTGACCATCACGATTCCATTGACCGATGCGGGTTTTACTCCACAAGTGATGATTAGGATGCAGCTTGACGTAACCTTCTGGTGCAGTGTCCAGTTCGATTTCACCAGTTCTGGAAACTTCTACGATTTTGTCGATATCGAAGCTGCCAGCTTTTTCAACCGCTGCTTTCCATAACCAAGGGCCAAGGTAAGCCGCTTGAGTTACGTCACCGATAACGCTGTCTGCACCGTGCATTTCTTTAAATGCTTTTACAAACTCAACGTTGTTCGGGTTATCCAGGCTTTGGAAGTACTTCATTACTGAGTAGAAACCTTCCAGGTTTTCACCGCCGATACCCAATACTTCATCTTCAGTAACCGACAGAGTCAGCAAGGTTTGGTTTTTAGAGGTGATACCTGCAGCATTCAGCTGTTTGAACCAGGCAACGTTACTGCCACCAACTACTGCAGCAAAGATAACGTCAGGTTTTCTCAGACGGATACGGTTGATGATTGAACCGAACTGAGTGTCACCTAAAGGTTTGTACTCTTCACCAACCACTTGACCGCCCAGCACTTTTTCAATGTGGATACGCGCAATTTTCATTGAAGTACGTGGCCAGATATAGTCAGAACCAATCAGGAAGTATGTTTTGGCACCTTTTTCTTCAGCGACCCAATCCAAACCTGCCAGAATTTGTTGTGTTGCTTCTTGACCGGTGTAGATAACGTTTTTGGATTGTTCCAAACCTTCATAGAAAGTCGGGTAATACAAAATGCCGTTTTCTTGCTCAAAGATTGGTAATACCGCTTTACGTGATGCAGAAGTCCAGCAACCAAATACCGCTGCTACCTTGTCATTACGTAACAACTTGCGTGATTTTTCAGCAAAAGTCGGCCAGTCACTGGCGCCATCTTCCTGAATGATCTTGATTTGACGGCCGAGGATACCGCCGCTTTCATTGATCTGTTTAATTGCCAGTTTCTCAGCTTCCTGAGCACCGGTTTCACTGATCGCCATGGTGCCGGTCAATGAATGCAAAATACCTACTGTTACTGTGTCATCGGTTACTGCCAGACCCGTGGTGTTGACTTCAGCAGTCGGATAATCCGCCGCCATTGCTGTGCTGGTAATAAAACCAGCCGCTACCATTGCACTAAGCAGTGCGCCGGTTTTGCCTAAAAATTTTCGTCGACTAAAGTAGCTCATCGTGTATCTCCTGTTAACAAATTAGAGTGAACAGCATTGTTCCGAACGGTTTTGTTTTTTTGGGGGCTCAATGACCGAGCATCCAGGGTCTTGCGGTTTTCTTTGTCTGCATCATCAAGCCATTAGGGTTACTTTTGGCTTGTGCTGCCGCTTTGGATTTGTCGGCTGAATCCGTTTTGCAAGTGTGGGTTCCTGAGCAACCACAGCTGGAACGTCGCACTTGTTTGGGTTCATGGGCCGATTTTTCATTGCGCTCTTTAGCCACTCGAGTGTTACGGTCCATCAGCGCGAGATAGGGTGCGGTAATAATCCGCACCGCCATCTCGCCACATTCAACACATTCGACGGATTCACCGGCTTCGCTCATTTTGCGAAGAGCGCTGAAGTCGCCACAGTGTTCACATCGGTAGTCATATATCGGCATAACGTAATGTCCCGTCTTAAGATGTAGAACTTAAGTCAAAGCCCTGAGTGACAAATTGCGATGGGCCATCTGCCGTCGGGTTAATGTTGAAATCAAAGATTTCAGTCGGGATCCACAACGTGGCACAGGCATTCGGAATATCTACCACGCCGCTAATATGACCTTGAACTGGAGCGGTACCTAAAATGGATAGTGCTTGCTCACCTGTGTAGCCGAATTTCTTCAGATACTCGATGGCATTGAGACACGCTTGACGATAAGCAACATGTACATCCAGGTAATGCTGTTTGCCCTGTTCATCAACCGAAATACCTTCAAACATCAAGAAATCACTGTAAGTCGGTGTTAAAGGACTGTTTTTGAACAGTGGATTTTTGATGCCGTATTTCTTCACGCCATCTTTGATCAGGCTGACTTTGATATCGAGATAGCCGGCCATTTCAATGGCACCACAGAAAGTGATTTCGCCATCACCTTGAGAAAAGTGAAGGTCGCCCATTGATAAGCCACCATCTTTCACATAGACCGGGAAGTAGATTTTCGAACCTTTGGTCAAATCCTTGATATCGCAGTTACCACCATGTTCACGAGGCGGTACGGTGCGAGCACCTTCTTTTGCTGCTTTGGCTGCTTCATCACCTTTTAAACGGCCCATTACTGCAGCTTGTTCATTAGGTGGCAATGCTAAAGGCGGAACACGATCCGGCTCAGTTGCAATCAATTCCGCTTCACGTTTGTTCCACTCTTCCAGCATTTCTCGTGATGGCAGACAGCCAATCAAACCAGGATGCATAATGCCGGCGAATTTAACGTTCGGCACATGACGTGAAGTGGTGTAAATACCGTGGAAATCCCAAATGGATTTACGAGCTTCAGGGAAGTGATCGGTTAAAAAGCCACCGCCGTTCTCTCTAGAGAAAAAGGCGTTGAAACCCCATTGCGAATCTTCAAAGGTGCCGACATCCAGGATATCTACCACCATCAAATCACCAGGCTCTGCACCTTCAACCCCAATCGGGCCGCTGAGGTAGTGGACTTGTAATAAGTCCACATCTCGAATGTCATTGGCGCTGTCGTTGTTACCGATCTGGCCACCGGTCCAATCCATACATTCCACACGGAATTCATCGCCCGGTTTGACCATGGCAATCATCGGAATATCAGGATGCCAGCGATTATGGATTTGTCCGTCCTGTTCCCAGGGTTTTTTATCTAAATCAAGTTTTACTAAGGTTTTCATCTGTATCTCCTACGTTGAAGAAACGTTTTGCTATTGAATCCGGGAATTAAAATTGCAGCTGCATTGAAACGACGAATTGATCTTGATCAGCTAAACCTTCTCTTTCCAGATCGCGATAAACGGCGGTAAGGGATGCGTTGTAACCATCAATGATGTAGTTCACACCAAAATCTGTACGCTTGGTTTCGCCAGCATCAGAATCAAAATTTTGGTAACGAACGAATGGCATGAATTGACCCCAACCGACTTTTTCCTTGAAGATAAAACCAGTACTTACGTAATAGGCATCACCTTGTTCTGAAAGGAAAACATCATCAGTGTCATAGTCGAAGTAGGCGGCCTCCAGCGATACTGCACCTGGAGCAAATTTTTTCTCTACGAGTAAATCCACTGTCCACTGCGAGTAGTCACCCACTGCACTTGCTGATGCGGCGCCATCACCTTTGTAACGACCAGCCACACCAATGGTGAATATATCTTTGGTGCCCAGGTAGTTACCTGTACCGTAATAACCTGGCTCTTTATCCCAGAAGCTGTATTGCAAACGACCGGCATACATCAAATCATCATCTTGGTCGGAATTATTGGTGACATCGTCGACACCACTAAACTCAAAGATCTTGTCAGCTTCAAAGACACCGAATGAATAGGCTAAACGCTGATCAAATGCAGTGGCGACTAACGCCACACCATCATCACGGCCGATGGTGCCGCCATTCCAGCCATAGCGAGCAGTAATGTTTGCCCAATAACCGTCACCTGATGTGTAGTAAGGACCAGCCATATTGGCGCGGCTACTCGGCGAGAGGAACCGACCTGCCCAGATCGCCATATCAGGAGTGAATTGAAAAATACCTGCGGCATCAATAATCTGGAAAGAATCATTACCACCTGATTTTTCTGAGTTGAACATACCTTTGATGTATTTGTTTAATGAACCCGCAACGTATAAACGAGCGCTATCCAATTCAAAGTCGTTTGTGTTGCCACCATCATTTGCAGCATCTTCAATGTTGCTGTAACTGCCACGCAGGCCAAATCCAACACTGATGTACTGATCTTCACCAAAGGTAATAGTGCCTGCAGCATGAGTAGTGGCTATTGGAGCTAATGTAGCGGTTGTGGCCAAGGCGACCAGATATGCAACTTTGTTCAGTTTTTTCATTTTTCTTCTCCCGAAAATCTCACCAGAATAAAAAGCGTCGTTGTTGAATTCGCCCCGGTGCTCATCAACCATTAAGTTCGAGAGCAATATTAGTCAGCTGGGTCTGCTGCTTAAATACGTCAAATTGCGTACATGGGTTACGTAGGGTTTCAGTTACTCTTTGAGCAAGTGTTCAAACAACAGATCGTTAAGGAGGAAAAATGAAACACCAATCCATTCACACTATTGGCGCATTCTGCTTAATGAGCAGCGTTTTACTACTGTCAGGCTGTGGCGGTGAATTCAGCTATAAACGCGGTGCGACAGCGAAAGATTTTCAGAGTGAAAAACAACGTTGTGAAACCGTGGCGAGCTCTGAAAAAGAGATTGATGAATGTCTTCAGCAACAAGGCTGGCTGGTCGTTGGTCCAGATAAGCCATTTCTCCCTCTGAGCCGTGGCGAGAGTAAAACCATTGCTGTGGCCGGTGATGTTATGGAAGAAACAACAGACCAACCCGTCGATCCCATGGAAAAATTACAGGTTAATTCCTGGTGGCGGGCTGGCGCTGGTCCAGAAAAATTAATGAATGACAGTAACGCCTGTACCGCTGAATTAGGGGAGGAGCATTCACCCGAGGCCAATATGAGTCTAGTTACCCGAGGCTTATTAGGCTGTATGCAGAAAAAAGGGTGGGCTGTCCTTTTACAGCAATAAGGTTGTAGTGCTCGTTAAATATTGATGTGAGGACTGGAATACGAAGCTGTTTGGAATTAGGGCATAACTATTGCAGTCCCACCTTTATTACTATCCGAAGAAGGGGAAATGAGCATGATGCAGCTGTGGCGTGATTATGATCCCGGTGAGTTCTATGATGAGCTGATGTACGATCAGCATCAGCCCAGACACTTCAGTTACAAGTTGCTGGATTATCTGAAATCCATGCGTAAAGAGGCATTCGAACAACGCATTGTCGACTCTGAACTCGAAATACTGGAACGTGGTATCACCTTCACGGTGTACAGCGATGCAGGCAATATAGATCGTGCCTGGCCCTTCGATATCATTCCCCGCATCATTCCCAAACGTGAATGGGACTGCACCGAAAAGGGGCTGGTGCAACGGATCCGTGCTTTAAATATGTTCATCAATGACATTTACAATGAAGGTAACTTCATTCGTGATGGACTGATTCCTGAAGAAGTCGTGCTGCAATCCAAAGGTTACCGCCCTCAATGTAAAGGCATGCAACCGGCGCATGGGATTTGGGCACATATTTGTGGTTCGGATTTAGTGCGTGATGACAACGGCACCATGTACGTGTTGGAAGACAATTTACGGGTGCCTTCCGGCGTGGCCTATATGCTGGAAAACCGCAAAACTACCAAGCGTGTGTTACCGGAATTATTCAAATTGCTGCATATCAGTCCGGTCAATGATTACCCTTCTCACCTTTCTGCCATGCTGGCATCACTGGCACCGGATATTGCACAACCTAATATGGTATTGCTGACACCAGGCATTTATAACTCAGCCTATTTTGAGCATGCCGCATTAGCCCAACAAGCTGGGCTAACCTTGCTGGAAGGCGCCGATCTGACTGTTGCCAATGATGGTTATGTGTATATGAAGACCATTCATGGGCTGGAACGGGTCGATGTCATTTATCGACGTATTGATGATGATTTTATTGATCCTCTGGTATTTCGTGAAGATTCCACCCTGGGCATACCCGGAATTATGCAAGCCTGGCGCGACGGTAAGGTCGCGATTGCTAATGCACCCGGCTGCGGTGTTGCCGACGATAAAGTCATCTATGCCTATGTTCCAGCGATGATCCGCTATTACCTTAATGAAGAACCTCTGTTACCAAACGTCCCTACCTGGATGTGTCGAGATCCCGACCAATTGCAGCACGTTCTCGACCATTTACCGGAACTTGTCGTCAAACCGGCTAATGAGTCCGGTGGATATGGCATGTTGGTGGGGCCGCATTCAAGCGAGGAAAAAATTGAGGAGTTTCGCCAGTTATTAATAGCTGATCCCAACAACTATATTGCTCAACCTACCCTCAAATTATCGGTATCCCCCACCAGTTGCGGCGATCACATTGCACCCCGTCATGTCGATTTACGGCCATTTATCCTGTCGGGTAAAGACAACTATGTCACGCCAGGTGGTTTGACACGGGTTGCTTTGGTCAAAGGTTCGCTGGTCGTCAATTCCTCACAAGGTGGTGGTAGTAAAGATACCTGGATAGTGGATGATTCATACTTTGGGGGGCTGAGCTAATGTTGTCGCGAGTTGCAGAACGTGTTTACTGGCTGGCCAGGTATTTGGAACGAGTGGAAAATACTGCCCGGCTCATCAATGTTCATACCGGTCTATTGATGGACTTACCTCGGGATGTTGAAATTGACTGGTTTACGCTGGTCACCATTTTTGATGCTGATATGTTCTATCACGCTAACTTTGATCAGATTAATGAAAATAATGTGATGCAATTTTTGCTGGCAGAACCTAACAATCCAATTTCTCTGCTTAATTCTCTATCGGCTGTTAGAGAAAATGCCCGGACTTCATTGGATATCCTGCCGGAAGAAACCTGGGAACAGGTGAACGAACTATATCTACTGGTTAAAAATGAAATGGCTGCGATCAGTAATCGTCGACGTCGTCAGCAATTGTTATTAACTATTATGGAACGCTGCCAAACGGTCTGGGGCATATTGGCTAACCATATGAGCCGAAACCACGCCTATCATTTCATGCAAACAGCTAAGCATCTGGAACGTGCGGATATGACCAGCCGGATTCTGGAGATGACTTCATTACTGATGGCTGAAAATCGAAGCGAATCCTTGCGGGCGGCCGAGGGCATTTTGTGGACACACTTATTACGCGCATTAAGTGCCCAGCAGATGTACACTCAAACGCATAGCTCATCCATGAATGCTGATGGCGTGTTAACCTTCTTAATTCGCGATGAAGCATTTCCACGGTCATTATTCTTCTCGTTGAAAGCGATTGGACGCTATATATGGCCTTTGCCGCAGTCCACCACAACATTGGAACATCATCAAATAATCATGTCCGAAATATTTACTGAAAGACTGAATGAGCTGCCTGCCGAGATGATCCATACCCGTATGGATGATTTACAGGCAAAACTCGCCAATTTGAGCAGTCAAATCAGTCAGCAATGGTTTCATCCAGATAGATCGGTTGCATGAGACGTTTTTATTGCCATTGCGGGCAAGAAATATTTTTTGATAATACTTACTGCAACAGCTGTAACAGTATTTTAGGTTTTGATCCTGAGCAGCAAAAGCTCATCAGTATCGAGCCTTACAAAGGCCAGTTTCGTTCGGTAAAAAATCCGGAAAAACGCTATAAACGCTGCGTGCATCATCAGCATCAAATGCAGTGCAACTGGTTATTGTCTACTGATGATCATTTTACTCAATGCCTGTCGTGCCGTTTGACGCGTGTGATTCCTAATCAGGTCTATCCTTATAACGTCAAACGCTGGGCAGTATTAGAGTCGGCAAAACGCAGGATGCTTTATGGCTTGCTCAGGCTTGGCTTACCGATTGATAACTGGCCAGCTGATGATATCCAGCGGTTGCAATTTCATTTCCTCGAAGATCAGATTAGCAATCCGATTGATGGTCACGAGCAGGTTTTAAGCGGCCACGCTGCCGGGGTCATCACATTAAATGCCTCTGAAGCTGACAATAGTTATCGCGAAGCTACGCGTGAGGCGATGAATGAACCTTATCGAACGCTATTAGGTCATTTCCGTCATGAAATTGGCCATTTTTATTGGGATAAATTGATTAAAGATCAGTCGATTTATAACGATTTTAAAGCATTATTTGGTGATGATACCGTTGATTATCCACAAGCTTTAGCTGCTTATTACGAGGCTGGCCCTCCCGAAGATTTTCAGCAGGAATATATTTCAGCCTACGCCAGTGCACATGCGCTTGAGGACTGGGCCGAAACCTGGGCACATTATCTATTGATGCACGAAACACTTGAAACGGCAGTGGCGTTTGAGGTTATCAGACAACCCGAGACTGATCGGGAATTTCATGTGTGGTTATCGGAATGGATGCAATTGGTGCTGGTGTTAAACGCGTTAAATAGAAGTATCGGTAATTCCGATGCCTACCCGTTTGTGGTGTCAACCAAAGTACAAAAGAAACTGCAATTTATTCATGATTTGATGCACAGATAGTTAATCAATAACCACATTTTTCTTACTGTTCGCTGAATCGTGGCATCTCGGTAAAGGCTTGACGTAGTTTATCTCCCCAAGCCTTCCTTAACTCAATCAGATAAGGATGCTCTACTCCAAAGCGATAGTGAGTGCTTATATCGTAGCTATCCTTTTTATACATCAGCACTTCAATCGGTGGACCGACGCTGACATTACTCTGCATGGTGGAGTCCATTGAAATCAATGAGCAGGTTGCCGCATCAAGCAGAGAAGTATCCGGCCGGATAAAACGATCTAAAACCGGTTTGCCATATTTGCTTTCACCAATCTGCAGGTAGGGCGTCTCTTTAGAGCTGGTAATGTGATTACCTTGTGGGTAAATCATATACGCCTGTGGTGGACCGCCTTGAATTTGACCAGCAAGTAACAAAGTCGCTTCAGGGGCAAAACCTGACGCTTCATTTTCCGAATACCGGCGGATCCGACTGCTGAGAATTTCACCAATATAGTCAGCGGTATCCGATAAATAACTCAAGGTATTGAGATTTCGCGCCTGACTTTCATGAATATCACGATGGATCTGCTCTACCACAAATTGCGTGGTCGCCAGATTACCAGCACTTAATAACACTAAACAACGGTCTGCATGGGTTTCAAAACGTGTCATTTTGCTATAAGTACTCACCTGATCGATTCCTGCATTGGTTCGGGAATCGGATGTCAATACTAATCCGGCATCTAAGGTAATGGCTAAACAATAGGTCATACACGCCTCTGAAATAATCATGTCAAAGATAGTCGACATTGAGTTACAGAGCAATGCCCAATAAGGGTTATTTGAGACAGTTTTAGAAACTTGGTTGATTAAGCGTTATTTCACTTAAATTTTAAATTCGAATTCTGGCAATCAACGGCAGGTGATCTGAAGCTTGTTGTGCCAGATTGGATTTATGGACCAACAGCTCGGCTTGACAACGTTGTGGTGAAACCCAGATACGATCTAATGCAAAGATAGGCCATCGGGTTGGAAAAGTTGCTAAATGCGGTTGTTCATTAAAATGCCGATGCAGCCAGCGCAATGGCCTACCCCAGAGTAACCACTCATTCACGTCTCCTAACAAACAAGTGATATGCGCTTCCTGTTGTGATTTCAGCTGCAGCAATTGCTTAACCTGCCAGCGTCGCTCTGCCGGTTTCAGGCCTAAATGGGTAGCGATAATCTGTAGTTCGTAGCCGGCAACATCAAATGTCGCTTCAATTGCACCACGAGGCTCACATTTATCGACGCTTAAATCGATATGTTTGAAGGATGTTAAAGGCAGCCGAGTGAGTAAAGCATTGCCGTAATGGCGAGTTTCGCGAAACAAGGTAGGACCAGCAAGGGCTTCATGGCCTGTTTGATAGGCTAGATATTCCAATAAATCAAGATCATCTACACAATGATGCTCTACTTCCTGTAAAGCAATAATATCGGCATCAATCTCTCTTATAACAGCTGCAATTCTTGCAGGATCAAAGTGACCATCAGTACCAATACAGGCGTGAATATTATAAGTAGCAACGGTAAATGTATTTTGTTGTTTTATCTCGGTCACGTGTCTGTTGAAATTCTATTTAGCCATTTTTTAACACCATACATCAAGCCGCCGATGGCTAAAACGACGATTGCAAAAACAGCTATCTCAATTGGCTCGGGTTGTTGGACAACTCTCATCAGTGAATTGGCAAAAATCGTTATCGCCAAAATGCCTGGCAACATGCCGAACAAGGTTCCCAAAATAAAATCCTTGAGTTTTATATGAGATGCACCGGCTACCAGATTGATTAATGTAAAAGGCGCCACTGGAATAATCCTGACCGTAATAATGGCCAGCACACCATGATTAGCCAATCTTTTGGATAGGCGGTTTAATTTTGATCCCGCCATTTTAGAAATGCTTTTACGCCCTAGCCATTGGCCCACTATATAACCAAGAATGGCACTGAGCAATGAACCGGCAATAGCATAGATACTGCCGGGCCATGCACCGAAACTAATGGCAACCGTTACTACCAGCAAGGTCAACGGAATGGCGATGAGACCTGCAATCGCAAAAACCGTGATCACAATGATAGGGGTAAAAGGGTTATCGTTAAGAGTGCTGATCCACTGTCTCATATTTTCTGGGGTCAACCACTCATTTAACGGTGTCCATTTCCATAACGCTGTCAGTGCTATTACAGCAAGCAAAACCAGCGCCGCAATGATAATTTGTTTTTTGGGCGATTGCGGCTCGTCTATCGGTACCAGCTTACGGCTCATTGAAACAGAATCCACTGGACGCTCTGGATCTATGTAATCTGCTGTTGGGGTCAAACCATCGATACTGTCGTCTATTTCACAATCCAGCATGCGTAAGGTACGTGGTAAGTCGTCTCGGGCATCAAGCAATTTAATCAACGAGCCATGCTCGGCAAGCAGGCTTTCCAATTCAGACGCTTCAAGATCTAGATGCTCACAAAGCAAGGATTCCCGGAAAGCTTTTATCGCCTGCTGCTGATCATTATTTTCAGACTCAATGGCTAAATCACATTCACTATCCAAGCCCATTGAGCGGTTACTTAAATTTGCTGACCCCACCCGTAGCAAAGTGTTATCAACAATCATCAATTTGCTGTGCAGACTGATATAAATATCACCTAATGCTTCGTGATGCGGGTAACAAATTCTTAAACGACCATATTTATCGGCATCACATAGTTTGCGACTGACTCTTGAACGCAATACATCCATTGTATGTTGCTCCAGCCAGCCCCCTGTCATTTTAGGACAAACGATCACTACTTCAGGGCCATCGCTTTCCGATAATCGGTGGGCTAAAACCTCTGCGACTTTCCACGAAGTAAAATACTGATTCTCGATATAGATAAGCTTTTTTGCCGCGGCAACAGCATCAAGATACAAGGTTTCAACTTCGATGATTTCCGCTTGCTCATTGAATTCCGGCATAGTGCGGGCGATAGCAATATTCACTTTGTGAAAGTCGGGTTCGACCTCGCTTGGCCAAATATCTTCGTCATAATGTGGAGCTTGCTGCAGTTGCTGCCCGGTTGCTTTCTGCCATCGTTCTCGTGCCAACTCAGCAAGACTTTCTGCCACTTTGCCATCCACCAGCATCTGCATATCATGAAACGGCGGATAGGCGACATCATCAGGATCAATTCGCCGTTGATCTTCAGGGGCATGATCACGGGTGTCCCAGCGATGCTTACCGGGATCGATACCGCCGCAAAAGGCAATTTTGTCATCTATAACGACAATTTTTTGATGCTGTGAGCCGCCAAAAGGACATTCGCCATCAAGCTCGTAATGTAGACGCGCCTGTTTTTTCCAACTGGGACGAAACAGTGGCAGCCACTCTCTCTCAAGGGTATAAAGCATTGCCCAGTCCCAATTGAGAATGTACACATTTAATTCTGGTCTTTCGGCTAAAACCTTATGAATCAATTCACCTAATTCTGCGGGATGCTCTGTTGGGGTGTCACCTCGGATCAAAGTTAAGCGACTATCAATATCCCAAGCAAGAATATAAACACTATGTCGAGCTTGTTTGATAGCTTCATATAAAGCGCCAAAGTAATTTTCACCATCGACCAGCAATGCTGCACGATCGGCTTGCAGATAACGCCAGCAGTTTTCACCTGGACGAATAATTTTAGTTTCTTGCATAAATCGACACGAGCTCCCTGTCGAAGATCAAATATTGACCAAGACTAGCACAGCTACCAGCAGCGATTATTTACACAGGTTAATACCCAAGGAGAGGATTTTTCTGAATGGATGAATGACTCGAATAGAATCAAAGCAACACTAGCTTGATGTAATCGAAAGCCATAATTTTATTGGGGGATAACTCGATAATAGCCACTTTTCCCACGCATTAATAATGCTGGGGTATTTGCTGGTAATTGTTCTTCTGCTTTTTTAACGGCTTGTATCACGGCAATTTTATGGCCGTTTGGTTTATCCAGAATATATTCCACCCCAAGCTGTGACTTTAGCTTTTCATCAATAAATTGACCTGCCAGAGCTCCGCCCACCAAAGCAATAATGGTAATCGCCACACCTGCAGGATTGTCAGCCTGAGTAATACCATAGGCGGATGCACCAGCAACTGTAGCACCTACTGCTGCACCCCAACCTGGACGTTTATTACCCAGCCCTTCGATGGTGACCATTCGCGATGAAACGATCCAAACATCTTCAATGGCCATTATTTCGCCGACTTCTTCGCGATAATAATTACTCTGTGATCGTGATGCACAGCTGGTGATAAAGGGAATCATCATCAGCAAGATAAAGCACCATTTGCTTAAGTCACGAGACATATCGGGCTCCAATGGTATTAATTAACCAAACTACTTTGAGTTATTTTGTAACGATTAATTCAACAAGCCACAGATTCATTTAGCTTTAGGATTCTTTAGCCGGTTTTGCAGACCTTACTTGAGACTTCCATGCCGGCTCCAGTTCAAACTGTTGACACCAGCTTTGAATATCCGCGGCGGGCATTGGACGAGCAATTTGATAACCCTGGGCCAGTTCACATCCCATTGATAACAACATAAGACCATGCTCAACCGTTTCGACACCTTCAGCAACGACCTGGCGATTGAATGCCTTAGCCAAACTGATCACCCCTTCAACAATATTGTAATCATTGGCATCCACCAGCATATCCAGTACAAAACTTTGATCAATTTTCACCGTGTTTGCCGCCAGATGACGAAGATGAGTTAACGAGGAATAGCCGGTACCGAAATCATCAAGAGCAATCTGTACACCGACCAGCTGACGGCAATCATCAATAATTCGACTCAACATTTGCACATCACCCAGCGCACCACTTTCCAGAATTTCCAATTGCAATGAGGCAGGATGTATATCCGGATAGCGGCTTAAGGCTTGTTGTATCGATTCGATGAAGTTATTGGCATGTAAGTGATTTGCTGCAATATTGACACTCACCAATATTGATAAGCCTTTCTGTTGCCATTGCTGCAACTGCTGTAAAGCGGAATCGATGACCCACAGGCCCAAATCAAACTCCAGCTCGCTACCTTCCACATCAGACAGAAAGTCATTGGGATAGAGCAATCCGCGATCTGGATGCTGCCAGCGAATCAACGCCTCTACCGCAATAATTTCACCGGTTTTCATGTTGATTTCCGGCTGATAATGCAAAACAAACTCGTTGTTCAACAAGGCTTCGCGAAGACGTTGTATAACATTGTGCTTATGTACAACTTTTTGATTTATCTCTGGATTAAACAGTCTAAAAGTATTACGACCGGTGATTTTAGCCTGATACATAGCCTGATCGGCATGACGCAGCAGCGTGTCTAAATCAACATTATCCATGGGGTACAAGGCAATACCACTGGAAGCGCTGATCATGATGCGCAGATTATTTATCCAGTAGGGCTCTGCCAAAGTCTGATGCAATCGAGTAAGTAACTGCTCACACTGCTCGTATGAGTTAATATCCCTAAACAAAATAGCAAACTCATCACCACCAAAACGGGAAATTGTGTCTTCTTCCCGCACACTAGCCCGCAAACGATCAGCCACTTCAATCAACAACAAGTCACCAATGTTATGACCATGTGTGTCATTAACCGGTTTAAAGTCGTCCAGATCCAAAAAGCAAACACCCAACCAGGTACCTAACCGCTGGCTATGGATAACTGCCTGGGCAAATCTGTCGGCAAACAATATCCGATTAGGCAAATGGGTGAGCACATCATAATGGGCCATTAGCTCAAGCTTTTCCTGCTGTACCTTGGACTGAGTGATATCGGAAAACAAACCCACATAATTTTGCGTTTGTCCCTGCGGATCTTTCATCGAAGAAATCGTCAACATTAATGCATATAAATGGCCTTCTTTGTGACGATTCCAGATTGCACCTTGCCAGTAATTATTGTTTTCCAGGCTTTGCCACATTTGCTGAAAAAATGCATCGTCATGCTTGCCCGATTTCAACATGGCCGGGGTATTTTGTAGCGCTTCTTCAACGGAATATCCGGTAATTTCGCTAAAAGCTGGATTAACCTGCAGAATCCGGCTTTGCGTATCGGTGAGAACAATACCCTCATGTGCCTGGCTGAAAATCTGTTCTGAAAAATGGATTTGCTGTTCTGCCAATTTATGGGTAGTGATGTCATACACCACCAGCAGCAGTTCATTATTTACCGCATCATGTAACGGTGAAACTGAAAGCAGGGCTAACCGCTCACTGCCATCCAGACAGGTAATCCGAACTTCAACGGAACTATCTGGCAATGTTTTCACCCCTAGATTGGCATCCCACCAATCATTAATGGTTTTCAAAAAGTTTTTAGGGATGTTTGTTTTATTCCACCATAAAGCCAATGTCGGTAAATCATGCATGGAATACCCATAAAGCCCGGTAAATGCAGGGTTGATAAAACTTATCTTGCGATCTCGACCGACCAGAATGTAAGGAACCGGTGACGAATCAATTACCTGCCGAAATTTTAGATTAGCCAATGAGGAGGAAAACATAAACCGAACAAACGCTGTTAACAATGCAAAAATGGCTAGAGCAATTGCAAATATCAAGATTCGGGATTGCCACACAGCATTTTTGTTGGCATTCCAGCCACCTTTAGGCTGCCAGCCAGTGACCAATATCCTTCAGGCAAGGCAAGAGGCATGGTTAACGGATCATTTTCAAATAAGGCAGCATTACCAAAAAAAACTTCACCCTGTGCACCAAGACCATCTTTTCCACGGATAGCTATTTCTATAACTGAATCTTCAGCATTTAACCCAGATGCCTCAAAAAAAAGTCTCGGCATCGATGACCGCAGAAATGATGCCCCAGAAATACTCTTGCCCACTTTCATCTAAGAGATAAACGGGTATTCGGGTAATTAATCCCGTTCCGCCTTGTTTCAGTTCAAGTGGGCCTGCCAGAATGAGTTTTCGAGTAACTCGCGCACGTTCTGCAGCGTCTGCTTGGCTAGGTTCTTGCCGATAATCCAAACCAATCGCCTGCTCATTACCCGCCACTGGATACATATAGCGAATCACCATATCTGGTGCTGCAGCGATATTGCGTAATTGGGTGTGTTTGCCAATAAGATGACTCATGGCAATTTCAAACTGGGCCTGAGTTAATTCGGGATTAACCGCAAACAAGCCTGGCAAGCCTCTGACAATTTGAATGTGATTTTGTAAATTGGTGACCAGATTATTGTGGTATTGGCTTAATTGCTGTTGAACCTTGGACTGAAGAGCACTGGCTGTTCGATCCTGAATAACATGATCCAGATACGACGCCGCCACCAAAATCAGTAATGCGATGATGGCAATCATGCTATTAAAAACCAGTTTAGTTGCTATTAAAAATCGCATTAATCTTCCATTAGAACTATTTGCCAGCAAAGCATGTTCGGCTGGACACGTTACATTAAAGTCTCTGATTACACTATTTATAAAGATAAAAAATTAATTACCTAACGCTGTGGTTTACATCACAACGTGAGCCTTGTAATACAGGTTAACATTCAGAACCCATTTCTCCCCAAACCTTGATTTATCAGACACTTACGGTAACAATGAAACCTCGCATAACTACTGGCTCATTTCCGACAAACTTTTCAGATAATTTTGAAGCGCTGGAATACGAGCAAGCGATAAATCACCAATTGAAAATGGGTTCATCAAATCGAATGTTAAAACGTAAAGCCCTTCCAGCTTACATCGCCATTT
The DNA here is from genome assembly GCF_004832235.1 of Methylophaga sp. SB9B. NCBI lineage: Bacteria > Pseudomonadati > Pseudomonadota > Gammaproteobacteria > Thiotrichales > Piscirickettsiaceae > Methylophaga > Methylophaga sp. SB9B. The sequence goes on from NZ_SSXS01000011.1 coordinate 68,695, forward strand.
TTGCGGATTTAATGACCTTATTGTTGTGCTTCTTTGTTTTGTTGCTGTCGATGTCGGAGCTTGATGTTACCCGTTTGAAAATGGTTGCCGAATCAATGCATAACGCGTTTGGTGTGACTCCGCCAGAAATTCCCGAGCCGATTCCGATGGGTACATCAATAATCAAGCAAACCTTTTCACCGAACCCTTCTGATGTGACCGTTATCCAGGAGGTCAGACAATCCGCAGACCCAACCAAACCTATTCTGGAAACCAGCAATCTCAATTTGTATCTACAAGCTAAACAACAACGTCAACTAAAAGAAATTAACGAAGCACTTCGTGAACAAATCGATGAAGGTATACTCCAAGTAGAAACACGAGAAGATCGAGTGGTGATTATCATTGATGAACAAGCTTCTTTTCCATCGGGATTAGCCTCTATCAAACCGGCCTTTATGCCGGTGCTAAATGTAATTGCAAAAGCCTTGGCAGACATTGATGACCCTCTAGTCGTTTCAGGACATACAGATAATCGTCCGTTAAGCACACCACAATATCGGTCGAACTGGGAGTTATCAGGTTCAAGAGCCACTTCCGTCGTGCACGAATTATTGCGCTACCCTCAATATGAGGCCGAACGTTTCAGGGTCGAAGGCTATGCTGATACACGCCCAGTCACCGAAAATGACACGGAATCAGGTCGAGCACGCAACCGAAGAGTGGAAATAGCTGTCCTTACTCAATAAGAGCTGTGATGCCTCGATTATTTATGGTACAACCAAGCAACGATGCGATGATTGCTCCGCCAACTCCGAGGACCTAGGAACATTCCATGAAAACATCTGATCTGCTGGTGAAAGCGCTAGAAAACGAAGGGGTCGACTATATTTTTGGTATCCCTGGTGAAGAAAACCTCGACTTCCTTGATTCATTACAACATTCCTCGATCAAACTAATCATAACCCGGCATGAACAGGGGGCAGGCTTTATGGCCGCCACCTATGGTCGACTAACTGGCAAGCCCGGTGTTTGTCTTTCAACCTTGGGGCCTGGTGCAACTAATCTCATAACTCCGGCGGCGTACGCCCAGCTTGGCGGCATGCCAATGTTGATCATCACCGGACAAAAACCAATTAAAGCCAGTAAACAGGCACTGTTTCAAATTGTCGACATCGTCAATATGATGCGGCCCATTACCAAATTCACCAAACAGGTCGTTCATGGCAACACCATTGGCGCTGTTGTTCGCGAAGCATTTCGTATTGCGGTTCAGGAGCGTCCTGGCGCGGTTCATATTGAACTACCGGAAGATATTGCGGCAGAAGAGGTTCACGATCGAATCTATGTGGTCGAAAACATTCGACGCCCGGATGCTGATAACACAGCGATAAAAGATGCTTTGGAAATGATTCGCAAAGCCAATATGCCATTGTTATTAATCGGTGCAGGTGCAAACCGGAAACGTGCTAGCAAAGCGTTAACCCGTTTTGTCGAAAAAACCGGAATTCCCTTCTTCAATACCCAGCTTGGTAAAGGCGTTATTGATGAACGTCATGACAGCTATCTCGGTACAGCAGCTTTATCTGAATCCGATTATCTACACTGTGCAATTGAAAGAGCCGATTTGATTATCAACGTTGGACATGATGTCGTCGAAAAACCGCCATTTTTTATGAAAGATGGTGGTGCGCCGGTTATTCATATCAACTTTCAACCGGCTGAAGTCGATCCTGTGTATTTTCCGCAGCTGGATGTGGTTGGTGATATTGCCACATCCATTAATCGCTTATCCGATGCCTTATCACCACAGTCAAATTGGGATTTCTCCTATTTTTATCGGGTAAAACAAGAAGTTCAGCAGCGGCTTGGTTTGTATAGCGATGATGATCGGTTTCCGATTTTGCCACAAAGTGCTGTTACTACCATTCGCGCCGCGTTGGGTGAAAAAGATATTCTGGCTTTGGACAATGGCCTTTATAAGATTTGGTTTGCCCGTAACTACCAGTGTTACGAAAATAACACTTTATTATTGGACAATGCCTTGGCAACAATGGGAGCCGGTCTGCCTAGTGCGATGCTCGCCAAATTATTGAATCCGGATCGTAAAGTGGTTGCTGTCTGTGGCGATGGCGGTTTTATGATGAACTCACAGGAAATGGAAACCGCTGTTCGGCTTGGTCTGGATTTGGTTGTTATCATTCTCAATGACAATGCCTATGGCATGATCAAATGGAAGCAACAAGGCATGGGGTTTAAGGACTTTGGTTTAAGCTTTGGTAACCCTGATTTTGTGAAATACGCTGATAGTTACGGTGCCATGGGCCACCGTCCGACCAGTTATGTCGAGTTCGATAAAATGCTGCGTGATGCACTCGACACTCCCGGTGTACATCTCATTGATGTCGCTATCGATTATTCTCTTAATCACTCAATTCTCAATGAAGGTTTGAAACAGAAAATCTGCATTCTATAAGGAAGCTTTATGTCTACCGCACCCCACTTCGCCCTGTCTATTCCCGGCGTAGCAGCCAAGCAATGGGCTAAAATCGATGTCACCAATCCCTATAACGATAAGTTGATCGCAACGGTAGATGTGGCTGATGCTGACACGGTAGAAACAGCACTACAAACTGCAGATCGACTGTTTAAAGATAGAAGCAAATGGCTTAGCGTTCCTCAACGTTTAGCTATTTTGGAAAAATCACTCAGCTTAATGCAGCAACAAGCAGATGAATTAGCCAAAGGTGCTGCTGAGGAAGGTGGCAAACCGCTGATTGATTCAAAAGTTGAAATGGTGCGTTGTATCGACAGCATTCGTCACTGTCTTGATACGCTACGTCATCAAACTTCCCATCCAGTGCCAATGGGTGTAAATCCTGCTTCCCAGCATCGTTTAACCATGCTGCACAAAGAACCGATTGGTGTGGTTGTGGCTATCAGTGCGTTTAATCATCCGTTAAATCTGATAGCCCATCAGGTCGGTCCAGCTATTGCAGCGGGCTGTCCGGTCATTGTTAAACCTGCAGAAAATACGCCGTTATCCTGTTTCCGTCTGGTGGAGATTTTTCATCAGTCTGGTTTACCTGTTGAATGGTGCCAGGTTTTACTAACAGAAAACCATCAAGTTGCAGAACAGCTTGCCACTGATCCGCGTGTTGCTTTTTTAAGCTTTATCGGCAGTGCAAAAGTTGGTTGGTATTTACGTTCAAAACTGGCGGCTGGAACACGTTGTGCACTTGAGCATGGTGGTGTGGCCCCGGTTATTGTCGATGAAAAAGCCGATATCGATGCAGCCATTCCTGGTCTGGCCAAAGGCAGCTTTTATCATGCTGGTCAGGTATGTGTGTCGGTTCAGCGAATTTTTGCCCATCATTCGATTGCCCGTGAACTGGCTGAAAAGCTGGCCGCAGCCGGTAATAAAATGTTGATTGGCGATCCATTATCGGATCAAACAGAAATCGGCCCATTAATTCGTAATAGTGAAGTGGCTCGGGTCAATGACTGGGTACAAGAAGCGGTTAACGAGGGTGCAGAATTATTATCCGGCGGTGAAGCACTGGAAAATAACTGTTATGCCACGACTGTATTATTTGATCCGCCAGCAGATGCCAAAGTCTCCAAAAGTGAAATTTTTGGCCCGGTGGTTTGTATCTATCCTTATCAGGATGTGGATCAAGCAATTGCTGAAGCCAACAGTCTGGATTTTGCCTTTCAGGCGGCGGTTTATAGTCAGAATATTGATAATGCAATGTATGTGGCAGAGCGGCTGGATGCGTCGGCAGTGATGATTAACGAACACACTGCATTTCGTGTCGACTGGATGCCATTTGCCGGTTTGAAACACTCAGGTCATGGTACTGGCGGCATTGCCTATAGCATGGAAGATATGCAGATCGACAAAATGATTGTTTTGACCTCAAAGAATATTCCGTAATCAGCCTATAAAACCTCATATGGCAGACAAAAAGAGACCGCCCGTAGGCGGTCTTAAAATGAGGGAGAGAGAAAAAGTACTTATTATTGAGACATCGCCCGCAACATCCAGGCCGTTTTCTCATGAATTCGCATACGGTCTGAAACCAAAGCCAATGAAGATTCATCATCCGCAGCTTCTGCCAGTTTCAATACTTCACGGCAGGTTTTAACCACTAATTCGTGATTGTGCGTCAAAATTTCTGTCATTTCTTTCGCTTCAGGTACACCGTCTTTTTCCTTGATCGAACTCAATTCGGCAAACGCTTTATAAGTACCCGGAGCTGAGACACCCAACGTTCTGATTCGTTCCGCTATATCGTCAACTGCCGTCGCCAATTCAACATAATGCTCTTCAAACATTAAATGTAGTTCACGAAAGCGCGGACCAGTCACATTCCAATGGAAGTTATGGGTTTGCAGATACAAAGTATAGGTGTCAGCCAATAGTTTTTTCAGACCTTCGGCGACCTTCTCTCTGTCTTTCTTATTAATACCAATATCAATAGAACTCATACATTTACCTCCTGATAAAACTCGAAGTCAGCCGTGAAATCACGGCGACCATGATCCATATATCTGTTTAGTTCACATCGTTCAGTGAAATACCAATTGCGTCAGCAACACCTTTGCCATAGGCAGGATCGGCTTTCAGGCAATTACGAATATGACGTTTTTTCACTTCATCATCAGCACCGTCAATTGCCCGAGCAGTGTTTTCAAACAATACCTGCTGTTTCTCTGGCGTCATCAAACGAAACAAGTTGCCTGGTTGTGAGTAGTAGTCATCATCATCTTCTCTAAAGTTCCAGTGATCCGCCGCACCATTAATCGCTAAAGGTGGCTCACTAAAATCAGGCTGTTCCTGCCACTCACCATAACTGTTTGGCTCGTAGCCTTTAGTCGCACCGTAATTACCATCGACACGCATTGCGCCATCACGGTGAAAACTGTGTACCGGACAACGAGCAGTATTTACCGGAATCTGATGATGATTTACCCCCAATCTATATCTATGGGCGTCACCGTAAGAAAACAACCGTCCATGCAACATTTTGTCGGGCGAGAAGCTGATGCCCGGTACGACATTGGCAGGAGAAAACGCCGATTGCTCCACATCCGCATGGTAATTCTCAGGATTACGATTCAGCTCCATTACGCCAACATCTATCAACGGATAATCTTTATGTGGCCAGACTTTCGTCAGGTCAAAGGGATGAATATGATAGGTATCGGCATCTTTTTCCGGCATGACCTGTACTTTCAATTCCCAACGGGGATAATCAGCACGTTCAATTGCTTCAAATAAGTCTTTCTGGTTACTTTCACGATCCTCGCCTACCACTTTACCAGCTTCTTCATCAGTCAGGTTTTCAATGCCTTGCTTGCATTTAAAATGAAACTTGACCCAGAAACGTTCATTATTAGCATTGATAAAACTATAGGTATGACTGCCAAAACCATGCATATGCCGATAGCTTTTTGGCAAACCACGATCACTCATTACAATCGTAACTTGATGTAACGCTTCTGGAAGTAAGGTCCAAAAATCCCAATTGTTCTGAGCGCTACGCATATTGGTTTTCGGGTCACGTTTTACAGCATGATTCAGATCCGGAAACTTCAATGGATCACGTAAAAAGAATACCGGCGTGTTATTGCCGACCATATCCCAGTTACCTTCTTCGGTATAAAACTTAACGGCAAAGCCACGGATATCACGTTCTGCATCTGCTGCGCCGCGCTCTCCAGCCACTGTGGAGAAACGGGCGAATAATTCAGTTTTTTTGCCGACTTCGGAGAAAATTTTGGCGCGAGTGTATTGCGTAATATCGTTAGTGACCGTAAAGGTTCCAAAAGCACCAGAACCTTTGGCATGCATTCGTCTCTCTGGAATAACTTCACGATCGAAGTGGGCCATTTTTTCCAGAAACCAGACATCTTGCATAAGTAACGGGCCGCGAGGACCTGCTGTCATACTATTCTGATTATCTACGACTGGTGCGCCACCGATTGTGGTGAGTTTTTGTTTGTCTGCCATGTTCGCCTCCTTGAGGGCAATAAAAAAGACTCATCTACGTGAGTTTGTCCTTACTATAGGCTAAAACATTGAATCGTTGAAACAACAAATTCCTATATTAACAATCGGTTTTATCGATTAAGTTATTTATTAAGCGAATATTTAACGCAATGAACGGTATTCACCTTCCCGGCCTCGCTTACTTAAAACTAACTGCCACAGCTGCCCTTGTTTAGAACGAAAGAATCCGGCACAGCTGTGTAAATAATATTTCCACATTCGGTAGAACCGTTCGTCATAATTACTTGATAACGCTGGCCAAGCTGTATCAAAGTTTTCCCACCAGGCCATTAACGTCTTATCGTAATCAGTACCAAAATTGTGCCAGTCTTCTATGACAAAACGACCATTGATGACCTTCGCCAACTCTTCTGCCGAAGGCAATTTTCCATTGCGGAATATATATCTATCAATCCAGGGGTCGACCTTCAAAGAAGTAGCATGTATGCCGATGGTGTGCAGCAAGAATAAGCCCTCAGGCTTTAATAACTTCAACGCGCTTTCAAAGTAGACGGGATAGTTTTTAGGACCAACATGCTCAAACATGCCAATGGAAACAATCTTGTCAAATTGGCCTTCAAGATCGCGATAATCCATTAACTCAATAGTAACCGGTAATCCTGCACATCGCTCGCGAGCAAGAGTTTGCTGCTCCTTGGAGATAGTGATACCAAGCACTTCAACACCATAATTCTTGGCAGCATATTGAGCAAAACTTCCCCAACCACAACCGATTTCAAGTACCGATTCTCCGGGTTTAAGCATCAGTTTTCGGCAAATTAAATCCAATTTATCAATTTGTGCTTGAGCCAACGTATCGGCATTAGCCCAATAACCGCATGAATAACTCATTGTCGGATCGAGCATCGCCTGAAAAATATCATTACCGGTATCGTAGTGTTTTTTACCTACTTCATAGGCTCGTTTGCTAGTTTGGCGATTAAAAATATTTTGACGGATAATTTCGATAGTCAAACTGAGCTTAGCAACGCCACCCAAATGCTTTTCAACATCGGCTTTAAGTAAACGGTGGAATAACTCATCCAGCTCATGGCATTCCCACATATTGTCCATGTAGCTCTCACCGAAGCCTAACGAACCTTGGGTGAGAATGCGGCGATAGGCTCTGGAATCAAACACCTGAATATCCCATGGATTATCACCGTTGAATTCAACCCCGGCCAAAGCAGCCGCTTCTCGCAAAATAGCTGGAGGTGAAACCGTTTTAGTTTGACTTAGTCGCTCTTCAGTCAACTTAACATGAGCCACTTTTGAATTTGAATTATTCATAGGCGTTATTGCTCCTCTGTTATAAGGTTTATAGCCTTACCTTAGCTGAAAAGCATATTGATTTGTATAAGGTAATTTCTGAATTTTTCCAGGTGTGTCAATAAGATGAAAAAATTCGTGGAAAAATCTAAGCTTTTGAATTTAACACTTCATTTTTTTACTTAAAGTCCCGAGTTAACATGCCGCTATTACGTTAATAGATCACCACCTTTTGGTCAGCATTTCCTCAAGTTAAATAAATATAGAAGGGCAACCTCATGAAAACAAATCTGCCAATAACAAATAATGAAGTTGCCTTCCCTGACGGTGAAGAAATCGTATCAACCACCAGTATGAAAGGCATCATTACGAGCTTTAACAACACCTTTCAAAAAATCAGTGGTTTTGAAGCAGATGAACTGATTAATAAAAATCACAATGTCATAAGACATCCGGAAATGCCGGCAGAGGCATTTGATGATTTATGGAAAGCAATGAAATCCAAGCATCATTGGATGGGAATTATAAAAAATCGTGTTAAAAATGGTGATCATTATTGGGTGGATGGGTATATAAGCCCAATGATCGAAAACGGCGATGTGGTCGGTTATGAATCTGTACGGACCAAACCCACACGTGAACGTGTAGAACGCGCTGAAAGAGTTTATAAACGCATAAATAATGGCCAGTCAGCAATTGATGGCAGTTGGTTTTATCGACTCAATTTAAATTATCGCTTTCTGTTGGCTCACGTAATAGCACTCGTTATTTCATTGGTGGTGGCAAGCTCGCTGTTGCAGGTTGAACCATATAAACTTGCCATCATTGCTGCAGTGACAATTGTGATTTTTTGGGGCTTATCTACCTGGGCTTTTTTACCATTAAAACAAGCAGCTAACCGGGCACGGGAAGAAATCAACAATCCGTTAATGGCATTAATTTATACCGGCCGCTCAGATGAAATCGGCCAAATCCAGTTAACTGCTGAGTTTTTAAAAGGCCGGTTGGGAACCACATTAGGTCGAATCAGAGATTCCGCTGCCAGTATTGAACAAGAGGCAGACAACAGTGCACATTCTGTTTCAGATATTCAATCGGCTATCCGCCAGCAAGCGATGCGGATGGAAGAAGTCGCGACAGCAATGACCGAAATGACTGCCAGTATTCAAGAGGTTGCTACCAACGCCGCCTATGCTGCCACCAAAGCTCGTGAAACTGACGAGCTGTCAAAGCAAGGTGTATCAAGCGCATCAAAAGCTGTAAATTCTTTAGGCGATGTAAGCGCTGCCATCGGTAACATTTCCAAAGTAGTTGCTCAATTGGATAAAGATACTCGTAATATCGGACAGATCATTGAGGTAATTACCAGCATCGCCGATCAAACTAATCTATTAGCTTTGAATGCCGCGATTGAGGCTGCCCGAGCTGGTGAACACGGTCGTGGCTTTGCTGTGGTTGCTGAAGAAGTTCGTTCATTAGCCAGTAAAACTCAACTGTCCACTCAACAAATTCAAAACTTAATTGGTGAGTTGAATAACGCGGTGAAAGAAGCGGTGAAAGTGATGGAACAAAGTCAGCAAACCAGTGGCACCAGTGAGCTGCATGTCAAAGCATCTATCCAAGCGCTGGAAACCATCGCTAATGAAGTCAGCAATATTAATGAGCTGAATTTCCAAATTGCTGCTGCCGTTGAAGAGCAAAGCAGTGTCAGCGAAGACATTAATCGCAACATTGTGCAAGTTAATGAAAGCGCGTCACAAGTTTCGCATGGTGCCGAAATTGCTGACAACGCGGCCCATAGCTTATCAACCCAATCTCATCATATGAGCGACATGATTAAGCGTTTCCAACAAGGTTAGTTTATTTAGCAAAATAGCTTTAAAGTTCAGCTTAAATTAAGCCTGATTGACTAAAATCAGGCTTAATTATGTTAGATAACTCATATTTAGTGATTAGGAAAAATATGCAACGGCTATTTTCTTCAATACTGCCATTAATCGGATTATTACTGATTTCAGTTTTACTCGTAACACCCGTTATGGCTGACGATGTAAGTCATTCAGAAGCACGCATGTTGCGTGAGTCTGGTAAGATCCTGCCATTAGAAACCATTATTGAGAAAGCCAAAACTTATCGCACAGGCCAAGTTATCGACACAGAGCTTGAACGTGATGACGGCATGTTAATTTACGAAATTGAAATTCTTGATGAACAAGGTCGTGTTTGGGAGCTTGAATTTGACGCAACCAACGGCGATTTGCTTGAACTGGAGCTGGACGACTAATTATGCGGTTACTTCTGGTCGAAGATGATGCGCAAATGGGTCCCACCCTGCAAAATGCGTTGTCCCAAGCAGGTTACGCTGTGGATCTTTCGGTAGATGGCATTGATGCTGAAGCGCTTGGTGATATTGAACCATATGATCTAGTTGTACTGGACCTAGGGTTACCCAAACGCTCTGGAATGGAAGTTTTACAAAATTGGCGTAGTCGAGACAATCATGTTCCCGTGGTTATCCTGACAGCCCGAGGCAGTTGGGAAGAAAAGGTCCAGGGCTTCAAAGCGGGCGCCGATGATTACGTTGCCAAACCGTTTCAAACTGAAGAATTATTAGCCCGTATCAGTGCCGTTCTGAAACGCAGTTCCGGCACCAGCGGCGGACCATTACAGGTTGCCGGGTTGCAATTGGATGAAGATGCTCAATCGGTTAAATTAAGCGATGGCACAACGTTTACTTTGACAGGAACGGAATTCCGCTTATTACGCTATTTTATGCTGCATCCTGGTCAGGTTATTTCTAAAAGCCGGCTCACAGAGCATGTCTATGAATACGATAGTGACAAGGACAGTAATGTTATCGAAGTTTATGTTAATCGCCTGCGACAGAAAGTGGGCACCGATTTAATTCAGACCCGCCGCGGGCAGGGCTATATTTTCGGCTCAGCATAATGTCGCTTAAACGCCGGCTTTCACTAGGTCTGACGTTTACCTTAAGTCTGTTGATCTTACTGCAATGGGCATTGATTACGCTGGTAATTGAACGGGTTACCGAAACACAATTACTGGAACGGCTGGAAAGCGAAAGCGAAGGATTACTGGCCAGTGTCGAAATCAACCCCGATGGCAGCTTCGAATTAAATTCATTACGTATTAGCAGTTTGTATCAACGACCATTCTCCGGTCATTATTTCGTTGTGTGTACCGAACAGTCCTGCAGACAATCCAGATCTTTATGGGATGAGTCGTTAAACATCGAACCGATCCCCAGCGGTGAGAGAGTTCAGGCATCCTTGATCGGACCAAATGATGAGCGTTTATTCACCTTGCATCGAGGCTATTACAAACAAGGTCACAATCTCACCATTATGGTGGCTCAGAATATCAGTGCTTTGGATGAAGATATTTTTCAGTTTCAAATGCTTTATTCATTGGTTTCCGCCATTGGTTTAGTCTTATTACTTTTTATTCAATGGCTAATTGTCGGTAAGGCATTACAACCATTACAACGAATCCAAAAACAGCTATCTGGTTTGCGCCGCGGAGAAACAGCAAAAATTGATGCCAAGGGACCGGCAGAAATTCAACCGATGATTGAAGAGCTGAATCGTTTGCTCAATACCATGACCCGCAAAACACAACGCTCCCGAGCCGCGTTAGGCAATCTAGCTCATGCCCTGAAAACCCGGCTGACATTGCTAAATCAAACTGCTGAACGCGAGGCAATAAAAAACCTGCCGGATATTCAAAGCTCATTAAATCAGGTGAGTCGCGATATGGGACAAATTATTGAAAGAGAATTAAAACGTGCTCGCTTATTGGGTTCTGCAATGCCAGGTCAAAAAGTTGAACTGGAACAGGAAATTGCTGAGCTAAGTAAGACATTACAACTGCTTTATCGTGACAAATCCCCAGTCATTGACTGGGAGATAGAACCAGACTTGTTATTTATCGGTGATCGGGAAGATTTGCTAGAGATGTTGGGCAACTTGCTGGAAAATGCCTGTAAATGGTGCCGAAAGCGGGTCAACATTAGTGTCTATCAAAATGATTATTGTCATTTTGTGGTCGAAGATGATGGTAAAGGTTGTGATGAAAGCGAATTATCGCAACTCCCCCAACGCGGATACCGAGCTGACGAATCCGTCCCTGGAAGTGGGCTCGGATTAGCAATTGTTTCAGATATAGTAGATAGCTACAGTGGTGAAATGTTGTTTAGTCGCTCTTCAATGGGAGGCTTGAAAATAGAGGTTCGATTACCGCTTATCGTATAAAAAAACCCGCCGAAGCGGTTTCCGAAAACCATTAGAACCAATCCCAATCTCTGCTGACTTTTCTCACCTCACCGGTCTCGGCATTAACATAGACATCCCATTCCTTACCGTCCTTACCCAGCACTTCGATTTCATAATCCCAGCCACCAAAAAATGAACGGTTTTCCAAATCAATGTCATCAATGATGCCCGGCTTGGCTTCTAAAGCAATGGATTTTGCTTCGTCCACACTAATCAAACCCAGCTGTTCACTTTTCGTTTGCATTTCAACTATATCATCAGCAAAAGCTGAAAAACTTATTACAGAACTCACCAGCGTAAACATTAATAATTTTTTCATATCGCCACCCTATTAGTTATGGATTTTTACGATATAAAATTAAAATTAAATTAAGCTGAATTATTCAATCTATTTTTAGCTACAACAAATAAAAAAACGCCCGTCAAAGACGGGCCGCTGCTTTTTACACCAGGATAGAGTTAACTATCAATCACGTTCTACTTTACGAAGCTCACCAGTTTTGGCATGAATATCGATATCCCATTCAGTACCGTCTTCCTGGACTACTTCAACTTCATATTCCCAGCCACCGCCGTTATCAATACTATCCAGTTCGATATCTTTAACTACGCCTGGTTTTTCCTGTAATGCGATGTTTTTAGCCTCATCAATGCTTATCAAACCAAACTGTTCAACTTTCATTTGCATTGAAGCTAAATCATCATTAGCGATTGCAGTTGCAGCTGAAAATGTCAGCGCTGAAGCAAGTAATGTCGCTAATGTCATTTTATTTAAATTTTTCATTTTTGGTACTCCTTTCCGATTAAGGTGGGTTCACTTTACAAAACCAAACTTAAATCAAACTGAATACAATTAATTTTTATTTTTTTGATTTATATTTCGTTGTTCTGCATGTTCAGCAGCAAACTCATATAAATCCACTAAATCTGTTTCTGAAACATCTATGACGGTATCTATTTGAGAAAGTGCCCATTGAAAATCCGCTTCGTTTAACAGCAGTTTTTCATCCGCACTTTTAATAAATTGCTGATGATGTTTATGGTGGCTATCTCGTTGTGGATAATGGCGTCCGGGCAGGAGGTTGTTAATTAATAACGAGAGGAAAAGCAGGCCTCCAGCATTGATGATCACCACGGCATAAACAAACTGCCAGGCAATGGCGCTGTGTTCCGGAAGGCCGATTACAGCAATTATTGCGGTAGCGGCGGCTGGGGGATGTAGGGCATGCAATAGATGCATTAATAGCACTGATAATCCCACTGCTGTTGCTGTAGCGATAATTGGATCGGCTATCCAATAATTACAGTTCACCCCCACAACAGCTGCAATTAAATGGCCTGCCATTAATGGCCAAGGCTGTGCCATAGGACTATGCGGCAACACGAATAATAAAAACGTTGACGCTCCCATTGAGGCAAGCACCAATAATTCCATTTCCATTGTGAGTTGAAGCCGGCTTATGAGGGACATTAGCAGCAAAATTGCAGTAAATGCCCCAAGGCTAGCGCTTATTATCTCTCTGGATTTAGGATGATTTGATAATACTTTTTGCAAAACTTTGAATGAATTCATTGCGTGATAATGCTTTACTGATGAAGGTTGAAATCCATCTACTGGCACTCTTGAAGCAAACGGATTTCACTATTTGTTTGAAGAAGATTTGTTAGAGAGCTTCAGCCGGACCAAAAAACTCTGCAAAGATGGCTGAATCTTCAACACCCTGCTGTTGAAGCAATAATCGTGTTGTCTTCATCATTGCTTTCGGACCGCACAGGTAATAATCCGCTTGAGGATCTGGTAATAACTGCTCCAATAAGGCTTTATCTATGTGACCTAGGCTTTGGTGCAATTTGTCAGAATTGACGATTGAAGCAGGTTGGCTAAGGCGAACATGCCAGTCAAAATTTTCATAGGTGTGAGCCAGAACTGACAGCTCTTCATGAAACGGCAAAACATCATTATTTCTGGCCAATTGTATTAAGGTAAAAGGCCGCTGCGGAGAATGGGCTAATCCATGATGTAACATGGAAAGCAGTGGGGTGATGCCAACGCCACCGGCAATAAATACCACCCGCCGATGGTTATCTGATGGCAGCTTCAAAGTAAAAACTCCACTTGGGGGTGTCACTAAAAGCTGATCGCCTTCGTGAAAACTGTCATGTAAACGATTGGATACCACGCCATCCGCATGTTCAGGCAATTGGTTTTTTTCTTTTTTGACACTGATACGAAAGTAATCTTCTCGCGGAGCAGCAGACAAACTATAATTGCGCATCACTTGGCTGCCGTCGGCCAACTGAACTTTAAGGGTAATGTATTGGCCTGGCAGATAGGCTTGTAAGGGCTTTTTATCCATCGGACTTAAATAGAAAGAAGTGATGTTGCTGCTTTCCTGATGACGTCGAATCAGGTTAAAAGCTTTGAAGCCTTGCCAACCATGTTGCTGAGTTTGTTGATTATATAAATCATCTTCTCTATCGATAAACAGTCCTGCTAATAACCCATAAGCATCAGCCCAGGCATCAATAATATCGTCGCTTGCAGCCTCACCTAAAACTTCACGTAATGTTAATAACAGATTATTCCCAACGATGGGGTAATGCTCTGGCTTAATGCCTAAAGCAACATGTTTGTGCGCGATCAATTCAATTGCGTGCTTTAATTTTTCAGGATTATCAGCATGTTGGGCATAGGCGCAGAGTGCACCTGCCAAGGCGCGTTGTTGCGTGCCTTCGTGTTGATGAGCCGGATTAAAAAAAGTTTTTACTTCCGGATTGTTTCGGAACATATTTTTGTAAAAACAATCCGCTATTTTCTCGCCATGCAGCTCTAATATTGGCAGTGTTTGACGAATAATATCGAAAGTTTCTGGCTTCATTGCCAAACTCCTATCGTTTAAATAGGTATTTTACATGCTTATTTAAAAACGCATAGTATTGTCCATCTTTTAGGAGTTAACGAAAAATGCAACTCACCACGCATACCGACTATGCGCTTAGATTGTTAGTGTATCTGGCAGTACATCATGGTAAGCAACCTGCAACCATTCAGGATGCAGCGACACGATTCGACATTTCTTCCAATCACCTTGCTAAAGTCGCGCAGACTCTGGTGCAACATGGCTATATTGTCAGCCATCGCGGTCGGGGGGGTGGTTTAAAACTGGCCTTACCCGTTGCGGATATCGGTATTGGCAAGTTAGTTCGTAAAACCGAAAACTTGCAATTACTTCCCTGTTTTAGTGATGAAATCGCCTGCCCAATCCAACCGGCGTGCATCTTGAGAAACGCACTTCATAAAGCTCAGGCAGCATTTTTAAATGTATTGGATGACTATACTCTGGCCGACGTCATCTTTAACAAAGATCGTTTACAAGAGTTACTGGAAATCCCAGAATCCACATGAAAACTTCTTGGCAGAAATGGCGCAGTGAACAACGATTTAGTTTGACTGAAAAACGTCTCGGATTTGCCAATGAATTACGTCTGTTACACCAAGCCGCATTATTTAAAAATTTACAATCCATCATCGACCCCTTACCCAAAGGCACCATCGGATTTTATTGGCCAATTCGTGGAGAGATTGATTGCCGCGATTTTATTTTCGGCCTTATCAAACAAGGTTGGGCTGCAGCCTTACCGAAAATTATCGATGCTGATAAAGCCTTGCAGTTCCGCCAGTGGGGACCAGACTCGTTTATGCAGGCAGAGATTTGGGATATTCCTGTTCCTCAAAATACCCTTATCGTTCAGCCAGATGTCCTAATTATTCCCTTGGTCGGTTTTGATATCGATTTATACCGTCTAGGTAATGGTGGCGGTTTTTATGATCGAAGTTTAGCTACTCCGACAAAACCTCTAAGCATTGGTATCGGCTATCAGTGGATGCAACTGCCAAGCATTCATCCTCAGCCGCATGACGTGCCAATGGACTATATTGTTACCGAAAAAAATATTTATTGTTAATTCGGCTATCCCGCTATCACTCGCCGCAACGGCAATTAGCAGCGCTGAATATTAAAAGCATGTGACGCCTCTCACTATTCCAGTATATTCACATTCTGAGTTGCATTTTGTCACCCAAGCAGGATGACTGGAGTCATCTATATATGAATCAGACTATGAGCCGTTTATTGAACAGCCGTCTATTTGACTGGCTGATTTTTTTATTGCTGATAATTGTATTTGTGACCGATAGATACACGATTGCAGGATTTGCTCATGGTGTATTGTACGCCCCCATTCTAATGTTGTCTGGGCTAGGCAAAAGTCTTCGCCGCCTTACCATAACATTTATTCTTTGCGTAATTTTAATCTGGGCCGGCTCTCTTATTATGCCGATCAGCTTTGATAGTTTGTTAAAAACTCAGTTTATCGCCAATCGTATACTCGCTACTCTGGCTTTAATGACGATTTTTTTGCTAAGCAGCTTTACCATCCGCTCACAACAGCAACAGACTAAATCTCAACAACAACTTAAGCTCGCCGCAGGAATTGCAAAACTAGGTTATTGGCAATTAGATAACTCTGGACATTTACAGCTAAGTCCCGAAGCGGCTCGTCTAATCCATCAACCCGGCCATAGCAATATTTCTCAACAGCACTTTGTCTCTTTGTTTATAGCCCAACAGCAAAACACGCTAAATCAAGCGTTGAATAACTCGCTCAGCCATCAAGCTCCATTGGATGGCGAGTTCTCAATGATCGGCACAGATGGACCGCATCGGATACGGATAATGGCTCATCATGATGCGCGATTACCAACACAAATTCAGGGCGTGATCCAGGATGTAAATGACAGCAAACTCGTCGAGGCAAATCTGGCTGAAGCACAACGTCGTTCGCATTATATGGCGGAGAGTACACACCAGTTCATGTGGACGGTTACCGCAGAAGGTTCCATCGACTCGGTATCTGAGCTTACGGTAGCTTTTTTTGGTAAGCCCGCAGCACATGTTCGGCAACATTGGATTGAGTTATTACATCCAGAGGATCAGGCTCGAGTACAAGAACGCTGGCTGTATTCCATAAAAACCGGTGATGCATACTCGGATGAATATCGTCTGCGTCGCTTTGATAATGAATACATCTGGTTTTTGGCTCAAGCTAGTCCCATTCGTAATGAACAAGGCCAAATCAATAAATGGTATGGCTCCAGCATCAATATCAATCAAATAAAAATGCTGCAACAACAAAGTGAAACATTATCACTGCAGTTACAAAACACGCTGGACAGCATTACCGACGCTTTTTTTACGTTAAATAGCAACTTGCGCTTCAACTATGTAAATAATCAGGCAGTAACGCTATTAAACACGCCACGCTCAATTTTGCTGAATGATAAAGGCATTGAAAATACTGATATTGATCCGGCGGGAGCTATGCTTAAAAAATTATCTTTGGCATTAGCACAACAGCAGGTGATTTCCTTTGAACATTTTTATGAAGCAAAACAATTATGGCTGGATATCAAGATTTATCCATCAAGCAAAGGCTTAACCGTCTATTTGCGGGACATCACACGGCAAAGAAGAGAAAGTGAAGAACTAAAACTACTACGAAGTGCTGTTTCCCAACTAAATGATGTGGTCATCATTACCGAAGCGCCACGTTATGCTCACGAAAAACCGAATATTGTTTTTGTGAACAGTGCCTTTGAACGGATAACCGGTTACAACCGTCAAGAAGTCATCGGCAAAACGCTTAATATCCTGCACGGCCCTAAAACGGAAAAAAATGAGCTAAACAAAATCAAATTGGCTTACAAAACCTGGCAACCGATTCGAGCTCAACTGACGCAATATCATAAAAGCGGTCGTGAGATAGTGCTGGAATTAAACAGTGTACCGATTGGCTTAACCGCAGGCTGGTACACCCATTGGGTCTCAGTGGAGCGCGATATTACCGAAGAAATACATATTCAAAAACAATTACAACTGGCACAGCGTATGGAAGCAATTGGCCAGTTGACGGGAGGTATTGCACATGATTTCAATAACCTGTTAACGGTCATCACTGGAAATAGCGAATTATTAATTGATGAACTGTCTGAAAAGCCTTCTTTACAACCACTTGCCAGACTTATTAGCAGTGCAGCTGAACGAGGCGCAGGGTTAACCCGTAATCTACTGGCATTTGCTAGGCGTCAGCCACTGTCTCCAGAAGCGGTTAATATCAATATGCTGATCCGAAATATGGAAGCATTGTTACGAAGTTCACTGGGGAATAAATATCAATTGGATTTGAATCTCAGCAGCGATATCTGGCCAGTGATGATCGATCCGGTTCAACTAGAAAGCAGTTTATTAAATCTTACGCTTAATGCGCGAGATGCGATGCCTGATGGTGGCAAATTGATGATAAGTACTGAGAGGTTTATTTTACTCAATCCAGATACATCATCTCAGAATGAAATGGCTGCAGGTGAATACGTCAAAATTGATGTGATGGATAACGGTGATGGCATACCACAGGACTTGCTAGATAAAGTTTTTGAACCATTTTTCACCACCAAACCAACGGGTAAAGGCAGTGGTTTAGGCTTAAGCATGGTGTTTGGTTTCATTAAACAGTCCGGCGGAAATATTGAGGTTCAGTCTGAACACGGTCATGGCACACGCTTTCAGTTGTTTCTTCCGCATACTGACACGGTGTCTCCTGCAGCAATTCTTCATGATATTGAAGCTCCAATGCCATTACAAAATTCTCAACAGACGATTTTGGTTGTCGAGGACAATGATCTGGTACGGCAGTATGCCATCTCTCAACTGCGCGATGCTGGGTATCAAGTTCTTGCTGCTGCTGACGGCCATCAAGCATTAAACTGGCTTGCTTCTGCACAGCAAATTGATTTACTGTTCACTGATGTATTGATGCCTGGCGGACTAAGTGGCTATGAATTGGCTCAGCAAGCGAAACAGCTTCGTAAAAACCTGCCGGTTCTTTATACCTCTGGCTACACTGAAAAAGCTTTGACAGATGAAGAAATTCAAAACGGCAGCATTGCTATTTTGAATAAGCCTTACCATCGTGCGGCTCTTTTAAACAGGTCGCGCAAATGCTCACTTATAAAAGCTGAGAGAAAGATACATGTCTGAGCATAAACTGCTGATATTAGATGATGACGAACTGACCGGAGAAACCATCCGCAACGTTGCAGAATATGCAGGTATGTCTGTCCGGGTAACTACTACCGCCACTGATTTTTTCGATCTGCTACAACAATGGAAGCCAACACATATCGCGCTTGATCTGATCATGCCAGACATGGATGGCGTTGAAGTGCTGGGCGCATTAGGTGAACAACAAATTAGTGCCAAAATTATTATTACCAGCGGTGTAGGACATCAAGTTCTTCAAGCTGCTGCAAGATCAGCCGCAGCTCATGGGTTAAATATAGTTGGAATCCTCCCTAAACCCTTTAACCCTAAAGCTTTTCGCGAAATGATCGACCTGCCGTCACCAAATCTAACGGACCTCATTGACGGCGGTCAGCATCAGCAATCAGGATTAAGCTTGCCCGCCATAACTGCAAAGGATGTTGCCGAGGCGATTAAAAATCGTGATATTACCTTGGCATACCAACCCAAAGTGAGTTGCGCTAGTGGTGTATTAACGGGTTTTGAGGCGTTGGCACGCTGGTATCACTCTGACCACGGCTTCATTGCACCTGATGTATTTATTGCAATAGCAGAGCAAAACCATTTAATTGATGACTTAACCCTTCTTGTATTTGAGCAGGCATTACCCTGGTTTAATCAGTTCTGTAAAGAACAACGACATCCCCCCGCCACTGCACAAGCTAGTCAATTAATCTGCTCTATCAATATTTCCGCCCTGTCGTTACCAAATCTCAACTTGTTTAATCAAGTCGAAGCATTGTGCGGATTACATGATGTAAAACTTCACAGCATCATGCTGGAACTGACTGAAACCGGCGCAATGGATGATCCGGTTGCGTCATTGGATATTTTGACCAGATTGCGGATGAAAGGCTTTCAATTATCGATAGATGATTTTGGTACTGGCTTTTCATCCATGTTGCAGCTGGTACGTATGCCATTTTCCGAAGTGAAAGTGGATAAATCTTTTGTGATGACGGCGCAACAATCTCGTGAATCCAGATTAGTGATTCAAGCCATCATTGAATTGGCTCATAGTCTGGATATGAGAGTAATTGCTGAAGGCATCGAAGACTATGCGACCCTGCAATTTTTACAAAAGCTCGGTTGTGATAAAGCACAAGGGTATTTTATTGGTAAACCGGTACCTGCGAATCAAATCAATGAATGGTTACAACAACGCAAATTAGCCTTGGAGCAACAAAGACTTAGAGCACTCGAATCGTTGCAAATTATGGACACTTTGGCTGAGCAGCGCTTTGATCGGATAACTCGCTTAGCAAAACGTATGTTTGATGTACCGATTTCATTAATTACTTTGCTTGACTCGAAAAGACAGTGGTTTAAATCAAAAGTCGGTGTCGACATTTATGAAACTCCACGCGAAATTGCCTTCTGCAATTACACAATTGAACAAGAAAGCAGCTTTATAGTGAATGATGCAATCACTGACCCACGTTTTTCTGATAACCCTCTTGTCATCAAGGCTCCCTTTATCCGCTTCTATGCCGGATACCCTATCAGAGCTCCGAGTGGGGAAAGATTGGGTACTGTTTGTGTAATTGATCAAAAACCACGTTATATGAGTGAACGTGATTGCCGATTGTTACGTGAACTTGCCTTAATGGTGGAAGAAGAAATCGCCACCAACCAACTACTCTGTGAAGACCATTTAACCGGCCTGCTCAATAGAAGAGGCTTCGAATTCAGGGCCAACCATGTATTGCATTTGTGCCAAACCCAGGATTATGAAGCTTCTCTAGTCTATTTTGACCTAGATAACTTTAATCAAATCAATGACAATCTAGGCCATCATGCTGGTGATAATGCGTTACTGCAGTTCTCAAGCCTATTGAATACCACATTCCGAGATTCAGATTTGATTGGCAGGATAGGCGCTGATGAATTTGTCGTATTGATGGTGAATCAAAAAGACACCGATCAAACCACCATTCTTCAAAGGCTTTCAAATAAAGTCGACATTTACAACGCCTCCACTCATGCTGATATTCATCTGCATTACAGTTTTGGTATAACCACAACCAAATCGTTAAGCGATTACGATTTACAACAGCTTTACACCCTTGCCGATGAAGCCATGTACCGCAACAAACGTAATGGTCAGCATTTAAACCTAGCCATCAACATTAATAGCCAACCAAACCATTAATCGTTTTTAACGATTAAAACAACCTGAATAAGTTGTTTTATTAATCATTTTTATTTCGATACACTGCTCGCAACTGGATAATTATTCAGGTCACATCAACCCCGTAAAGGAGATTAAAAGCATGACTCAACGAGTTCCTAATGTTGTATTCAAAACCCGTGTCCGTGATGAAAGCATTGGCGGTGATAACCCGTTCCGCTGGCAGGATGTTACTACTGACGAGATTTTCAAAGGCAAAAGCGTGATTGTTTTTGCACTGCCCGGCGCTTTCACACCGACCTGTTCAAGCACTCACTTGCCTGGTTATGAAGAACACTACGATGAACTGAAAGCCAAAGGCATTGATGAAGTTTACTGCCTGTCTGTTAACGATGCTTTCACCATGTTCCAGTGGGGAAAACGTCAGGAAGTAAACAAAGTTAAATTGCTTCCAGATGGTAACGGTGACTTTACTCGCGGCATGAATATGTTGGTGAAAAAAGAGAATCTGGGCTTTGGTGCACGGTCATGGCGTTATTCAATGCACGTTGTAGACGGTGAAGTTAAACAGTTGTTTGCTGAACCCGGCCAGATGGATAACTGCCTGATGATCCATTTGAAGTCAGTGGTGTCGATACGATGCTGGATTATTTGAACAAACAGTAAGATCGCTTTAGCCATGATTCACCGGACCTGCATAAATCTCAGGTCCGGTGTTTTTTTGCAAAGTTAAGCAGTAAACAGGAGTTTTACAGATGAAATATGATTACGATTTATTTGTTATTGGTGCCGGCTCAGGTGGTGTTCGTGCAAGCCGGATGGCGGCATCTTATGGTGCAAAAGTCGCTGTTTGCGAAGATCGTTATCTGGGCGGAACCTGCGTCAATGTCGGTTGCGTTCCCAAAAAACTCTATGTTTATGCTTCTGAATATTCATCACACTTTAAGGATGCAAAAGGCTTTGGCTGGCAAGTAAGCAAACCGGCATTTGATTGGTCAACCTTACGTGATAACAAAACCGATGAAATCAGCCGACTGAATGTTGTCTATGAAGGCATTCTGGATCGGGCCGGGGTTGAGATCATTGATGGCAGAGGCAAAATTGTCGATGCCAACACCGTTGAAGTTAATGGCAAAACATTTACTACCGAACGTATATTAATTGCTACCGGCGGCTGGCCATTTATACCTGATATACCCGGCAAAACCCACGCCGTGGATTCAAACGGCATATTTGATTTGGCAGAATTTCCGCAGCGTCTGGCAGTTGTTGGCGGTGGCTATATTGCCGTTGAATTTGCCGGTATTTTTCATGGTTTGGGATCACAGGTCACCCAATTAGTGCGTGGTGGTGGTTTATTAAATGGTTTTGACAAAGAAATTGCCGAGTTCGCCGCAGAGCAGATCCAGCAAAACGGTGTGCATATCCGTTTTAATACCGAAGTGAAATCCATCAAAAAACAACAAGATGGCAGTCTGTATTTAACCATGACCGATGGGCAGCATTTAACCGTCGATGCCGTGCTGTTTGCCACCGGTAGAAAGCCTCACCTCGATGGTTTGGGGCTGGAAAATGTGGATATCAAACTCAGTAAAAGTGGCCATATTGCGGTTAACAAAACTTTTCAAACCTCCGAGCCCAGTATTTATGCCTTGGGTGACGTCACGGGGGGAATCGAGTTAACGCCGGTTGCCTTGGCTGAAGGCATGGCATTAGCCGGTTATTTGTTTGACAAGCAACCGTGTAAAGTGGATTACAGCAATATTGCAACAACGGTATTTTGCCAGCCCAATATCGGCACGGTGGGTATGACCGAAGAGCAGGCGCGTGAAGAATACCCTAATGTATTGAAATTCCGCTCAAACTTTCGTGCGATGAAAAACACGCTTGGTGGATCGCAGCAACGTACATTAATGAAACTACTGGTCGACGCTGATACCGATAAAGTGCTTGGTGCACATATGGTTGGTGAGTCAGCCGGAGAAATCATGCAAGGCATTGCGATTGCTATGAAATGCGGTGCCAGCAAAGCGGATTTTGATGCCACCATTGGCATACACCCAACTGCTGCTGAAGAGTTTGTCACTATGCGTACACCGGTCAGCGATTAATCAGGAAAATCCTGAGTGTCGTCAGGTGTTTCACTGAGGTTTTAGTTGTTGGTTCGCGATAATCTATTCCTAAGTCAGCAAACGCTGATACCAAATAACAGGAGAGATATTATGTGGACTAAACCAGAATATTCAGACATGCGTTTCGGTTTCGAAGTAACAATGTACATCTGCAACCGTTAATACGCAGTAGCTAAAATAGAAAAGCCTCAATCTTCGGATTGGGGCTTTTTTTTTGCTGCAGGAAACCTCGCCTCACCACATTGGTCAGATTGCCAAATTCATTTCACAACGGATCACCATGAGCAAAATCGCCATCATTGGCAGCGGACTAGCCGGCCTGTCCTTGGCCCACCAGCTGCAGCCATTTGCCGAGATCCAACTATTCGATAAAGCTCAACGTGCCGGAGGTAGATTGGCCTCCCGTTCTGTTGGTCAATTTCATTTCGATCATGGCGCTCAATTTTTCACGGTTAAAACCCAGCGGTTTGCCGAGTTTATTCAACCGTTGATTGAACAAAAAATAATCCGGCGCTGGGATGCAGAATTTGTCGAATTCTCCAATAACAAACAGATTACCCGCCGCCAATGGAATGCTGACTATCCACATTATGTGGGCAGCCCGGATATGCAGGCTATTGGACAGGCTCTTGCCGCTCCCTTAAATATTCAGTTTGACTGCAAGGTTACGCATCTTGAGCAACACCTGGGAATGTGGCAACTGTTCAGTGATCATAACCGGGTTGCAGATAACTTCGATTGGGTGATCTGCTGTCTGCCAGCTAAACAGACTTCAGCGCTGTTACCTGATAACTTTCAAAATATTAATGCCATTCAGCAAACACAGATGCTGGCTTGTTACGCGCTGATGCTGGGGTTTGATGATCCGCCAGAACTGGATTGGCAAGCCGCCCTGGTCAGTGATGCCATCATTAGCTGGATGTCGGTCAATAGCAGCAAGCCATCTCGTCCTGATGGGTTTTCCATGGTGATTCAGGCAAATAATATTTGGGCCGAAAAACATCTGCACCACGCAGATCAAACCATTCAGCAATTGATGCTCGCAGAGGTGCAGCGAGTCAGTGGTATCAATGTTGCCGAAGTCAGCCATGTGGATTTCAAGCGCTGGGTCTACGCTAACCTTCCAGCCCAAACGGGTCAATCTGCCTACCTTGATACCCAACTAAAATTAGCGGCTTGTGGTGATTGGTGCATTCAGGGGCGTGTTGAGGCGGCTTTCAGCAGTGCCGATGCCCTGGCACAGCAACTTATCCCACAATTAAGCTAATGACGATGCTGTTCCACAAAGCTGACGATAGGTGCCAGTAACGCTCCATCGCCACGCAAAGGTTTAGCCAGTTTGGCCACCATGGCTACATGTCCGTAATTGCTGAGTTCTATCAACTCGACGTCATTACCATATTGTTTAAGCTTTTCCGCAAACCGATAACTGTTGCGTGGCAGCACTGTGCGATCGTTATTGCCCACCAGCAGTAAGGTCGGTGGATGATCTTCGCCGACAAAATTCACCGGCTGACTTTGCCATTGACTGGCATCATCACCAAAAATCTGTTTTAGCGTCGGACTTGTTAACGGCAGGAAATCATAAGGCCCGGCTAAGCCGATCATGCCTCTTAATTGTTCAGTCTCTAAACCAGCTTGCTGAAGATAATGCGGATTGACCGACAACATTGCAGCAATATGTGCTCCGGCAGAATGACCAGCAATAAACAGTTGCTCTGGATCACCCCCAAACTCAGTAATGTGCTTTCGGGTCCAGGCCACTGCCTGAGCAGCATCTTCGATAAATTCAGGAAACACTGCCTCAGGAAAGACCCGATAATCAGGAATAACCACAATCATGCCCTGTGATGTCAGCGCTTCCGCCACAAATTTATAATCGGCTTTTTCGCCTGCTTCCCAGCCTCCACCATAAAAGAAAATCACCGTTGCAGGTTTTTGACTATCTACAGAATGAGCTGGTTGATAAACATCCAGTTTAAGACGATCGTACTCTCCATAGACTAAATCTGATCGATGCTGATAAGCGGATTCAGGCACCATGGCATTAAGTAATGTCACCGGTGAACAAGCCGTTAGCGTTAATGCCGATAAACTGCCAAACAAAGTTTTAATAAATTGGCGAATCACACTGTGCCTCGAGTGTTAATGGACTATGCAGACACACTCCGCCACTAAGGGGTTCCAATATCAATGTGAACGTGAAGCAGACCGAAGTTTATTACAGACTTTCTCGGCATCTTTTAAATTTCGTTTTGCTTTCTTAACTCGCTTATCTTCGATCATCGCGATCATACCAACTACCCCGACAATACTGGCAATCGCCCCAGCAATACCACCGGACAGCCAGGCAATTAGCATCGCCAGAATAATTAAGCCAAACACTTGGACCACGGTAAATTGCGAAGCCAGTTTTTCTTTTTGACAGGTTGCGAGCTTTTTTTCCCATAACTGAGTCAGCTCAGCCAGTTCTTCGTCGGTTAACACATGAAAGTTAACGTAATACTCAAGGCCTATAATTTCATCATTATCATTTCGAGAACTCATATCAATGGTTTCGGCCATCAACTTCAGCGCACTATACGTATCTTCATCCTTTTCCATACACGCTCCGTCAACTTTGTTGATTCACTATCGCTCAAGCTGTTATGCGGACTCCAGAGCGATTTTTCCCAAAATTTATTTTCACGAGCTTTTCACCCAATTGAGAACAGACTTAGTATGGGAATATTTCCTGGGGCAGGTTTGACCTATGAGAAAAAAGCTTTTTAAAACATTGGGGTATATTTTGTCAGCGCTGACTTTAATATTCACCGGCTTCACTGCCAGTTATGGCTTCCAGCCTACCATGGCCTATGTAGAAAATCTGCAGATCGATCTGATCTTTGATGATGCTGGCAGTTTTAACAATGATCGCGCCGCAGTAATGATTGCCCATCAGGGGCGAGCACAGTTCGCCATTATCAATCCTGATGGTGACATTTTATTCACAGCTGATGAAATCAATGATTTGGACAGCGGTGTGACGGCTTATCGGAAAGGTAATTTATGGGGTGTCGTTGACCGCGATGGCAACATAATTCTTCAACCAACCTATCCCCGAATTCAATCCTTTAAACAAGGATTTGCGGCGTTTATTCAAGATGGGAAATGGGGATTCCTCAATAGCTCGGGTGAAGAAATGGTCCCCGCTCAATATGACAAGGTTGGCATCTATTCCGAAGGTTTCGCTGGGTTTCAGAAAAATGGTAAGTGGGGTTATCTCAATACCGAAGGCGAAGAAATTATCAAAGAGCAATTTGATGAAACGCATATTTTCAGTGAACAACGTGCGGCAGTGAGAGTTGATCATAACTGGGGCTATATTGATGCCGAAGGTCATTTACTGATTGAACCACAGTTCGAGCAGGTAAGAGTGTTTCGCGAGGGTTTTGCCGCTGTTTTGCTTGATGGGAAATGGGGTTATATCACCCAGCAAGGTGACTGGTTGATACAACCGCAATTTGAAGAAGCCAAAGCCTTTGATGAAGGTTTTGCCGTTATTAAACAACAAGGATTGTA
This sequence comes from Methylophaga sp. SB9B, assembly GCF_004832235.1. NCBI lineage: Bacteria > Pseudomonadati > Pseudomonadota > Gammaproteobacteria > Thiotrichales > Piscirickettsiaceae > Methylophaga > Methylophaga sp. SB9B. Next base: position 95,253 of record NZ_SSXS01000011.1, read on the forward strand.
TGGTTTTATAAATTCCACAGGAGAAATGCTGGTTCAACCCTATTTTGATGATGCCTGGAATTTCAGTGAAGGCCTTGCGCGAGTGGAAAAAGATGCCATGGTGGGTTACATCAATACTCAAGGTACGATGGAGATTGAACCGCTATTCGCATGGGCCTACTCGTTTTCAGATGGCCTGGCGGTGATAACCCATAACTACCGACAATATGGTTTTATCAATCGTCAGGGTGAAGTGGTTATCGAACCCCAGTTTGAACACGCCCACCCGTTTAAGGAAGGTCTGGCGGCAATAATGATTCGTGATAAATGGGGTTATATTTCCAAAGATTAGCGCCTATTTATCTTTTATAGCTGGCTCTTCAGTCTCATCACTCTCTTCATCCAGCCAGCGATACAAAGTACGGCGACCAATACCCAGTAAAGCAGCCGCTCGACGTTTATTGCCATCGACTTCACGTAATACCATGTTCACATAACGTTTCTGTAATTGGTCTAATGTGGGTAACACCGCTCCAGCCAATAATTCATCATTTTGCTTTTCCGTAGCCGGGCTGGCTAAAACTTCCGATGACGTTTGATTTTCCAGTAACCGCGCCGGTAAATGCTGCGGTTGTACCCAATCTTCGGTACAGAAGGCAAACGCTCTTTCCACTACATTCTGCAATTCTCTGACATTGCCCGGAAACGCATAGTGACGGATGATCTCCAGAGCTTTGTCACTGAAGCCTTTAATATTTCGACCTTGGGCTACTACTAATTGCTGTAAAAACTGTTGGGCCAGAATTTCTCTGTCTTCTTCACGATCCCGCAGAGGTGGTACTGATAATGCAAAGGTTTCCAGACGATAAAACAAATCCTCCCGGAAACTGCCATCGACCACCTTCTGCTTTAAATCCCGATGGGTAGCGGCAATAATTCGTACATCGACTTTTTCCTCGGTATCCTGACCGACCGGGCGGATCGAACCATCTTGTAACGCTCGCAGCAATTTTGCTTGCAGCGCCATTGGCATTTCACCAATTTCATCCAATAGCAGACTGCCGCCATTGGCTTCTTGCAACAAGCCTTTACGAGCTTTTTTAGCCCCCGTAAATGAACCGGCAGCATGACCGAAAAACTCGCTTTCCAGTAACTCTTGAGGAATACCGGCACAGTTGACTGCCAAAAACGGTCCATCGGCTCGATCACTTTCTGCATGCAATGCTTTGGCAACCAATTCCTTACCAGTTCCACTTTCACCATTAATCAGCACTGGACCTTGAGCACGGCCAATCACCTTGATTTGCTGAAACAGATTACGCATCGCTTCACTGCGACCAAACATCTGATGAAAAGCTGGTTGACGATTGAGTTTGCGGAACTGAAATAACTCATCATGCAGTTTACGTGTTGCAACCACGCGCTCTACCGCCAGCAGGAAATGCTCCAAATCAAGAGGTTTGGTAAGAAAGTCATCAGCACCCGCCTGTAATGCCTGTACCGCCTGACGCACACTGCCAAAAGCCGTTATGACAATCAGCCCTGGTCGTTGTTCTTCCGGCCAATGCGTAACGACCTGCTCAACTATTTGCATGCCATTGCCATCAGGTAACCGCAAGTCACTGACAATCAGCGCAGGTTGATTGATTTTCAGCCACTCCAATGCCGATTGAATCTGATGATGAACTACCATACTCCAGCCCTCGGCTTCCAATTCATCGCTGATTAATCTTGCCAGTGCCTGATCATCTTCAATTAATAAGATCGGTAAATTTTTGTTCTGCTTGTTTTTCATACTGCTGTTCCAGAATCGTTGCTCGACACTATCGGTAAAGTCAGACTGAATCTGGCACCGCCTAACGGGCTGTTGCTCAATGTCACTTCTCCCTGATGCTCCCGCATAACTCTTTGTACGATTGCCAGCCCCAGACCGCTCCCTTCACCCGGTGCCTTGGTGGTGACAAAGGCTCAAATACCTGGCTTTGTTGATCGGCGGTAATACCCGGGCCAGCATCATCAATATGAATATGTAATTGCTCGTCCACTTGCCAGGAAAGCTCAACCGGCCCAGTTGGACAAGCCTGACAGGCATTGCGTAATAAATTTATTAAGGCCTGCTCCAGACTTAACGAATCGCCGTTAATTTTTGCCGGCGGTCCTTGGATAAGACTGACTCGATAACCTTGATCCGCTAACAGAGATTCCGATCTTTCAATCAATGAAGCCACATCAAGATCACGTAGTTGTGCCCGTGAGGAACGACCAAAACTAAGCAGTTGCTGAATAATGGAAGTCATTCTGGCCGCTTGCTGGCGAATTTCATTTAACTCTGCAATATCTTTTTCATTGCCCATACGGCGTAATAAACGATTGGCCCGTCCATCAACTACGGTCAGCGGCGCACCGAGTTCATGTGCCACACCAGCGGACAATTGTCCGAGCGCTGCCATGGTTTCAGTCTGGCGTAACCTTTCGGCCATCTGTTCTCGTGCCATGCGCTGTTGAGCTTCGCTGATTTCAACCTGTTCGATCGCATCAAGCATGCCATTGAGTCCTTTAGCCAGTTGACTGATTTCGATTGGCCCTCGCTCAGCGGCACGATGATGCCTATCACCATGGCTGACCCGGCGCATACTTTCGACCAATCGCTGCAATGGCGCTTCAATCGCCCGCTGATGCGAATAACTGATGACCCCTAAAATAATTAAAGACACCAAACCAAAGCCACCCCAGGCCCAGTACTTCAGTTCGGTTAATTCACGATCTATATCGCTGCGACGTCTAGTAACCTGCAGTAAACCGTTTGGCTGACCGGTCGCATCAAATAACGGCATAAAAAACGAATACACATCTCGACCACGAATGCGTTCATATTGAGAAAATTCACCCTGCATGATCTGCTGTAAGGCATCGGTTGCTTGTTCTTGAGTAGGATTTACCACACCAAAGCTGCTTAAGCGCTTGCCGTTGGAATCAAATAAATAGGCGCCATAGACTTCGGTAATTCCAAACACCGACGCCATGCTGTTTTGTAATTGATCCAGATCTTGCCTTTCCAGCGCCTGCGATACCGGCAGATGGATGGTTCTGGCGACCTGCTGCAAATCGCGTTGCATACGCTCTTCGATAAACTGACCCACCATCGATAAACCAATCACCAGGATCACAGCCAATACCAGTAACACCGGTAAAGCGACCTGCATAATCAACACCAGACGTAAATTGCTGAAAATTGAAGGAAATCGCATTTTGAAGCCTCTTAAAGATACCGGGTTTTATGGCACATGAGCCAAAATGACACACCTAATGGTACTGGTCAAGTGAGACAATTTTTCCTGAATAAATCACCATCAAATATATATCTTTTAAATTCAGCAACTTATAAGGTGTTACTGAGATTGGCACAGAACTCGCAACAAAGACCGTGTGTTTCATAACCAATAAAGGAAAACACCATGAAAAAAACAGCTACGTTAGTTTCAATCTTAATGGCATTAGGTCTAAGCACTTCTGCGATGGCAGAACAGGGTTACGGCTCACCGGAGCAGGCTACACCCCAAGCACCCATGCCTGAAACTGCTCCAGCTGCCGATTTCAGTGAAGCTGATCTACAGAAGTTTGCTGATGTTCAGGATGACCTTGAAGGCATTCGCAGCGAATATTCAGGCCGCCTGGAAAGCACAGAAGATCCAGATCAAGCTGCACAACTACAACAAGAAGCGAGCCAGAAAATGGTTCAGACTGTTCAAGACAAAGGTTTAGATGTTGAAACCTACAGTAATATTGCTTTAGCTATCCAAAGCGATCCAGAATTGCGCGATAAAGTGCAATCTATGCTGAACTAAGTTCGTTTCAGCTTCGTTTGTAGTAAAAAAGCGGGGTTCTCCCGGCTTTTTTATGTCTGTCAGCTGTGATCTGACCTTGTTTTGTATCGATGCGCTAAAAGATATAACGCAGGCAAGACGATTAATGTCAGTAAGGTAGAGGACAAAATACCACCTACCACCACAGTTGCTAACGGTCGTTGCACTTCTGCACCGGTGCCAGTATTGAGTGCCATCGGTAAAAAACCCAAACCCGCTACTAAAGCAGTCATCAACACCGGCCGAAGCCGTTGCATGGCCCCCTGGAAAACCGCTTCCAGTAAAATCAACCCCTGATCACGTAACTGGCGGATAAATGTCAACATCACAACACCATTCAATACCGCGATACCGGAAAGCGCAATAAATCCGACTGCTGCAGAAATGGATAACGGCATATCCCGCATCATTAAGGCAATCAAGCCGCCGGTTAATGCCATTGGTACACCGGTAAATATCAATAACGCATCACGCAGTGAATTAAAGACACTGAACAATAACAGCAAAATCAGCAATAACGTCACAGGCACCACAATCATCAAGCGCTTGCTAGCTGACTGCAATTGTTCGAAAGTACCGCCGTATTCCAGCCAATAGCCTGCAGGCAGATCCAGTTGTTGTGCGTTCTGCTGCACCTCGGCGATAAAGGACCCCAGATCTCTATCGACCACATTGGCACTGACAATCACATGGCGTTTACCACTTTCACGGTTTATCTGATTTGGACCACTGATTTCATAAATATCGGCAATCTCCCCTAACGGTACATAGGACAAATCCGCATCATCACTATTAGGTAGCCATATGGGCAACTTCGCCAGCCGATCCGGGTTCTCGCGTATTTCATCAGCAAGCCTCACCACAATACGAAAGCGTTTGTCGCCTTCATAAATCAATCCGGCGGGTGTGCCACCAATCGCGGTTTGGATGCTTTGTTGTAGACTGGCGATATCCAGCCCCAACAAGGCCAGATGATCTCGTTGCGGTTCAATCGACAACATTGGTAAGCCGGTAAGCTGTTCCATCCTGACATCCGTCGCCCCAGCAACTTCTGCCAACATTTGCTCAGCCTGCCCGCCTAGCTGATAAAGCATATCCAAATCATCACCATAAATTCGTAACGCCACATCAGCACGTACTCCGGCAATCAGTTCATTGAAGCGCATTTCAATTGGCTGGGTGAATTCATAGAGATTTCCCGGCACGTTTTCTACCGCTTCACGCAATTGATTAAGGAATTCAGCTTTGCTAAGACTAGGATCCGGCCATTGTTCAACGGGTTTAAGAATAACAAATGTGTCGGCTACACTCGGCGGCATCGGATCGGTGGCAATTTCCGGTGTGCCGATTTTTGAATAAACATGTTTCACCTGAGGAAATTCAGCGATCACCGATTCCAACTGATTTTGCATGGCAACCGACTGCTCCAGGCCTGTTCCAGTAACACGTAGAGCATGCAAAGCAATATCACCTTCATCAAGCTGTGGCAGAAATTCACTCCCCAGCTTTGAACCATAATGAACGGTGACACTGACAAACAACGTAGCAGCTAATACGATAAGCAACGGCAAGCGTAATGACAGTTTTAAAACTGGCTGATATATCCACCGAGCAAACCGCATCAATGGGTTTTCTTTTTCAGCAACTTTACCAGTGACCAAAATCGCAATGGCTGCCGGAACAAAGGTGACTGCAAACACTAAAGCGCCGATTAACGCAGCGACCACAGTAAAAGCCATCGGATGGAACATTTTGCCCTCGACACCGCTGAGCGCAAAAATGGGCAAATACACCAGCATGATAATAAACATGCCAAATACCGCCGGGTTAAACACTTCACGGGTACTATCAATTACCTCCGCAAGGCGTTCCTGCAAAGTTAATAAACGCCCCAGCCGTTGTTGTGCCAAGCCCAAACGACGTAAGGCATTTTCCACCACGATCACCGCCCCATCGACTATCAAGCCAAAATCGATGGCCCCAAGACTCATCAAATTGCCGGAAACCCGATTGCTGACCATGCCGGTAACCGCAAACAACATACTTAATGGAATGACCAGTGCTGTTATCAAAGCTGCCCGAATATTTCCCAGCAATAAAAACAGCACCACAATCACCAGCAAAGCGCCTTCAAACAGGTTCTTTTGCACGGTTTGAAGTGTTCTATCCACCAGCGTAGTGCGGTCATAAACGGCTTCAGCCACAATGCCTGCCGGCAAGCTTTGATTCACCTGTTCCAGTCGTTCAGCCACTGCTCTGGCAACCACACGACTATTTTCGCCAATCAACATAAATGCTGTGCCTAGCACTGTTTCCTGCCCATCACGTGTCGCTGCACCAGTCCGTAGCTGTTTGCCATAAAATACTTCGGCAACATCTGAAACCCGCACTGGCGTGTCATCACGTTTGGTAATAACTACGTTAGCGATATCTTCAAGTGAGGTTAATTGCCCCGGAGAACGCACCAGCCATTGTTCACCGTTACGTTCAATATAACCTGCACCAACATTTTGATTGTTGCGGGATAAGGCTTCGTTCAGCTCTGCCAGACTGATCTTGTAGGCCAGTAATTTGGCCGGATCCGGAGCCACCTGATATTCACGTTCAAAACCACCGATACTGTTTATTTCAGTAACACCAGGCACTTTCACCAGCTGAGGCCGAATGATCCAGTCCTGAATAGTTCGTAAATCCTCAGCCGTGTAGGGTGTTCCATCGGCTTTCACAGACCCGGTTTCTGCCCGCACACTATAGGTAAACACCTCGCCAAGACCGGTCGCGATCGCCCCATCTGCGGCTCTATTCCATCAGGTAATGTATTGCCAATACTCTGCAAGCGCTCGCTGATGAGCTGCCGGGCAAAATAAATATCCGTGCCTTCGGCAAACACAACAGTGACTTGAGATAAACCATAGCGGGATAACGAGCGGGTGTAATCCAGATTAGGTAACCCTGCCATCGCATTTTCAACGGTATAAGTTATTCGCTGTTCAACTTCCAATGGTGAATAACCAGCTGCTTCAGAATTAATCTGTACCTGGACATTGGTAATATCCGGCACAGCATCAATGTTTAGTCGAAATACATTGTAAGTACCCACTCCGGCAATAAGTATGGTCAAGAAAAGCACCAGCCATCTGCGCTCGACAGAAAAGCGTACAATTAAATTAATCATTTTCTGCTCCAAAGGGCCTGTTTATCTTTCATAGCCGCCTCTGTTGTGAATTGAAAAAATGCCAATCAAGGCGCGAGGAATGTCGTTTGGTTATTCCAAATAAATGACGAGCAACGCAGAGTGGTGTTTTTTCAATCACAACCCGAAGGGCTGGGGCTATTTTTCCGCCCCCCTGCGTTGAAAATTACTTATGTAGAATGACTACACCACATAATTTCCGCCTTGTTGGTCGAAAAAATAGCCGCCAGCAGTGGTGGCTCTGATAGATAAATAGGCCCTAATGATCATGGGTGGCGCCCGCCTTGAGCACCTCCGCTTTGAGCAGAAAACTATTTGTTGTCACATATTCACTGCCGGGTTTTAAGCCTGAAAGCACCTCGACATAGTCAGCATCCTGTTTACCAAGAGTCAGCATTCTGACTTCAAAGGTATTTCCATAACGGACAAACACCACCGGCATATCACGAAAACTCTGAATGGCACTGCGTTTAACGGCGAGTTTTGCAGGATATTGCTCTACCATCACCTCAGCATTAATATGCATTCCCGGTCGCCAATTGCCCTTGGCATTACCGATTTCAGCGCGCGCACGGGCGATATGGCCAGCAGTCATTTTTGGCGATATATAACTGATGGTCCCTTCGGCTGATTCATGCTGATGTAAATCATTTACCTGAACCGGCAGTCCAACCCTAAGCTGTTCGATATCAGCAGGAAACATCGATAACTCAACCCAAACCCGGGATAAATCACTGATTTGCAGCAAGTTTCCCATATCACTATGGTCACCGGCATTGGCATTACGTTGAGTCACTTCACCGTTTGCCGGGCTAGTAATCGAATAACTTTGCAGGGTGGCCTGGTTACGCACTGTCAATAAAACCTGGCCTTTTTTAACCTTGTCGCCGGTTTTAACTAATACTGACTCAATAATCCCTGGATATGGCGCATTCACGCGGTACTGACGATCTTCGGGCAGCGTGACCACTCCATATAACGCATTGGAAATCGATAAGGTTTGCGGACTGGCATTTTCGGTTTCAATGCCCGACAGCTTTATCAAACGATCACTAATCTCACTGCGACCCTCAAAATTATCGTAATGCCAGTGATAGGACTGTCCCTGATATTCCGCCTCAACCACGACCTCAAACGAATGTGGTTCCTCAACGATAGTATCGCCGACGAGATAATCGGCCTCAGCAGCAAAGTCGATAATATTCTGTTCACCATCCAGGCGAACCAGCGTGACCATCAACTCGACTTGCTCAGGATCAACTGGCTTATTTTGCTCAAATGCATAAACCCGCAGTTCCGGCGGCACACCTTGTTCATAAAATGTGATTTCCAACGAAAACTCACCACTTTCCAATAAACGGCCACCATGCGGTCCTTCCACAGGTTCTTCATGATCATGTGAATCGGCGTGATCGTGGGCCGGTGCAGCTATTGCCATCGACAATGGCAGCAATAGCAGACTAAATAATAATGTTATGAATTTCATGGGCTATTCCTGATAACTGGCTGTAAATATTGAACGGCTAAGCGGTATGCCGGTTAAGCGTTCCAGCTCGAGTAACTGTAAATGCACCGCGGTTTGGGCTTCGATTAAGTCACGTTCAACGCTGAAGGATTCGATTTGTGCATCCACCCACTGCAGTACGTTGTATTGCCCTGATTGGTAACCTGCTTCAGTTTGTTTAAGCAGCTCACGGGTAAGAGGAATAAGCGTTTGTTGCAGCCTTTCCACCTGTTGCTGGTTATTACGCATGGCCTGATATATTTCCAGCAATGCCATGCGTAATTCGGTTTGCGTCAGCTGTTGCTGCAAAACGCCGGCTTCATATTCCGCATGAGCGGCAGCGATATTGCCTTGATTACGATCCCGGAATTGCAGAGGCATGGAGAAGCTGAAAACCAAAGCATTGTCATTGGCAGCCTCTAAACGTCTTATTCCAGCACCCAGAGTAATGTCTGTTCTGGATTGTGCTTCACTGAGACGTAACTGCGCTTCACGTAAGCGAATCAAGGCATGACTTTGTAAAAACGCCGGTGATTGACTGATGGCTTGTTCCAGAGTGTCGCGCTGCGGCAATGTTGGCAGTTGCTGTAATTGTCCTTGAAGGCGCGAAAAATCAACCTCCTCGCCCCAGCTAGCTGCCAATTGCTGATAGGCCATCTGCCGTTCGCCAATCAGCTGTTGTGCTCTGGATTCTGATCGCTCCAGCAATAGCTGCATTCGTAATACATCGGCTTGACCGACAGCACCGGCATCGGCACGCTGCTTAATGATCTGCAAAGCCTGTTGTTCAATCTGCAGTCGGCGTTGATTCCAGCTCAATAAGGCATCAATACGCAGCCCTTGCAGGTAACGCATCGTGACATCCGATAAGGTATCAAGACGTTGGCGCTCAAACTCGTACTGCAACTGGCTGGAGCTTGCATCGACCAAATCAATACGTTTCTGGCGTTTATCGCCCATTTCAATAAGCTGACTTAACGATAGCGTTAACTCTGCACCGGAAAGACCACGGCTCTGCCCCGTACCCAATACATTTTCCAAATCGGCCTGCAGTTGTGGATTAGGCGGCAAGCGGCTTGCAGTTTCTGTGCTTCAAGTGCCCGTTGCTGATAGGGAAACTGTTGCAGTTGCGGGCTTTGCAGTAACGTGCGTTCGATCGCCGTTGCAAGATTAAGACTCGGCTGGTTTTCTGCCCCTGCAGGCATAGCCCACAGTGTCAAAGCTAACAGTAACGGACAGATCGATAGCCTGTTAGCGAAAAAATTCGTTTGATAATTCATGATGAACTCCATAGCACCACCAGCTGAAAAGCCGGCAGCAAAACATTAAGTTGTTTAAAGCGTTATGGAATTAAGCGTTGGGGGGTGGTAATAGCGGCGAATAATACAAGGTAACCAGCTGACTGCTACTGGTTCGGCTGACAGCGTCCGCAGTCAGAGTATGAAGAATCATAGTGAAACTGACTAAATCAGCAATCAGATGCAGGTGCAACTGATGATCATGATCGATGTTGTCGTGATGTTGTCCGTGATCTGCATGACTATGCACGATACTCAAATGGGCTGAATAATGATCGTCCGGCAAATGAGCCACTGACGCAGTCACACCGCTGACCATCAATAAATTGATGATAACAAATACAGCAGTTAGCATACGCAGTCGTAAAGTCATGGATAAATCTTAGCTTAAACACATGATAAAAGTCAGCCTTTTAACAGCACGGCATTATCGGGTACATCCTGTTTAAGCTTGTCACAGTCACCTTGAGCCGGCTGTTGTTCCGGAGTACGGTTTTTATACCAGATACGACAGAATCCCGGTGAAGGAATATATTCGGCTGGTACTGCACTGGATGAGCCGGAATACCGGTCACTATTGACCACACTATAGGCAGCACAGCTAGTTAATACAGCGAATATCGGCAAAGCCAGCAGTCGGTGAAAACGTGATGTCGATATTCTCATCTGTTTTTCCTCACAAAGAAATTACCTTACTGATAATCTCAAAAACCATTAACTACGAGCCAGTTTGGCTGCTTTTGCTGCAGCTTTATCCACACTGGTAAAGGCAATCAGATTAGCAAAGAATCCAATCACTAATGCATCAATTTGCCAGGGTTGTTGCAAAATCACATTCCAGACGATGGCAGAACCGATTCCGGCAACGGCTCCTGCAATAAACCGTTTACGGCTCACATAACAGCCGAGAATTGCCATTGTTAACGGCACCAAAACCGTCGGAGCCCAGAAGTTATACGCGTAAATCAAAATATCAATCACGCTATCAATCGACAAAGCGAAGACCATCGACGCAATACCCACCAGCAATGTGACCACTCGCGCCAGCAATAATTCTGCTTTTGCAGTTAATGGATTTTTTCGTAATGGTCTGACGATGTCGTTACTGAAGGCAATGGAAGCGGAATTTAAAAACGAGTCTGCCGAAGACATGATGATCGACACGATCGCCGCCGCCACAATACCCTGCAGTATTGGAGGCACTGCCTGCTGAATAACATAAGGCATCGCCAAGTTGGCGTCTAAAGCTGGCTGCATGACCAGAGCCACCAAGCCAATTAAACCAGTGACGGCAAAAAACGGAATTGAAAATAAGCCGCTTAATAAAGATCCACGGATAACATCTTTACTGCTTTTACCAATTAATAAACGTTGTAGATAGGGGGGCACCAATGTCTCGCCCAACATAAATGTCATAAACAAAGACAATAGGGCAATGATGGCTAATGGCTCCGTTGGTAAAGATAGATGAGCTTCCGGTAAATTTGTTTGCATGGCCTGCCAGCCACCGACATGCTGCAAACCAAAGTACAGTGTCATCGGAATACCGATGGCGAGCACAATAAACTGGATAATATCGGTCCAGACAACCGAGCGCATACCGCCGACTGTTGCATAAGCAATAACAATACCGCACCCAATCAGTACACCCCAAACTCGATCGACATCGAGAAACAGGTTAAATACATAACCCATTGCGCCAATTTGGGCACCGAGAATCCCAGCACATAAGGCCAAAGAAAATACACCACTGAATAGTCGCGCTTCTTTGCCGTAATGCTCATCCATGATATCGCCTACGGATATAGCATTGGGATAACGCATCATTTGCGGTGCTATATAGCGGGCGACCAGAATTTCTTTTATGCTGAAGCCCCACAAAGCCACAATATTACTGATACCGACCAGAAATACTTTTTCGGCATTACCCATCGAAAACCCGCCGCCGATAAACGAAGCGGATAAGGTTGCAAAAATCACCAGCGTGCCAAAGGATTTTCCTGCCAAGGCATAATCGTGCATGGTTTTGATGCCCCGCCCAGCCCATAATCCAATCAGTAACACAAAGATCAGGTAGACGATTACAACCAAGGATTCCATATTTAGTTTGTCCGAGTAATTAGGGGCTAGTCGAAGCTTACGTGTTTTTCAGACATTAAAAAACCACCCGAGCACATAGACTGGGGTGGTTTGAGATAATTCTTCTGTAAAAAGTGTTTGTTAGGTCATTAGACTTTTACGTTAATAACATTACCCAAATTACCTTGGGGCATTGGAACCGCATCCAATAACTTCATTACTGCCTGACCTTGGGCAGCAATCTGATCATTAGTTAATTTCAGCGTTGCGACCATTTGTTGTTGGGCAGAGTTCTGTACTGACAACTGGGTTGCCATTGCAGCAACGTTTGTTGTTTCCATAATCGACTCCCTAATACTAATTAAAGCTGTTATCGGCAGCTTATTTCAAAACTTTATCGGCAACTTGTTCGACAACAAATCCCAATATCTGCCGTATTTCATTTCGAGGTTGTTCTTCCATCTCGGCAATTTCAGCAGCCGAATGGCCCGCCGACCAATGCTGACGAACAATACGCATCTGTTCTGCGGTTAATGAGCTAAGCACTTCTGCTGTCATTTGATCTTCAATAAAATCCGGATCAATTTCACTTAATTCATTTTCATCTGAGACCGGGACTCTTTCTTGCTGTCCCCACCGTTCAAGCAACAGACCTGCTTTAGCGATTCTTTCCTTGCGCTGATTTTGCAAAGTCTCAATCCGCGTTTTACCTGCGGTTCGATTCAGTTTTTTTCCCACGGTACACCTGCCTACCTTCAATTAACTGAATGCTAACAACCGAATTTCAGCTTAATTTGTCGAGCATTTCAGCATTATTTTTCTTCAAAAAAACGTTTTAAAACGCTTTTTGCAGCATTACGTGTATCGTCATTGTAACCAACAACTAACCCTGCAAGTAAAGTCGCCATTACTGATTTTCCAGGATGCTGATGAATCATTTTTGTAATTGCTGGTGTGATCACCAACTGAAGAACATTCTCCAAATCGTCAACATCCGGCGATCTGGAGCGCTCCAATCCCGGTGCGGCTACTTTTGTGCGATATACAGCAAATCTGGCGATTAGCATCACCAAAATGGCTGCCAAGGCGTACCCCCCTGCCGTAATGACAGCGGCAATATTGGGGGGATAATGAACTAGCAAGGCGAGATAAATAGCAAAACCAGCGAAACCGAGTGCAAATATGCCTAACAGTGTTGCTACCGTTAATGCCACGGTATTAATTTGTACTCTTGAACGCCAGCCCATGTTTATCTCCTGCTACTTAATTCCATCTTACCCCGCAAAGGGCCTTTTAACGATCTAGAATTTTACCAATCACCAGGCCGATACCGAAAGCAACCGCCATGCTGCTATAAGGATGACTTTCGACTTCACCTTGAACTTTAGTAAATGATTCTTTTACTTGATCCTGAGCATGACCTGCTGCAACTTTGACACGATCCTGGCTTTCTTTGGCATAGGCTGCCGTCATGTCTTTTAGTGTTTTAGTAACTTCCGCAAAGTCCTTACGCAAAGTATCTAATTGTTCTTGAAGTTCTTGATTTGTTTGAGCCGTAGCCATTTAAATATCTCCTTGAAAATTTAGAACAAAATTATCTGCCATTTTTGGCAGCTTAAAATGTGACAATAGGATTAAGCTGATTACTTCAATCGTTTAATTTGTGGCATCTTCAATTGCATCGCCAGCATCTTCAACTGTTTCATCAATTGCTTCACCCGCTTCTTCTGCTGGACCTTTATCATCACACGCAGTGATAAATCCAACACTAGAAATAGCGAATGTCATGAGCAAAATCTTACATAAAAACCGGAATGGATTTGAATCAGTTTTGTTTATCATTTTCTATCTTCCTCTTAAATCATTAAGTTTTGATGTCAGAATGCAGAACTGCAATTGATTAATTGAATCTTGCTTAAACATTTATTAATTCACTTTAACAAGTGTACTCCCAAGCTATCTTTTTAATCTAAATTTCGCTTTAACCTGTGTTAAGGAGCTTTTTTTATAATCGTCCTATCGTGTAATTCCCATCAACTTTAACAAGGACATACCATGATTAGTTGGGCGTTAACGTTTTTAATCGTTGCAATTATTGCGGGTGCTTTAGGTTTAACAGGTGTTGCAGGTACAGCTAGCAGCATTGCCTGGATTTTATTTGTTGTGGGTTTAGTACTCGCACTCATATTTTTTATTACCGGCCGCAGACCACCACTATAAAAATAAATCACCTTTAATTAATTAAATTTATAAATCAACAATAACTTAAAAATGCTTAGATCCTAAGATTATTCAGTTATTGATACCAGATGAAAATGAAATAACCTTCACCCCAACCATTTATATTATTTTGACGGATTCCGTTCAAAATAATTTAAATGGTTACCTTTGACACTGTCCGATTCTCGGATGGTGTCTTTTTTTTGGGTGGCTATATATATTAGATTGACTTCGGATTTTTCCGGGGTATATTTCATCACCATCATAATTTCTTTGTGGATATTAAAGGACGCTTATGAGTTCAACTTTGCCTGACAGTTGTATTGTTCATCAATTTTCAAAATTTGCTGATCTTAATGAACATGAAATCAACCTATTGAAGGCATTGGAAAAAGATCCTCGTAGTTATGAGGCCGATCAACCCATGGCAATTGAAGGTGGAAAGGCTGAACGGTTTTTCACACTTCAGTCAGGTTGGGCTTGCGCGACCCGAACCCTTGCAGATGGCCAGCGCCAGGTGTTGGATATTTTTCTGCCAGGGCAAATCCTTGGTCTACGAGAAATCAGTTTTGATCGAAACCTTTCCGAGTTTCGAACTTTGACGGAAGTGAAAGCCTGCCCGTTTCCACGACAGCGCTTGACGGAGATCTTTGATCAAGCACCACGCTTGACGGATTTATTCTTTTTAATTCTTGCTCGTGAACAATCAATGCTCATTGAACGAGTCATAAATATAGGCCGTCGTAGTGCGGTAGAGAGACTGGCGCATTTTATTGTGGAAATGAAAGTCAGGCTGAACGTTGATACCGACAAGTTCGTGCTGCCGATGAATCAAACCATCATTGGCGACACCTTAAGTTTATCTTCCGTACATGTCAGCCGAACCTTTAAAGTATTGCGTGACCAAGGCTTGCTTGAGTCTAATAACGGCGATATTCATATTCTTGATCTGGATGGCTTAATTGAAATATCCGGTTTTGATCGCAATTATTTAGACAGCCATTCTAACTGGGCCAGACAAGACTAATTACTATCTGCTGCTTTTTTCTATTCGATTAATATCCTGCATACAATCAATATCTATCAATACACCTGATTGATTAGTGTCGACTTTTTGGATGAATTCAGCATCGCGCTGAAGCAGCTTTTTGGCACCAGAATCACCCTCCTGTGCCAACAACTCATCTTTGTACAGACGATTCAACCCAACAGGATGGCCACGCTGTCCATCAAAATAGGGGGCCGTAATCAGGGCGCCCAATTTCAGATTTTGATATACCTGATTCAGCACTGAAAATGGGATTAATGGCATATCTGCCAACCCAATCATCCAACCACTCGATTCAGAATTGGCCTTGATAGCCGCACTGAGACTATGCCCCATCCCCAGAGCAGCATCGCGGCATTCAATCAGGTTAATATTTTTATGCTGTTTTTCGGCAAAGTCCATAATGGTTTGTCGTAACGGCGGTGTGTCCGTTCTTATAACGACAGATATTTCATCAAATAACAAAAACCATGACTGCAGAGTGTGTTGGATCAGCGGCTGACAGTCACCCTCGATGGTTAACTCATACAACAATTTGTCTGAGCCGAAGCGGGAAGACATGCCAGCGGCTAGAATAATCCCTGCCGGTTCAGACATCGTTGATTTCAACTACAAACTGATTGAATTTCAGCAGTCTCATTTACGGCCTTAACAAGATGAATGCGTCTTAATTCAATAAGCTCAGCCAAGATAGCAATAGCTATTTCCGGTGGTGTGCGACTGCCAATCGGCAAGCCAACAGGGCCATGCAAACGCTCAATTTCGCCTGCAGATAAATCAAACATCGCCAAACGTTTACGGCGATTGGCATTGTTCTTTTTGCTGCCCAAAGCACCAACATAAAAGGCAGCAGATTTCAGTGCTTCCAACAACGCCATATCATCAAGTTTCGGATCGTGCGTCAAAGCTACAATAGCCGTGTGTGCATCAGGCTGCATCGCCAACACAGCATCGTCCGGCATCATATTGAGCAGCTCTACGTTCGGCACATCCCAGCTTTCAATCATCGCATCACGCGGCTCACACACAGAAACTTGATAGTCCAGCGCTTGTGCCATATTCGCCAGATACACAGAAGTCTGTCCTGCACCAATAATCAATAAACGCCATCTCGGGCCATACACAACGGAGAGTTGCTGATCGGTAATTTGCACTGTCGGATCAGTCACTTTGGCATCGCTACACTGGGTTTGTAATGAAGCAAGCTGCAAATCTCGTTTTATCAAGCGATGATTGTTAATAGCATTAAGTATTTCATCTACCCAAACGGTGTTTTTGACCGGTTCGATAATCAATTTCAGTGTTCCACCACACGGCAGGTTGAAGCGTTGTGCTTCTTCGCGGGTCACCCCATAAACCATTAATTTTGCCTGCTGGGTGGGTAATTCTCCTGACTGGGCTTTATCTACCAGATCATCTTCGATACAACCACCAGAAACCGAGCCAACTAACACACCATCTTCTCTGAGCACCAATAGTGCACCCGGTTGACGAGGGCTGGAACCGAAGGTTTTCACCACGGTTACCAGCCACACGTTCAAATCGGTTTCCAACCATTTCTGCAGGTTTTAAAAACCGATAAATCAACACTGTCCATAATCAGCTTTCCAATTGATAACGGATGGGCAAGTCACGAATACGTTTGCCTGTCGCAGCAAAAATGGCATTACACAAAGCCGGTGCTATTGGTGGCAAACCGGGTTCGCCTACGCCGCCTAATGGTGTGTTGAAATCTTCCGATGGTAACAAGTGCACATGAATTTCACGGGGAGACTCATTCATTCGGGTGACTTGATAACCGTCAAAGTTATCTTCTTGTACGGCCCCGTCTTTAAAACTGATTTCTCCAACCATTGCCAGGCTGACACCCATAATGCAGGCACCTTCCATTTGCGAACGGATCCGTTCCGGATTTACTTGCGGGCCACAATCCACGGCAATATCGATTCTCGGAATGCTTAAATCACCATCTTCAGAAACTTCAACCTCAACTATTGCCGCCGTATAGGTAACAAAGCTGTAATGTGTCGCCAATCCCAATCCTCTACCAGCTGGTAAATCACGTCCCCAATTGGCTTTTTCGCAGACAGCTTCCACCACCCGGCGTAATCTTCCGGTATCCAGCGGATAAGCTTCCGGTGACTCGCCATAGTTCCACTCATCTTTCAGTTCAATCGGATCAATTTTTCTGGCTGGACCAATCAGTTCCAGTAAAAATGCTTTGTGATCCTGTTCCAGTTCGTTGGCCATTTCAGCGATAAACGATTGGATAGCAAAGGCTCGGGGAATATTGGCTACCGAACGGAACCAACCGATACGGGTGTGGGCTTTGGCGGCAGGATTTTCCAGTTGAATATTATCGATGGCAAAGGGAATATTCATCACCCCCATGCCCAGCTCGATCGGCATTTGATGCTCCGAAGCAGCATCAAAAGTTGAAGATATCGATGGGGCAACGGTACGATGCAGCCAAGCAGTGGTTTTGCCCTGCTCGTTTACCCCGGCTTCAAGATGTTCTATCGAAACGGTGTGGAGATAACCGTTATGCAAATCGTCTTCACGACTCCAGGTCACCTGAACTGCTCGTCCATCCATCGCTTTTGATAATAAAGCGGCTTCGACCAGATAGTCAGGTTTGGATTTTCGCCCAAAACCACCACCCAGCAGAGTGACATGGACGGTAACATCATCCGATGACATATCAAGCCATTTGGCAACGGTATCTCTGCCTGCCTGAGCGGCCTGTGTCGGTGCCCAGACTTCACATTTGCCATCCTGAATTCGGGCTGTAGCAACCGGAGGTTCCATCGGAGCCTGAGATAAATGCGGGACGTAATAATCTGCCTTAAAGGTCTTATCGGCAGTTTCCATGGCTTTAGTAATATCGCCGGTACTGCGCAGCACTTTGCCACCAGATTTTGAGCCCGCTTCCAGCATTTTCTGGCGATATTCGTCAGAGTTGTAGCTGACGTTTTCGCCATGATCCCACTCTATTTTCAGTTTTTCACGACCTTGCATTGCAGCCCAGGTGTTTTCTGCAATAACGGCAATCCCACCTAAAGGATTGAAAATTGCCGGTGGCGGACTACCTTTCAATGTGACCACTTTAATCACACCGGGGACCTTCATTGTCTCACTATCATCAAATGACTTAACTTTGCCGCCATAAACTGGCGGGCGAGCAATAACGGCATACGCCATGCCATCCAGCTGAATATCTATGCCGTAAATTGCTTTGCCGGTGACAATGTCCTCACCATCAATTAATTTGGTGGATTGTTTGCCGATATAGCGAAATTGATCCGCAGTTTTTAACTGCAGTTTTTCCCGTTCTGGCACATCTAGTTGTGAAGCGGCTTTCGCTAACTCACCATAACCCAGCGTTTTACCGGAAGGGCGGTGCTTGATTTGATGATTTTCAGCAAACACCTCGTCAACACTCACACCCCAATGTGCTGCGGCAGCCGCTTCCAGCATCATTCTGGCAGCAGCACCGACATTACGCATCGGCATAAAGAAGTGTCTTACGCTACGTGATCCGTCGGTATCCTGATTGCCGTAACGTTCTTCATCACCTGGTGCCTGAATAACCTTTACTCGACCCCAATCTGCTTCAAGTTCATCAGCAACCACCATTGGTAAACTGGTCCGCACGCCTTGCCCCATCTCTGATCGGTGAGAAACGATAGTCACGGTACCGTCTTCAGCAATTGCTACGAATATCAAAGGATTGTCCACCCAGCCATTTGGCATGGCGTCGCGACCATATTTGGGTGCTTCTTCACCTTCTGCAAAACCGACAAACGGCATACCCACCGCTAAAACAAAGCCGGTTAATGCAAAACCCTTCAATAGATTTCGACGACTGATATTGGTGATTTCAGTTTGTAAAGTTTCATTTTTAAGGGGCTTATTCATTGTGCGTCTCCACTTTTAGTGGCAGCCAATTTTATGGCATCACGGATCCGGTTATAGGTGCCACAGCGACAGATATTGCCACTCATCGCATTATCAATATCCGTATCACTGGGGTTGCTATTAGCACGTAACAAAGCTGTGGCTGAAACCACTTGGCCTGACTGACAATATCCACATTGGGGTACTCCCAGCTCCACCCAGGCTTGCTGTATCGCGCGGCCAACTTTATCTTCACTGACCGCTTCTATCGTAGTGATTTGTTTATCTTTGGCTGCACTAATTGGGGTGGAGCATGAACGGATGGGTTGTCCGTCGAGCATCACGGTACAAGCACCACATAATGCTTTACCACAACCAAATTTAGTGCCGGTCAAGCCCAGCACATCGCGTAAGGTCCAAAGAATCGGCATTTCTTCAGGCAAATTGACTTCATGACTTGCGCCATTGATCGATAATTTCATTGTGCTGTTCCTATGTGATCTAAAACTGAAAGGCCTACTCTGGCCCATTTGTAGCTGATAACGCTATCAGCTAAAGATTATCGTTTGATTAAGGACATTTACATTATAACAAAAAATGCCAATGTCATGGTCTAAATTTTGCTGAACTATGATCTAGTCACTATTGATTCAACCATACCATTTACAATCCGTGCAGCACCCTCTGTTTTTGTGCCCCTGAAGGTAGAGACTAACAGCTTGGCTTCGTTATAAGCGGTATCGATTTCCTGGCGAAACAATTCTCGAAAACGTTTACCCCCCATAACAAAAGATCCATGTTGTTGGGTGATTTGTTCAAAGATCTGGCTTTCCGTGACGTTATGATTTTGTACTATCAGCTGACCAGCCAATCGACTGAAAACGGGGACGGCCATCACAAAGGTAATCAGCTTATTTACTTCACGAGGGTTTCGCTGTTTCCAATATTGCGCATAAGAAGAAATTTTGCGAAAGGTTCGCCAATCAACATCGGATAAATGGCTTATTGGTCCGGAGGGCTGAGCACCATTGAACAAATGCTCCAGATCTACGCAAAACGCATGATAATCTGGCAATGCCGCGGAGGCTAACTGTGTAGCAATATTGGCAATATCCGCCTCCAACTCTTCACGCGGCGCTAATGTTCTGTCAAAAAAAATAACTGCCGAATGATATTGCAAGGTTTTGCTGTCCTGCCAAAAGCGAATCGCTTTCAGCTTTGGATGAAACTCCGCAATGACTGCCACTGATGCAAAAAGTTGATCTAATGTATCCATATCACCCAATCATTGACCGAGATAGTGCTATAAATACGTTGTGGGACAGAAAATCGCAAAAAATGTTCGAAAATAGTTGATGTCACCCATAAAAAACCCGGCTTAAATGCCGGGTTTTATCAGTTTTAAGCACGCAAGGTAATTACTTCAAAACGTTTAATGCTGCTTCATAATCAGGTTCATCAGCAGTTTCTGCGACCTGCTCGGTATAAATGACTTTACCATTTTCATCGATAACAACGACAGAGCGTGATAACAAACCTTTCAAGGGTCCAGTTTTGGCTGTCACGCCATAGTCTTCACCAAAACTGGAACGAAAGGCTGAACCTACCTCAACATTTTCCAGACCTTCGGCCCCGCAGAAACGCGCTAAAGCAAAGGGTAAATCTTTTGATATACAAATGACCGAAGTATTCTCGATTGCCGTCGCTTTTTTATTGAACTGACGAACGGACATTGCACAGGTATCAGTGTCAATAGATGGAAAAATGTTTAGAACAATCCGGCCTTTTATATCTGCCAAATTCAAATCTGATAAATCGCCTTTGACCACCGAAAAGTCAGGTGCTTTATCACCCACTTTTGGCAAATTGCCGACTGTCTCAAAAGCATTACCTTTCAATGTTACTGTTGCCATGATGTTTCTCCAGAGTTTAGTTTCAAACAGATCAGCGAGCCTACACCCAAGCGACTAGAAGTCAAATTCGCTTAAGCCGCTGATGAAAAATATTTCGCAGCTTTTTTAAATCACTTGCGTGATTTAATCTCTAAAAGTGGCTGAAATAAACCACCCAAACACCTTCTAAATTTATTACCTAAACAAAATCAATGACCTATATTTTTCGGCAGGTTTATTTAATGGGGAACTCATCGTGATAAAAACCATCTTCATAGTAGGATAACATCCCAAAACCTACCTTAATCTCAATTAAAACAAATAAAGGAGTGAGAATGGCTGATAACTTACGAAATAGCCGTGAGCGTTACGGCAAGGTAGCCCAATGGCTACATTGGATAATGGCTTTTTTAATTTTAGCGACTTACATCGCCATCTATTACCGGGCCTGGTTTACTGAACCAAGAACACCACCAAGTTCAATGGCATTACAGATCCATATGTCTTTGGGTTTTTACCTTTTCACTTTAGTCATACTTAGATTGATCTGGAAATTGACGAATAATAGCCCCGATCCTGTGGCCGGGCCTGCCTGGCAGCAAGCTTCTGCCCGCTGGACGCATAGACTGTTCTATGTTTTTCTGTTGTTGATGCCAATCACCGGTTATATCTTTGCGGGACTTGGTAATGAATTTTTCTACAACACTCCGATAGCTTTTGAATTGATACCCAAATTTTCTGATACCCAGGCTTTTCAGGCAATTGTAGTAAATGGTTTTGGCATTTCAGATGAGGCTTGGCGCGATGCTAGAGAGCCTTTTAAGGATTTTCATGTAATTGTTGGGGGAATCGTATTGGTAGCCCTGTTTGTATTACACATCGGTGCGGCGCTTTATCATCAATATGTATTACGTGATGGCACTTTGCACAGAATGACTCGCCAAGATTAATTGATGTTTTCATTCGCCACCGTTCAATGGTGGCGAATGACTTCAAATCAAAATTCGCTCACTCTGCTTCAACTAAAATTCTCTAGACCACAAAATTTAAATTAGCGTGAAATCTCCAATGTAAACAATTTGCTATACGTCAGAGGTTGTTTTTTATTACGACGGGCAAAATTCCCGTTATTGTCTGGTGTATAGTCGAAAAATCTTGTTTACGATGAATTCGGGAGGCAACATCTATGGCCAGCGTACTGAAAACCACTCATCACGGCGGTTGCCCACATGATTGCCCTGACACCTGTTCGATGGTCTACGAAGTCGAAAATGGCAAACTGATCTCGGTTCGTGGCAACCCTGAACATCCTATGACGCGAGGTGGCTTATGCGTCAAACTCAAAGACTACGAAAAACGTCATTATCATCCCGAACGTGTTTTACATCCCATGCGGCGTGTTGGACCGAAAGGCAGCGGTCAATTTGAGCAAATCAGTTGGGATGATGCATTAACGGAAATTACTGATCGCTGGAAAGCCATTATTGATGAATATGGTCCTCAGGCCATTATTCCTTACAGTTATCTCGGTAACCAAGGTTTGGTTCACGGTCTGAATGGTGGCGATGCATTTTTTAACAAAATGGGTGCCACCGTCTGCGAACGTACATTTTGTGGCGAAGGCTCATGTACAGCCTGGCTGTTAACTGTTGGGCCAACTGCAGGCGTAGATCCTGAAAGTTTTATTCATTCAAAATACATCATCATTTGGGGCTGTAATTCCGTCAGCACTAACCTGCATCACTGGCATATTGTTAAAGAGGCCCAGAAGCGTGGCGCCAAAGTCGTTGTGATTGATCCTTATAAATCCAAAACAGCTAAAGAAGCAGATTGGCATATCAGTCCTCGACCAGGAACCGATGGTGCATTGGCGATGGCGATGATGCACACCATTATTGAAGAAGGCTTGCAGGATCAGGAGTATGTTGATAGTTATACCATTGGGTTTACTGAATTAGCCGAGCGAGCTAAACAAAGAACTCCAGAATGGGCAGAAGAAATTACCGGAGTAAGCGCTCACGACATTCGCCAACTTGCTAGGGAATTTGCTACCACCCAACCAGCTGCTATTCGTCTTGGTGTGGCTTTGGAGCGTAACTATGGTGGCGGCCAAGCAATTCGAGCAATTAGCTGTTTACCGGCTCTGGTCGGAGCATGGCGGCATGTTGGTGGCGGTGCATTACAATTCCCAGTATGGGAACACCCTTATAAATTTGATGTTATCTGTCGCCCGGATTTGATTCCGGAAGGTACTCGAGTCATCAATGCGATTCAGATTGGTCGAGCGTTAACCAATGAAATGGATCTGGATATTCCGATCAAATCCATGATGTGCTGGAATGCCAACCCGGTTACTCAGGCAGCTGAAACAGACAAAATTGTGGCCGGGCTGATGCGCGATGATTTGTTTCTGGTTTCAGCCGAGCATTTTCTATCTGATACCGCTTCTTTTGCCGATATTGTCTTGCCTGCCTCAATGGGCGCTGAACTGGAAGATATGGTGTTGTCCTGGGGGCATCTCTACCTCACTTATAATGCAAAATGTGTTGATTCGCCGGGTGAAGCCCTTCCTAACAACGAAATCTTCCGTCGTCTTGCCGCGAAAATGGGTTATGAAGAAGAAAATTTCAAATGGACGGATAGTGAATGTTTGGAAAATTATGTTGATTGGGACTCTCCGGCCTGTGAGGGCATTGATTTAGCCTACCTGCGTGAACATGGTTATGCACGGCTCAATGTTGGTACAAAAGACAATCGTGCGCCCCACAAAGCCGGTAATTTCCCAACGGCTAGTGGTAAGTGTCATTTCCGGATTGATGATGCAACCAATTTTGTTGCCGGACCTTTCAGACAAATGTATGACGGTTTTCAGCCAGGTGAACCACTGGATAGCCTGCCAGATTATGTGGCTTCAAGAGAAACCCCACAGACAAACCCTGAGCTGGCAAAACGATTCCCGTTAAATATTATTTCACCGAAAAGCCATGGTTTTTTAAATTCCTGTTACGCCAATATGGATAACAAACTTAAAGCGCAAGGTGATCAATTCGTGATGATTAGTGCTGCAGATGCAGATTTACGGCAAATTCAGCACGGTGATAATGTTCGGGTATTTAATGATCGGGGAGGATTTGATGCTAAAGCTCAGATCACAGAAGATGTGGGCCCGGGCATTGTGGTGGCAACTTTAGGTTATTGGCGTCAGCGTAATAATGGCACCGTGAACTGCGTTAGTTCTGCAGAGTTTGTTGATATGGGACATGCCCCCACTTTTACCGATAATCTGGTACAAGTAGAGCGGATCGTTCAATAGAGCAAACCAAACAAAAGGACGGATAATTAAGTTATCCGTCCTTTACTTTTATTGTGTAGCTTCGTTGTTTTGACTGGCAACGGTTAATGCTTCTTCACGCTGCTCTATAGCCATTGTTTCCAACAATTTACCCATAGACTGCATCAGCCAATAACATGCATAAATACGGTCATAATATGCTTCGGTATAGGCAATTCCTGAGCTTAACAGCTCATTCTCACTGTCGAGTAAATCCAGCAGCGTACGTTGACCAATACGAAACTGAGCCGCATAGGCTTCGCGAGTTTTCTCAGCTGCTTCAACCCGTTGTTTTAGGCCCGGTAAGCGGCGTTCTGCATTTTCAAGCGCATTCCAGGCTAAACGAACATCCAACTCGATTTCACGTTGTGCACGATTAATCAGTTCTTTTTGCTGCTCGCTTAAATGTTCAATTTGTTCAATCCGAGCTTTATCTGCTCCGCCGTTCAGCAAGTTATATTGCAGGCGAAACATCGCATAAAGTCCTTTGTCATGGCCCGGCTCACCATCCAGATTGTTATTTGCTGATGCGCCTAAATCCAGATCTACACGTGGATGGAAAGCTGATTTTGCTGCATTTTCCTGTGCCAACGAAGCTTCATGGTTCGCTAGTGCTGTACGCAGAGTAGGATGTTGGTTGTAAGCAATTTTAACGGCATCATCCAATGTTGCTGGAGCTTGGTCACAGCAGCCATCACCGGGATTAGTGATGTTTTCCGGCATAGTTCCAACTACCCGCTGGAAGTTGGTTCTGGCATCTTCGACATTGCCGATCTGCGACTCAAGATTAGATTGTGACAACGCTAATCGAGCCTGTGCCTGATCGACATCTGCCCGACGACCAACACCACTCTCAGAGCGTTGCTCGATCTGGGAAAATATGGTTTGGTGTGACTCCAGGTTGGTTTGGGTCAGCTTTAAAAGATCCTGACGACGCAGTACATCCAGATAAGCGCCAATTGCTTGTAGGCTTCGCCGCTCGGATATATCCGTCACCGCAAATCCTGCAGAGTCGGCAGAAGCCGTGGTGCGGTCTACTTCACTTTTTGTATAAAAACCATCGTAGAGCATTTGTCTGGCTGTAATACTCGCCTCACCTCGTGTCAAACTTTCACTGCCAGGGCGTGTAGCGGGATTCTTGGTATATTCGCGACCATAGCCAAGATTCAAATCAACTCGCGGAGCATAACCTGCTCGAGCTTGATCAATTGTTTTATCAACACTCAAACGTCGATTAGCTTCGGCCAGAATTTCCGGGTTGCTTTGAATCGTTTGTTCGACGGCTTGAACCAAAGTCTGCGCCATAACCGGTGAATGAAATGCAGTTATGCCTGTAAATAGAGAAGTGCAAAGCGCCAATAATTTAAATTGTTTGTTCATCTGTCTAACACTCCAATCAGCGAACGTCTATTTCAACACGTCGATTTCTTACTTCAGCAACTTCATCGGCAGTCTCGATTAACAGCTCTGATTCGCCCATACATTTGGTAGTAATAATATTTTCGGGAATGCCGCGACGGATAAGCTCTTGGCGAACCCGTTCGGCCCGACGCTCTGACAAACCAATATTGTATTCTTCAGAACCCATCGTATCAGTATGTCCGATAACTATCGCCTCAGCAATTTGTCTGGCTCTTACTTCATCAAATACTTTTTGAGCAGCTATTTCCGATTCCGGTGTGAAAGTGCTGGTATCAAAAATGAAATATAAACGCGCTCGATAAGGCTCACGTGGCAATGCCGCGATTGCCGGCTCCATTTCAGGTTCAGGTTCAACTGGTAGGGCACAGAAAGGCGATTCACCCTCGGCTAACTCAACAGGTGCCTCTATTTGCTCGCGCATTTCTGAAGTAGGTGTTTTCGGCCCGAGTGTATTGACCGCGCTGCTATAACCGCTACAGCCAGACACTACGGTTACAATTATTAATAAAAATATAGTTCGGAATATATTTGTCAGCATCATGGCGCTTCTTTAGTAAGTGGATCGACTTTAACCGATAATGTTGAGCATGTAGCTGTCAGCGTTGACGTTGGGGTATGTACTTTAACGGATTGTGAATCTTTCGCGGCTAACTTTCCACCAACAACCGCCAAAGTGCCATTTTTTAGAGATAAATCAGCCCGCCCTAATTGCGTTTTACTATCAAACTGATAGTCATCAATAGAGAAACTGGTATCAGGTCCTGCGCCAATACGGGTATCGTCGCTAAACAAAATTCCTACGCTGCTATTTTGTTTGGTCTGCAACTTATCAGCAATAAAAACTTCATCCCCTAAAGCCAAGTTTATTAGCTCGCCTTCTGCGCGAAGCAGCTGCACTTTTCCGAGCATTGTTTTTACAACTCCCACACTTTGCGCAAATATTGCTGTGGGAAACAACAAAGATAATGGAAATAGCGCTAAAACTATTTTTTTGGACATCATATTCTTCATAACCATCCATTGGTTAAACCAGACTAATATCATTTTAAGTTTTATTTTCAATAAGCCTTAAAACCATCATTGCATGGCATCTGACGAAATAAAACCTTAACTATTACATTAAAACACGTGGTAAATGTAATCACCAACGACAAAGACAACTTTGTCACGTTTTTTTCAGCTTGACCATCCTTAAACGCAAAAAAGTGTTTGAACCAAATTATGGCTTATGAAGATGCAGTTATCGGAACCTAAATTATTTGCTTCAGTTTGACTGTTATTGAAATTATCGGCATAAATAGATCTAGGGTGAAGCTAAAATAATAAAAAATGTCGTGCTTATCGATAAGGTTGATTTATTTTCTAATTTTTAACCTTAGCACGCACGATTAGGTTGGACATTAGCTCCGGTCTTTTAAATCAAACTTCATTTATTTAAGGAAACCCGCATGAAACTTATAGCAGCATTTTTATCTTTGTTTTTTATCCTAGGTTTAACAGCCTGCAACACTATTGAAGGTGCCGGCAGAGATGTAGAAGCCGCTGGTGGCGCTGTAGAAGAATCTGCAAGAGAAAATAAAAACTACTAATCGTTAGGCAATGCCTTGTTGCTATTGTAGTTTAGTCAAACAATTAGCCCTGCTGAAGTTTTTCAAGCAGGGCTTTTTTACAGTCAAGGCCTTTTAATGCTTGAGTATCACATACAAGGCATGAATGATGCCTGGAATGAAGCCCAGTAAGGTTAGCAGAATACTTAGCCAAAAATGTCCTTTAAAACCTACTTCAAGAAACACACCTAATGGTGGAAATAATATAGCGAATAAAATTTTAATTGGGTCTGTTGCGGTAAAAGCCATGGTAATTACCTTTTATTTATTTAGTTATTATCAATTTATGTCACGAAAACATTATAGGCATCGCTCAATATTATTCTTTAACCTGTGTTTACTCTGGATGATCGCCTAGATCTTTTGTGTCTTCCCCCAACTCAATTAGTTGTTTTAAGTACACATAAATCAACATTTTAGGAAACGAAATGGATAGGCCAAACGAAAATCAATATCCCACACTAGATAATGAAACGTTGGAGATGGCACAAAAGCTATTTGAGCTGGTCCGACAGGGAAATACTGAAACCTTAGTTAAACCACTAGAAATGGGTTTGGCGCCGAACCTTAGAGACAGCAATGGTAACAGCCTGTTAATGCTCGCGTCCTACAATGGTCATGAAGAAATGACAAGATTGCTATTAAAGCACGGTGCTGATCCTGAATTAGCCAATTTACGTCATCAAACACCGCTTGCTGGAGTAGCTTTTAAAGGCTATACAACTATCGCGCAAATTCTTATAGAACATGGTGCCAACGTCAATGCTGTGACCCCAGACGGTAAAACACCACTTATGTTTGCTGCGATGTTCAATCAAGCTGAGGTCTTGCAACTTCTTTTAGATAATGGGGCCGATCCAGATTTATCAGCCGATGACGGTATGACAGCGCTTAAACTCGCTCACAATATGAACGCCCAGGATAGTATTCAAATATTGTCGACGGTGAGATAAAAATAAAAAACCCCAGTATTGAAAACAATACTGGGGTTTTAATTTAA
The DNA here is from genome assembly GCF_004832235.1 of Methylophaga sp. SB9B. Lineage (NCBI taxonomy): Bacteria > Pseudomonadati > Pseudomonadota > Gammaproteobacteria > Thiotrichales > Piscirickettsiaceae > Methylophaga > Methylophaga sp. SB9B. The sequence goes on from NZ_SSXS01000011.1 coordinate 123,586, forward strand.
TTGGTGGGCCACCAGGACTCGAACCTGGGACCAAGGGATTATGAGTCTCCTGCTCTTTTTAGGGGTAAGCAAGAAGTTACCACTTGTTACCGTTAAATAACCTAAGTTTTATTTGTTCATGAGTATTTAATGATTTTTAGCCTGCTTGACAATGTGCTTATGCCATAATAAAGATACTACCATAACCTACTATAATTAAATTATGGCTACATCAAAGCTAGCACCTGTTCCTCAAAACCACGTTATTGTTACTCAATCCATTCAAGGGGTTTTGGGGTTAACCGTACCTGCTCTATATATAGAGGTAGATAAAAAGCCTGCGCTGGTTCAAAGCCTTATTACTTTCTTTATGCAACACCCGAACATGTCGCAGACATGGATGCGCGATCATTCAAGGGCGCTGGGTTTATTTTATGATTTTTGCCAAGCCGTATTCATAGCTGAGGAAATAAGTCTTAGTTATCGAGAGGTAATAGTTAAGTTTTTGTTAGCTATACAAAATGGCACAGTAGATCCAGTAACAGGAGATACAGTAATACAAGGTTTATATTGGCCTCCCACATCTGCTAGGAATGCAAGAAGATACATGAGTAAGATTCAGTATTTCACGAACTGGTGTGAAGCTAATGATTTGATTAGCCAAGGTTTTACAGTTAACAGCACTAAACCTTTATCAGAAATAAGTTATTTAAGTTACCTTCATCAAGCTGCCATGGCGAAGTCATTTAGCTTTTTTGGACATCTCATCAGAACAGAAGATCACGCAAAAAAACTAGCCCTAGAGGCATCTAAAAACATCATGGACTTTGGAAGAACAGCTTCCAAACCCAATGAAATAAAAAGAATGCCTGATAACATTTTGACAGCATTAATGAAAGATGGATTTGTAGTTGATCCCTCATCAAATATTCCATGGGAGCGTGAAGATATTACGGCGAAGCTGGTCACCCTCCTATTAGCTTTTGGAGGAACACGTGTTTCAGAGCCCATGCACCTCTGGTTTAACGATGTAATCCCGCAGTTAGACGGCTCAACAAAAGTCTTATTGCGACACCCCTCTGACTCACTCACCTTCATGGTGGGAGAAAAAAATATTAAGCGAAATCAATACCTGGCTGAAAGAGGACTGTTTCCTAGAAACCACAACCAAGCGCGGGGTTCATACCATGCTGGTTGGAAAAGCTTAGCCGTTGATTCAAATATGCAGGCGGCAATATTCTGGATACATCCATCTGCAGAAAATGTTTTTAGAGAGCTATACATCATCTATATGAAGCACTTTCGACCGATGATGATGACTTCTAGGAAAATAAAGGGTGGCTTCGATCATCCATTTCTTTTCGTAAATAAATGGAATGGAGATGTTGGTGCTCCATATAGCATCAGCTCGTATGAAGAGGCTTTAAAAAGAGCTTATTCAAGGTTAAATAGACTATATGGACATAACATCAAGTATGGTAAGTATTATGGGACAACCCCACATTCAATGCGACATTACTATGCAAAAGCATTGAAGTCACTGGGTATTGATGACAAGTCTGTTCAAAAATGCCTTCGACATAGAAGCGTTCTCTCTCAATCCATCTATACTGAACCCGACTCTGATGAAATTTTTATGGCATTAGATAAAGCAAAAGAGAAGATCGAGTCAGGTCAATGCTTAACAATTTCATCAGAGACAATTCGAGTTCTGGAAAGTATATAAGGTGATACATGGATCCCAAATTAAAAAAACTAACTGGCGAGTTTTTTTATTTATTGACAAACTGGATTGCGATTCAGTGAGGGGACTTAGGGCTTTTTATGATGGAAAGGATGACGAATACCCAATACGAGACTTATTAGTTTTTTATGGAGACCTTAATCATAAAGAAAAACAGAATATATTTATCAGAATTAGAGATACAGAGTATGGATTCGTAAAAGAGGTTATCGACACATTAAAGAACAAAGAGCTTCTCAATTACAAAAGCGGAAAACCAACTTCTATAAACTCATATGAAAATAATACTGTGAGATTTGCAGCCCTAGTTTTGAAATATTACGGGCTAAAAACCATCAGAGATTTTCCAATTGAGATATGGAAAGATATTCAAAACAATATCGTTAATTCAAGTTTAGCACCAAGAGAAGGATTAAAAGAAGGAATGATAACTCCTGTCCGACATTTTAAAGGGGTTATTTCAGCCAACTCGAATACTCGATACTCTCTGAATATAAATGTTAAAGGATCTAATCGGAATCAAAAAAGTACCTCTGCTGAAATCTGGAAAGAGAAAGATGGTATCTATGCTACTTGGATTACTCTTTATGAGAGCTGGAAGCATACTTTAAATATAAAAAATATACGTTCCCATAACACAGCGATTAACTACTTTCTTACGTTCTTGGATGAAATGAATGAAACTTCCGAGCCCTTAGTTTTTCTTTCAAATGATAAGAGAAAGTGTTATTGGGCTTGGCTAAATCAGCGCTCAAAAAATGAATTGGATGAAAGGTACAAGAGACAATATGCAACGATAGCTTATGAGTTTACAGAGTGGTTAATTAGAGATAATTCCGCTAATTTCGAAGATAGTCATATTGTGTTTATGCCAAAGCCCTTATTTTCAAGTGCAGCTCTCTTCGAGATCAATAGAACTCGAGTAAAGGGGGAAAAACATTTTGAAACAGTCAAGAACATTCTCCCAACCAAATGGGTTCAACTTCTAAAAACTATATTGACAGAAAATGATTACGCCTGGCCTAAAAGCTTGGATTGGACATGGTTTAAGAAGGATGGGGGAATGGTTTGGGATCCTACATTCACTCATTTATATCGACTAATGCTAGAAATCCCCATACGTAAAATCCAGGCTGCCGCTTTGGATTCTGGTGAAGGTGATGACTATGTATGGGATTTTAAGAATGAAAAATGGATTCCAAACTCGGGTAATAATTCAAGTTACTGGTCTACTAATTACAAAGAAAAATTTGGCCGAGGCGTAATTAGAAGAGATTTTTCAGGCAAACAAGAATCTACGGTTCTCTATATCAACACAAACAAGACTCAAGATAAAGACAAGGGTTTTGGTTCTGATTCTGGTTATACAATCAAATGGCACAACCCTGATATTATTTCTATCATAAATGAAATGAGAGAATGGCAAGAAGCTAATAATCCAATTGTCGGACCCACCTCTTATCGATCATTGCCTTCTAATACATTTTCTGACAATCCAACTGAAAGAGTAAAAGATTCGATACCAGATAGATTTTATCTTTTTCGTTCCCCGAGTAACAATGAGGCTCAACAATTTTCAAATCAGGCGCCACCTGCAGACTATCTATTGTTTAAGTTTTGGCATTATCTTATGAATGAACTTGAAACACGGCTCAGAGCTCAGGGTGAGGATATAAAAATCACTCTTGGGTGGAGCGGAAAACATCCAAACAAATCAGTTTTCACCCCTCATGGGTTAAGGGCTACAGGTATTACTGCATTTTTTGAAGCAGGAGTTCCTATAGAAGTTTTATCTAAAATCGTTGCCGGACATGCCGTCGTTCTTCACACCTTACATTATGTGAAGTTTCACTCTGCACACATAACACAAATACTTAATTCTGCAAGGTTAAAATCAGAAAGAGAAGAACAGGGAAACTTTAATAATTTTTTAAAACAGGATGCATGGGATGATGTATACAAGTATTCAGCATTTAATCATGAAGAAACATTGAAAAATGTATGGATGAATGGAACTTCTACCATGTTCGAAAATCGCCAAATAGGCACTTGTCCTAACTCAGGTACTCTGTGCGATATTGGTGGTGAGCCAATAAGACAAGACAGGCATGGAGGAACAACCTTTGGGATGGTGCCCGGAGGAAGTGGCAACTGTGTCAGATGCAGATTCTTCATTACAGGGGCACCATTTTTGGCCCCGCTTTGGCTAAAAGTAAATAAAGACCTTGCAGATGCCCACAAGCAATCAAAAGAGTTAGCTGAGATTGATGATAAATATAACGCATTGCTAAAAGAGCGATATGTAATAAAGAAAGAGCATGGTGCTTCAGCAATAACCCAAGAGCTTAATTCTAATATAAAACAACATGAATCACTTATAGATAAGAAGACTAGGGATCTTGATATGATTCTTAACAATGCTCACGCCGGTTCCATACTTTTAGAAAAGGTCAAAGAGTTAATATCGGAAAACTATACGGAAGAATCATTTCCTGCAATGCTCGATACTGGTTCAAGAGATAAAGATGAGTGGCTAGAAGTTGCTGAATTTACTAAAAATGATTTCCTTGTTCAAGCTAGCAGGCACTATCCATTTATTAAGGATGAAGAGGTTGAAATGAGGCGAAATCATTTCTTAGATCAAGTCATGTTTAATATTGGTATGGCTCCTATAACTCTGAGTCCACTTAGTAAGAAGGAGAAGGAGATGGCGAGTGATATGGCAAGCAAGTATCTAACAATGAAGCTTTCTCAAAAAGAACTACATGCGCTTGAAACTAATAGTATTACCTTGGAACAACTTGGAATTGGTAAAGAGTTAAAAAATGGGCTTTCTAACCCATTTAGTGACAATAACTTTATAAGTCTTGAAGGTGAATAATCAGTGAATGAAGCAAATATAAAAAAGCAAGAAATTGATAATAAACTAGAAGAATTCTTCACCAATTATTCACCTTTAAAACGTTCTAAGCTAAAAGCATTTAGTGATGTCTGTGAAAGGCTCGTCAAGCTAAAAGCCCAACTTAAAGCAACAACAATCTCAAGAGAAATGACAAACAATGGCTTTTCAATTGCTACGCAAAGCATTTACAACAAGACAAGCGTTGAAAATCCATACAGAACATTATTGGAGCTATGGCAAGAATATTCTGAGCTAAGCAATTCTAAAACACCGGTTAACATCTCTACTCAGAATGCAGGAGGCAAAGAGTTTGTCACGGATGAAGACTTATCTTCCATTAAAGACCCTGCCCTAAGGTACAGAATATCTCTGATGCTAGCAGAAACAAGAGGGCTCAGAAAGCAGAACGATATGTTGAAACAGATTAAGGATATGAACTTCATACAAAGTGTCCCGGAGAACCTCATTGGTAGTAAAGCGGCTGAAAAGATCATTCTTGATAAACATGACTTAGACAATCTTGAAGGATTTATAAACTCGAGCCCCTTTGTTTACTTTGATGATGATGGAAGAGGAATTTCGAAAAAGCCAATTCCAAAAGAGACTGCAATAACTGACTTCGGCTTTAGAGAAGCGATCATTAAAATTCTTAATAGCTACAATCGTGGAGACTAGTCTAATATTACTGATGCCATAATCTTATAAGGTAGAGAAAGGCCGTTTCGCGAAACTTATGAAATGAGCTTCATTATGGCAATTCCAGGAGATCCTTTTGATTTATTATGAGAGATGAATAACATAATCTTATTATATTCGCCGGGTTCTACCCCGATTTTGCGGACACTTCAAAGAAGCCTGATAATGGGCAAAAGGAGTGTTTATGTCGAAGAGAAGAAAATACAGTCCGGAGTTCAAACGTGGTGCAGTTGAACAGACCCTGCAGCC
>NZ_SSXS01000120.1:0-249 GCF_004832235.1 Methylophaga sp. SB9B
AAGGCCAGACAACGGCGTCCATTAAGCGAACATTTTTTCATCAATCGTTGGTCTGATTAACGCGTTATTCTTGAAATTGAGGAAAGTACAATGAAATCAATGGTGATTATCACAATCCTGAGTTTTTCAGTACATCTGCTTATGCTTACAACAAGATTTATCTGAAAAGATTACTCGAACAGAACCAATGTCATCATTGCGATTTAAGTGAAGCACCGTTAGAAGATCATGATCTGAAAGCTGCCGATA
>NZ_SSXS01000121.1:0-249 GCF_004832235.1 Methylophaga sp. SB9B
AATGGTAGTACATCAGCATCAAAATCGACTGTTTTGTCATCATTGCGGCTTGATACAAATATTGCCAAAAAATTGTCCTGAATGTGGCAATACAGAATTGAAAAGTTATGGTGTAGGTACTGAAAAATCGAACAAGCTCTGACGGCGATTTTTAAAGATGTACCCGTTTTACGAATAGATCGTGATAGTACTCAACGGGTTAATTCGTTTGCCAATATGGTTAAACAAATAAATCAAGGCCATGCCGCT
>NZ_SSXS01000122.1:0-248 GCF_004832235.1 Methylophaga sp. SB9B
GGAACAAATCCGGCATATCCAGAACGATGCGCGTGAACATGGTGTGCATCTGCGTCCACGCTGGCCAATGATCATTCTTCGTTCACCCAAGGGCTGGACAGGTCCAGAAGAAGTGGATGGCAAAAAACGGAAGGCACATTCCGTTCTCATCAAGTTCCAATGGGCGATATGGATAAGGAAGGGCATGTCGAAATCCTTAACAAATGGATGCAAAGTTATCGACCAGAAGAATTGTTTGATGATAGAGG
>NZ_SSXS01000123.1:0-248 GCF_004832235.1 Methylophaga sp. SB9B
GTGTCTAGACCTCGCGACAAAGTCCAACTGTCGTACTCAATAAGTCCGAGATATTCAGTTTTTGCTGCAGGATAAAAGGCTTGAGCAGAGGCCAAAGCCTGAAGCTGGTTTGCGTTTTCGATTTTTTGTGCAGTCAAGGCATCTATAGCTATTGCTGCCTGATCTGGATAACGTATTAAATAATGAGGTTTGTCGGCAATGGAACTCAGTCTGACTTCAACAGGTGGCACAGTTTGTTTAGTCGCATT
>NZ_SSXS01000012.1:0-38041 GCF_004832235.1 Methylophaga sp. SB9B
AACAGCATATTGATGAGCCGGTCACTTAATATTAACTTCAAAAGGTTTTTATGAAATTCCAACTTTTCTCTGACTTGCATCTTGAAATGGGAGACTACTTCATCCCGCCTGAATCAGATGCAGATCTAATCATTCTTGCAGGCGACATTAATACAGGATTGAAGGGGCTTCAGTACGCCGTAAAGCTCATTAAACGTTTTGATAAGGATGTCATTTATGTTCCGGGTAATCATGAGTTTTACCGACATGACATCAGATTACTAAGAGAAGAAATGCGGTTATTCGCAAAACCCTATCCAAGGCTGCACCTGTTGGATAATGACGAGATAATATTAAATGGTGTTCGGTTCATAGGCTCAACGTTATGGACGGACTATGAACTTGATGGACGTTTCGATAAACAGAAAACAATGGAGTTTATTTCGTTTTATTTAAACGACCATAGATTTATTAAATACGGTGATAACCGTTTTACTGCACAAGATGCGTTGTTACTTCATCAAAAGGCCAAGTTATACCTGCATGAAAAGCTCAAAGAACCATTTGAGGGTAAGACGGTTGTTGTGACGCATCATGCGCCGAGCTTAATTTGTCATCACCCTGATTTTGAGATGGACGAGATGGCTGCAGCATTTATTTCGGATTGTGATGATTTACTTCAATATGCTGATGTCTGGTGTTTTGGTCATACGCATGCAAATGTGGATAGATACATTAATTGCTGCAGGCTTGTGAGCAATCAAAAGGGGTACTTTCATGAAAGGATGCCACATCCTTTCATGAGAGATTTAATCATTGTTGTATAGATTAAATAGAGAATATGCCGTCTGAACTGTAGACTCAGAATTTACTACTCAACTAAATGCGAGTTACACATTGGATAATAATCGATACAGATAAATGCAAGGATGCAACACATGAATAAAAAGGAAATAAAGACCACCGTAGTGGCAGATTACATGCTGATTCAAGGGATTTCTGAAGGCCTAGGAGCTGCATACAAACAAGCTATTTCAATGTATGTTGCTGATTGTTACTGTGAGTCTTTGGTCAATTTTAGAAGCTGTTTATCTAATATTTTAAATATACTGGGATATATCAACACCAGAGATGTTACGTTAAAAGATTTGATTGAGGACTTGAATAATTCCGGCAAAGTCAATCTTATGATTCCAAACCTTATGCATAAGATCCGTATTGCAGGTAACAAAGGGAGTCACTCAGAAGAATATCCGGAGGAAAACTTTAATATTCTTTGTAATCAGACTTATAAAAATTTCATACACTTAATAAAACTGCTTTACCCAGTGCTTCACTCATCTAATGAATGTCCAACTATTGAACTTACCTTAGAAAAAGAATTGAACATTGTTGTAATGGCTTCCAGAGCATTATTTGAAGACGATAGTAATGCTCAATATCTGATCGCTAAAAAGCTTTATTCAAATGCTCAGAATAAACTCCTCTCCAGTACGATGGGATACGCCAACAAAAAAACTATCTTGGAACTCGATAATGGCGAAATCGAAACGCGATACCATGACAAAAGGACCGCTTTTAATACAACTATCGCATTACAACTTTTTGACTCATGCCAATATTCAATGCCTGAAGCCGCATATGAATATGGAAAATTGCTCTTAACTGATGGGCATTGGTTGAAATCTGCTTCAGCTGAAGATTCTTCTCATGAGGAAGGAGTAAGAAGAGTCCACTTTGCTGCGATTCATGGAATTAGTGATGCCCTCTATTTACACGGTTGTATTCGTCTTCATGGTTTATACAGTCAAGATATTAACGTTGATTATGCCCTTGAGGATTTGGAAGAAGCAGCAAATAAAAATCATCCAAAAGCTACACTCGAATTAGCAAAATATTATTACAACCTCGGTAAATTTGAATTGGCTAAAAACTACTACGTTTTAGCTGAACAACGGGGTTCATCAATAGCTCAATGTGCTCTTGCAAAGAATTTCATTGATGGAACGTTTATTCTTGATGATAGGTATCAAATTGATGTGCTATTGCTGGAATCATCAAATGCCGGGGTCACTGAAGCTAAACTGTTAAGAGCTCGTTTCATGATTGATGACTCATCCAAAAAATTCAATCCTGACATTCCAAATCTTTATGATGAATACTTAGAAAAAGTAATGGATGCTGAGGTTTTGCTGGAGTATGCACAGTACTTGATTGACCATAATGAATTACCCGCAAAGGCAATGAGTTTATTGCATATGGCTTTTAAAGAAGCAAAGCACACTGGACACAAGCTCTTGGTAGAACTTTTAGAACTAGTCCTTCCTAAAATTTACTATGAACCCGACTCTTTTCAGATGGTGTTCAAATTCCCACCTGAGGCACAGATTAAGTTGCATGATTTCGAATCACACAAGTCTAAGGCTCGAAAAATTAATCCAAGAGAAATGACTTCAACAGCTAAATCTGCTGATCCAAAGCTTGGTAGAAATGAACCGTGCTATTGTGGATCGGGTAAGAAGTACAAAATGTGTTGTTTGCAATAGTAATTATTAACACGGAAAATTCATCCATCAGCATGAATTTTATACAGAAATATCATAATCACCATCTTCTTGGCATTATGCAGAAGTCAGTTAAATAGATTGGTGGATTAAGATTGTAATTGACCTCTAATCTGATCTTCAAAAGAAAACAAGTTTCCTCAGAAAACTTTAATGGCTGTCCGAAGCGACACCATCTGTCGTATTGTTCTTCTATGCTATAGGAAACTGACCGTAAGGAAACTCAATGTCTAATTTTGATCCAAAATTTGAAATTACCCGTTTAAATATGCTTGCAAAGCAACACTTCGAGATAGTGAAGGTAGATGGCCAACTATTTTTCCATGCTGACGAAAATGAAGATCACTTCAGCCATGGAACTTGGACGCTGGACGAGGATATTGAAGTTCAAGCATCAGATTCCGGTTTTAAATTACATTTGATTGAACTTCTCAATATATTCATTATGTACAGAGGCGAAAACAATAATCTTCCTAAAAAGATGGGGATTGTTCGTTTTGGTGACGGTGAGCTTAATATCCAATGGCTGACTGATGAGACTGTAGATTTATCCTAAAAGGAATCAAAAGTGGATGCATTAATTAGTGATTACACAAATACACTTAAAAAGTTAGATATAAAACACTTAAGCCCTGTTGAGGATAAGTATTCAGGCGTTTTTTTACCAGTTCCTTTTGACGAATATTGGTCATCAAAAACAAAAATCATGTTGGTTGGACGAGAAACAGCAGGATGGAACACAAATAATGGAAAAAATACGCTCAATAGAATTGTGAGATTTAATGAGGACGGTAACCTTAGTGAAATCATAAGCGAGTCAATAACGCGGTATGGTAAGCATCTGGTCATGAGTAAAGGTCAAGTTGTTACTAAGTCAAGAAGTCGGTTTAAACAATTCTTCTTTCGTTTAGCAAAAGAACTTAATGTTGATCCTAAAGCTATAGTTTATTCGAATATCTTTGCATGGGACTACAATAAAAAATCACCAAGAGTGCGTCCAGAGCATGAGCTGAGTGAAATAACTTCTATTTCCAAGAAGCTTCTTGCCTCACAAATCAAACACCTCAAACCTGATTTTGTAATATTCGCTACTGGCTTTGTCGGTATAGATCCAATCATTAGACAATTGTTCGAAGAAAACTTTAATGGTCACCAGAATACCGCTGATGTAATACCAATGAAATTGTGGCAATTTGAAGCAGCAGGAGCTACTTGTTTTCGCATAGCACATCCAAGGGCAACTCATGGACATGGGGAATATAGAGATATTGTAATTGATAGAATCAAAACCATTGTGAACGCATCAATTTAACTAATAATCATTGTAGCTTTTTATCCGATTACTCTAGCAATAAGTATAAATTTAAAATTTTCAGCTGAATCGTCACTAATTTACTAAACACATGTTAGCCATTAAAAGAGGTGTAAATACGCATTAAACGTTATCCAGAAGAATTCAACTTTGAAGCGGTACGACAGGTAACTGATCGTGGACAAAAAAATTAGCGGGTTTATCTTTACAAACCCGATTTAAAATAATAAATTCAATTGGTTACAACAATCACAATGATACAAACCAAGACAGACTACATTCTGAGAAGCCTGCGAAAACTTTCGCACAAAACATGGGAGCTTTTCATCATTACACGGATTCTTCATGAACTTGACGATGATGAGATTGAGTTTGTTACCCAGCAGCTTGTTCGTCGACCAGACGCCAGTCGCGCATTGACAGATCTTTATTTCCCGCAACTAGATCTACATCTCGAAATTGATGAACCTTTTCATAATTATCAGTTAAGAACTGATCAGTTGCGTGAGCAAGATATTGTGTTGATAACAGGACATAGAATTGAACGAATAAAGGTTTTAGATGAAGCTGGCCAACAAAAACCACTACATCGTATTCGTTTTGAGGTGGATAATTTTGTAAGTTTAATTAAGAAATTAAAAGAGTCTCAAATCAAAAAAGCACATTTTATTGCTTGGGACTGGGATAAGAAGTTTTCTTCTGTCCCTATCATCGAGAGAGGTTATCTCGATGTAGAGGATAATGTCACATTTAGAAAGCAAACAGAGGCGATGCGTTGCTTTGGTTTTATAGGTAAAGGTTATCAAAGAGGTGACTGGCCTATTCCTGATGGTACTCATGACCGCATTTGGTTTCCTCGTCTTTTTGAGCACTTTATATGGCACAACGAATTGACTGCAGATGGGAAATATATTTTTGAGAGAGCACTTAATGACGAGGGTGTGAGGTCAATTGCTAAACAGCTGAAGGATGCTGAAGCACATCCAGAAAGGAAAATCATTGTATTTGCAAAAGCAAAGGATCCATTAGGAGCAAATCTTCTTAGGTATGTTGGTACCTTCGTTATAAATATATATGCTTCAACAAAATGGGAAATTCGTTTTGACTTAATCAGAAGCAGAGAGCCTATCCGGGTTGGGTATCAGAGGAATTGATTCTCTAACTTCAATATCATTTATCAAATCAGTCTAATTAAATAATGTCGTATATTTAGACTTAATTGAAAAAGGACTGATTTATGCAATTCAAAGCAGGGATGCTCATATACTCGCCAACCGATCTGACCAACTATCTTGATAGCCCTTTTGCCACTTGGATGGATCGCTTTGCAAAAGAATATCCAGAGAAAGCGCCTGATACCGATCTATAAGAATGACTATTTGTTTGTACCATATCGAATAAGATTGAAGCCACTAATTCTATAATGGGTATTTGAGTATGATTGGACTCAGTAGACGCGTCAATGTGCATTTTGGCCACCTAGAGTATTTAAATACATCGCACGCTATCATGTTTACAGCATCAGTTATCAACTTACCCAGACAAAGTTATCCGATGAAAGCTCATGACATCCATCCCAGCGATAAGCGCATAGCTTGCCATTTCCCGGTTTATTTTCATCTTGTGCTGCAATACTGTAATCAAGACAAATGACGTGTTTGGTGAGGGGGGCAGGTGTGCCTGTTAACCAGTAATGTCCAATAAAAACAGGCTTTTCATCGTCATAGCCGGGTAGAGCATGAGACTGGATTGCTTGTTCAGGGATCTGCGATTTTACCTCTTCAGAAACCATTGCAATATCCTGATAGGTTTTAGCTGATGTTAACCACCACCGAGTTCGAATATTGGTTCTTGGAACTTGATCTTTGTCTTTGAATTCGTATCCACCGGGCAGAGGAATTTCAAGGCCTTTAAGGATCACTTCGGCAGCATCAAACACATCATTACCTTTTTTAGCAATTTGTTGCCAGGAGCTACTTAAAAATTGATTATCTTGATCCATATGAGGCTGAAGTGTCTCAAGGTGTTCAGGATGCCAACAGGCATGAACAACTCTAAAGTCATCAAACTCCAAAAAAACGGGTAGTGTTTTAAACCATTCAATCATTTCATGATGCTGAGTTGTATTTTCACCAACCTGATCTAAAAACTCACGATGTTGCTTTAAATTCTTTTCCGTGTGAGGCCTTAAAAAGGTATCAGCAGATATTTCATCAACCGTTGCCCAGGCAATTGCATTAAATTCATGGTTACCCATAATCGCAAATGCATGACCTTTTTCAACCATTGAACGTGCGATTTCGACGACTTCAACTTGATGTGGTCCACGATCAATAAAATCACCCAAGAAGATAACTTTTCGATCGGGATGAGCCCAGCAATCACCATCGTGCTGATAGCCAAGCTTTTCAAGCAACTGACGCAGTGGCTTTGCATGCCCGTGAATATCACCAATAAGGTCAAACATTTTTATACGTCCTTGGTTAGAATTTCTTAAAAAGTGCCGACTCAATAGCACTTAAGTCAGCTCTCTGGGCTTGCTCAGCATCAAATAATCTTGTTAACACTAACAAGGTTGAGTGCTTAAAGCTAAGTCCTGTTTCCATATTTTGATAAATTTGCTTTGCAACAAAATCGTACTCATCAAAACACGCATTTTCCTTACAGCAAGTCTGCATTGGATCCATATCAAATAGTACTTTGCTGATCTGTTTAATGCTGGGTTGCATATCACCTCCTTGCTGATTCTGTTACGGTAACAAACTACTTGCTGAGGCGACATTCATTGTCGCTAGATGTTTTAAAGTGCTAAACAACCAGAACGGTCAAAATTATGGAAAATAAATTGAAAGGCATGCAAGAGAAATTTATGCAGCTGCTCTCTTATGAGCTGAACGCTTTTTATAATGACATTAAGCTTCGACAACACAAAGATCCAAAGCTGAAGAATCGAATTGAGGGGATCATGCTTGCCGGTACCAGAATGGAGATAGTTGAAGGATCCTTTTTACAACAGCACATTGAAGCAGTTCATTTCGAAGTATTTGGGATGTCTATTAACGAGCGTCGCTTAAAAGAAATTAAGGACGAGCCCGATACAGTGGACTGGAATTATTACAACTCGCCTACAATACATCGACAGCGTTCACATGAAGGTGAACTCTAATGGCCGATACCAGTATTCGATACTTAGCCATGTTACAAACTATTCCACGTTATCCGTTGGCAATAAATACCAGCGATATTCAAACACGGTTGGCCGATCAGGGCTTTGAAATTAATGTCCGCAGTATTCAACGCGATCTGGAAAAACTCTCAGTCTATTACCCGCTGATAGTTGATGAGGGTGTTCGGCCTTATGCCTGGTCATTTGATGTGAATGCTGCTTCACGGATGCTGCCAATGTTGGATGTACCGGCAGCACTGACTTTTGAGCTTGCCTATGCCTATCTAAAGCCGGTGCTGCCCGGAAAAGTCCTTTCACATTTAGAGCCGCATTTTAGAGAAGCGAGAGAAGTCCTTAAACGTAATGGTAATCCACTGTCGCACTGGCCGGAAAAAATTCGGGTAATCACTCGTGGACTCTCGAGCAAGCGTCCTGCAGTGGATGCTGATGTGCTTGAGAATTTGACTCAGGCGCTTCTGGATAACCAACGGTGTGAAATTATCTATCAGGGCAGACGATGGAAAGAACCAGAAAAAATTATTATCAATCCACTTGCAATGGTTTTCCGTGAGCCGAATACCTACCTCATTACAACCATAGAGGGGCGGGAGCATGTCCGACAATTGGTATTACATCGTATTCAACACGTTAAAATATTAGCCGAGCCCGTTCAAAGACCCGCCGACTTTGATGTAGATAAGTTCATTGATGATGGTGAAATGCATGTGCTTAATTCAAATCAACAGATTTCATTGAAGCTGCGTTGTGATAAACCACAACTACTGCAGTTGATTGAATCCCCCATTGGCGTTGATCAACACATTTATACGGATAATGAAACGTTTTTTGAACTGAAAGTTACTTTGGCTGACTCTCAGGATTTACGTTGGTGGTTGCTGGCACAATCATCACATGTCGATATAATTGAACCAGAATGGCTGAAATATGAAATTGAAAATGAGTTAGAGAGGGCACTTAAACGAATCAAAACTTAGACGACAGTATGCGTCGCTTTATCTGTGATGATTAAGCTTAACTCACAAAAGGGGGAGTGGCATATGCAGTTTCATCATAAACTTCAAAAAGCCTTGGAAAAACACTCTGAGGAAAGCATTCTCATTGCGCTTGGTTATTCATCTCCCAAAGCACTGCAATATAATCGATTACGTGCCGTTATGAATGAACCACGACTTGGCTTTGACCATAGCTTTTTTGACTTTCATCTCACGCATGATGAATTCATTATGCAACTGTCCCTACTTGCCGATATTGATAAGTCTGTCGCTTATCATGTGATAGAGCAGGTTAAAGCCGACATTGCTGAAGAAAAAGCGGTTTTTAAGCCCTACCTATTTGTGGATACAGGATTTAAACGCACTACACAGCCTATCTTTGCTTTAGCGGCTTGTGAGGGACAACGTTATCTGCCATTTGAAAAGGATTTCTACCGCCTTAAACTTTCAGAACAATTATTACGTATCTACAAAACTATCCAGACTCACATGGAAGATACCGGCGGGCATTTGGGTATTTGGGGCTATATCCGTCGTTATCATTATGTCTTTGATGTTGGGCACAGTCTTGAGATCACGCCTGATGGTCAGATCGTCGCTGCACATGATGACTTTTCACCCAGCACTGCCCGTATCAGCCTTAAATCAGGTACTGATAAAAATCTGTTTGACGTGATAGGAGTAGCCTCATGACAGTTCATTCCAAATCGTTTGCAGACGTACCACTCGATCCTGATACAAAAATCATAGAACAACGCGAGATTTCAATTAAATCTTTGCCTTGTCTATTCCAGCGATGGTCTTGGGAGAGCATTAATGCGAGCAGCTGTATTTTTCACACCTTTGATGTGCAATCTTTTTCTGATAATCAGCTTCAAGCGTTAATAGCTGAAAGTGAATTAAGCAACACTCTTGGCACAAAAACAATAAGTCGTAAAGACGATTTCACCTTCGTTAATTTTAACTTTCAATATTGATGAAGGCGAAAAGACCAATGGGTATTACCAAAAGGCAGGCATTTAGCACATCTACTTTAACGAGTTTTATCATGCTCTTAATAATAGTCAGTATCGTCGTTTCGTTTAATGTGCAAGCTCAAACACGCGCGATAATCACGGAAATATCACCCGTGGCACCACTGACTAATTCGGGAATTGACGCCAAGGGCGATACCCTTCGAGGCACGAACGACCGTTTTGGTAATGAAACATATCGAGATAATCAAGGTAATACGATTCGCGGACAAATCGACTCATTTGGCAACAAAACTTAAAGAGATAGTCATGGGAACGTCATTTGATGTCATTTGGATTCCTTTGGAAATCAATCTTGTAGATAGTTCGACTATGTAGCCAATTTGTTTGGAGGCTGAATAAGATGGGTTTGTATGATAAAAGTAACGTTGATTAAGTTGGAGATTTGAGTTTGAACTCAGTTAATGATGCAGGGAACATCAAAATGTGGTTGACAGAGTTTCTGTTATCAAGACTCATGACTTCCAAATCTTTATCTCAGCCACTGTATCGTTATGAAGTGACTGATGAAGAATATCATTCCCTTGTTTCAACTCTCAAACTGACCAAAGATTTTATCCATAATCCATTGATGATGCTTCAATGGGCACCATGCTTTTGCTTATTTGTTGCCGAAACCTATCGACGTGAATATGACGGTGGCGAAGGCGCGTGGTCATGGCATCCTTACCAAAATCTTTTAGGAGTTGATTTATCTCGAGAAAGAAATCAAATCGTTAGGAATGGTTTGAAGTATTGGGGCAGGCCGCTCAGAAGTAGAGAAAATGGAGCTGATTATCTCGGATCACTATTTGCCGAAGGCGGGCTTCCTTGGCGGTTGTTGAGTGCTGAAAAACATGGTTTCGGGCGGGCAGTAAAAAGTGGAATCAAAAATTACCATGCAGCGAAACGTTCAGGCATCCCACTTACCACCCATGTTAAGGACTTTTGCCAATATTTCCCTGCAAATTTTAGAAATCATGAGACCTATGTACTCTTGGCAAGCGTAGTTGAGAGTTTAATGACATTAGCGAAGCTTCATGAGGATCTTCAGTCACAAGATGACCCGGCTCTTTATCTTGATAAACAACAGCCAAATTGGAGAAGCTGCTTTCCCTTGCCAATTGGTGAATCAAATGCAAAAGCACTGGTAAATGAATGGTTAAAAAATGCCGGAACAAAACAAAAAGAAATTGAAGAGGCCAGAGGAGTAGCTAGAAACTACACGGCCATAAACTCGCTTGTCAGCTCACCGGAAAATTTATGTTTCTCAAGTCGAGTTTTCTTACCACTTAATGAGGAAATCATTCTTGAAACTGCTGTTCCGAGCACACGACTTGAGATGGTTTTTTTTGAGGGTGAGAACCGAATATTCAATGCTGGCATAATTTATGGCCGTCTTGACGAAGCAAGAACAAGGCTAAAAATCCAGTTTCCTCAAAATGAATATAGACTAAATCGTAAGGACATTGAAAAGCCTCTGAAGCTCCGGCTATTATCAAATGGGGCAGTAGTTGCTGCATACTATCTTCAAAATAGCGATCTCAGTCCTGGAGATTCACCTCTGATTTTCACTGATTCAGAGGAACCAGAGCTTATTGCTTGTGCTTCCATAGATATATCTCAAAGCTCTGTTTTAGTAAGATGCCCTTGTCACGCAATATCAGAACCGGAATTAGAGCCATGCTTTGAGGATGTTGAAGGCGGCAAATGGTATCGGATTCACACAAGAACCATATTCAAAATCAACAGCGACTCATTCTATGTTCAATTTAAAGAATTTGTTGAATCTGAGCTTCCTGTCATCAAAGGTCGTTTATGTCTTTTTGATACGGTTCCAAACTTGACCTATTACGGTCTTCCAACAGTTGATTTATCAGCCTCAGATCTCACTAGAACAGGTCTTCCAAGCGTATACATTGATGAGCTTCCAGTTCTGTCTGAAACGCAGTATGGCTCACATATATTGTCCTTGAGAAACACGGAGGGATTGAGTTTTTCAGAAAAAAGTTGGTGTTGTACCCGAGGACTTGATCATCGATACAGCAAGTTCCTATGGAACCAACCCTGCTCGAGTTCAATTAAAAACACAGCAAGACATCATCGTTTCAATCGCGAACGAGACAGTAATCATTTTATCCCAAGACTCAAATTTGTTAGGAACCACTATAAAAGTGGCAGTGAAAAATGGTGCTGAGATTCCATCCAACCTACACTTAAATATTAAATCAGCTGCTAATGATAGCTCGCCTGTATTAATTCGATTGCCTTATCCTCATGAGGGTGCAACCCTTTTTGATAGCTCAGGGAAAGTTATTGATAAAAATATAGTTTCATTGAGTCAGTTATTGGGCATGAGCTTGCAATTGACCAGTACATCTGGTCACAAACAGCGTTTCTATATGGTTGCTGAATTGCGTGGCATGAGAGTTTCAAATCTGAGAAGAAGCTACCCGTTTGATGTTTTTAATCAAACAATAAGCGTAAGTCTGCATACTTTTCATGATGACTTTATGCAATTACTTAGTACCGTGACTGATCAGGATGCATTAATAAAAGTTCGGATTGAAACAGACCAACTAATCAAACAATTCGAAATACGGCGATATGCGGGACGCTTAGAGCAGATAAATCATGCAGGTCAATTTAGTTTGGTGACAGATGTTTCTCTCGACGAGGGACAAACATCTCTAATAGGCATCCACTTGGCAGATCCTGCAGAAAATCCTATAGCTATTCCACAAAAAATGTCTGCGGGAATATCGACGGATTATTTCGAAATACCACAAACCATGAAAACAAAGGGCCCATGGTTAATCGCTCCCTCAGAAACCTCATCTTTATTATTTAGACCGACCATCTGGATTACGGATGATATGTCCGATAACGAGACAGTGAAAGACCAAGTTCAAACGATGCATAAGGCTGCTGCTCTATATCATCCAACTTTAAACCCAGAAGCTTTTAATCATGTCATTACCGAAATGGCAAGTGATATGTCTCATAGTGGGTGGGTGTATTTATCAAAACTAAAAGAAAAATATGCTTATATGCCCCTTTCGGTTTTCATGGCTTGGCACTCACTTTCAACTAACGCTCAAGCACTTGCGAGTGCGGTTTTGAGGCTTGATGTCGACTATCTATTTTGCCAGCGACTCGTTAACGATCTCGCCATCATTTGGGAAACAATCACTCTAGAGCAGTGGAGGCATGCTGTTGCCCATTTCCGTGAATATCTTATTTCGCTTGGCATAGCTGAAATTGCCATAGATGGCATTCTTTCTGACAAGTTCAGAAGCGTGGGAAATGTTATTCCAGCAATCAAATATTTTTCTGAACATCTTTTAACTATTAGCCAAGAAAAAGTTCATGCTGTTCCCATCGCTGCAACATTTCCTCACTGGTATCAGGAGCTTCGAAGAAGGCATTGTGATGATGACAGGTGGCCTGAGTTTATGGGAGAAGATCTAAAAAACTGGATGATTTCTCAGGTTGATTCATATCAGTTTCAAAATGAGATCAACATGGACTATGAAAGGTCTGTCGTTTTTTTTCCGATCTTTATGGCTTACCTAACTTCGGGGAGAAGTACTATTGAAGATCTGCGATACGGTAAAGCTGAAACGCGTTTTGCCTTGAGAGTGCTTTCCGACTTTGATAGAGAAGCATGGTACGAACCAGTATATGCGCTGGTCCTTAGTAATTTGATTAAAAAAGAGAATAGCTTGTGAGTGGAAGTTTCACAGATTTAGTAAATCAGTCAATTGAGCGAACGAGAGAGTCGGTTCTAAGCATTCTAGGTGTAAATGATGTGGGATTGAGGACACATCTCTCACAGCAGATGCACAATGAATTTGGTAAAGAAGGTTGTTTCCTCGCACCTCCTGTTTTTGAGCATACATATGGATGGGAGTCTGGTAATTCAAAATTGGCAGACCTTTCTGGCAGTTTCCTTGTAAAAGAATTAGTTGACGCACTAACAAATGCTGAAAATCCTGACTATAAATTTTCGGGAGAAATAAAGCCTTACAAGCACCAAATTCAAAGTTGGGAAGTGCTTCTGGATGCAAAACCGAAATCTACAGTCATAACCACGGGAACAGGTTCTGGTAAAACTGAATGTTTTATGGTGCCAATCCTGCAAGATCTCATACAAGAAGCCCAAGAAAAGAAATCTCCTTTGATTGGTGTAAGAGCATTGTTTCTATACCCACTCAACGCCTTGATAAATTCTCAGAGAGAGCGTTTACACGCTTGGACGAAACCTTTTGGAAACAACGTGCGATTTTGCCTATTTAATGGCAATACTGCAGAGAGAGCTACAAAGGTAAGAAAGCAGCAGGCAGAATTTCCAAACCAAATTCTTTCTCGAGAGTTGTTGAGAAAAGAGCCTGCACCAATTTTAATGACAAATGCGACCATGCTTGAATACATGCTGGTTCGACAAGTTGATAACCCAATCCTTGAGAAGTCTAAGAAAGCTGCTTCTTTAAGATGGATTGTTCTTGATGAGGCTCACACTTATATAGGTTCTCAGGCTGCAGAGTTGTCCTTGCTTTTAAGAAGGGTAGTTGAGGCTTTTGGGAAACGTGCGGAAGAAATCCGTTTCGTTGCTACATCAGCCACAATTGCTGATCCCAATGCACGAGATAGCTTGCAAACGTACCTAGCTTCTCTTGCTGGCGTGCCGGTTGATCAGGTTGTAGTTATTGGCGGTAAACGATCAGTTCCGGCTTTGCAAAACGATATTGGTCGGTCACAACTTACCTTTGATGAAATAAAACTGATTGATGAGGGCCAAGAGGTCTCAGAAAAACGGTTTTCAGCAATTTCAGCCAATATAATTGCCAGCACCCTTCGAGAACAGATTGTTGAAGCTGCTAAACCTAAGACGCTAATTGATTTGGTTAATGCATCAAAGCATATTCTTGTTACGCGAGAAAAAACTGACCGGCAAGATGAGGTTTTGCAGTGGCTTGATTTGATGTCCTCAACAAAAAAAAATGAGGATGCTCCACCATTTATCAAACTCAGAATGCATCTTTTCCAGCGTATGCTCCACGGTTTATGGGGATGCGTTGATGTTGATTGTAATGTCAAAAACGAACTCATCAAAAAATGGCCGTATGGGAATGTCTATCTAACGCAGCGTAGTCAATGTGATTGTGGCGCCCCAGTTTATGAGATTGCTTTTTGTGATGACTGCAAACAACCACACTTAATTGCACAAGATCAAAATGGCTTTTTAAGACAATCTTCACAATATTCCGGTGATGAATTTTCTTTACTTGAAGACGACGATGATGACAATTCAGAATTAGGCAGCTCGAAAGGTGCCCAACAAGTTGTCATTATTGGTGCAACCGAATCCGAAGGCTATCATCAAGTAAGTCTTGATCTTGACTCTAGCGCTTTAGGGCGCACAGAAGGTAATCGATTACTTAATATAAACCTTTTCTATATAAAACTTGACCCAAAAGTTATTTTGAGTTGTTCTGCATGTAACAATAAAAGTAATAAAGGTCCGGACGCGTTTCTTAGAAAAGCATATTTAGGGGCGCCTTTCTTTGTAAGTCAGGCTGTACCAACCGTACTTGAGTTTTGCCCCAAGCCCTCAAAGAAAGATCTTATGGGGGTATCCCCTGAATCAATGCCCGGTGATGGTAAAAAATTGATTACCTTCACCGATAGCCGCCAGGGTACCGCGAGGATGGCTGTAAGAATGCAGCAGGAAGCCGAGCGCTCTAGGCTTCGAGGGATGGTCTTCCAGGTTTTAAGAAACGTTCAAACAGCTAAAAACCTTGAAGTAACTGATGTTCCAACCGCTACTCCAGAAGCTTTGGAAGAACAAGCTGAAAAACTGCATACAATGGGCATGAAGGATTTCGCTCAAAAGCTTCGTAAGCAGGCGGAGGCAATGAAATCTGGAGTTAGCGTAAAGGCACAAGTGGTAGTGCCATGGTCAGAAATGGTTGATGAATTGGCCAAGTCGAATGATCTTAAGCATTCAATTCTGGACTACAACAAATATGCAAACCCACAATTTTTTGGTGGAGATGCAGGAAGTAAAACGCTTGCCAGATTACTACTGATGCGTGAGTTTTCTCGTCGACCCAAGAATCAAAATAGTAGTGAAACCCTTGCTCTGGTGAAAGTTGGTTACAGAGGGCTTGATAGTATTAATGCTGTACCAGAATTCTGGCAACAGACACGCGTTTCAATTTCTGAAAGCTCTGACGAAACTGAGACTTTATCTTTACAGGACTGGAAAGACTTTCTAAAGGTCGCACTAGATTTTTATGTCAGGGAAAACACAATAATTAGCCTAGCTAAAGATGAGCAAAACTGGATGGGGGCGAGATTCGCACCAAAGTTGCTTTTTGGCCTGATTATCAGCGTACTGATTCACGTTCTAGAGCCTGGCCTACAATACAAAAAAATGGCCAGTACTCGAGACTAATCAAAGTTCTGGCAGTAGGGGCGGAATTAAACCTTGAACTCAGTGCGCATCGCGATATTATCAATACCTGGTTACGCGCTGCATGGACGACTTTGATTGGCGCACAGATATTGCAAAGTCGTGATAATGGCTATGCACTCTCGCATCAGGCATTAGAGTTTTCATTGCCTGATCAGGCATGGGTTTGTCCCGTAACCAACCGACTTTTGGACACGACTTTCCGTTCCTACACACCGTATTTACCTCGGGTCATTATTGCCGAAAAATATCGTTGTAAAAAGGTCAATTTACCTGACTTCAGTATGCTCGCTCCGGCGGGAGAGTCTGAAGGTGTTCTTAAAGCAGTCCGAAACAAAGTAGCCAATAATCCGGAAATAAAAGCTTTGCGTCAGCAAGGTTTGTGGACTGATATTTCTGACAGAACGGTTGAGGGTGGCTTTTATTACCGAACAGCAGAGCATTCCGCGCAGCAGTCTGCCGAGCGATTGCAACGGTATGAGAAAGACTTTCAAGATGGTCGAATTAATGTTCTCAATTGTTCAACTACTATGGAAATGGGCGTTGATATTGGTGGTGTATCGTCGGTCGTTATGAACAACGTTCCTCCTCATCCGGCCAATTATCTTCAACGGGCTGGCCGAGCAGGGAGAAGAAGTGAGTCAAGAGCAGTTGCTTACACATTATGTAAGCCCGATCCGCACAATACCAGAGTATTTAATAACCCAAACTGGCCATTCGTAACGGCCATACCCTCTCCTACAATTACACTTACAGCAGAACCATTGGTCCAGCGTCATGTAAATTCATTTCTCTTGGCAAATTTCCTTTGTAATGAAGTATCGACCGACGATGATGACCGAACACGTTTGACCGTTCAATGGTTTTTCGGTGGGGAGGATAGTCACTCTCAGCAATTTATAGACTGGTTAAGTGATAGTAAAAACTTACCAGAAAAAGGCTTGAAAAGTATCGTTAGAGGAACGGCATTAGAGTCCAAATCTATTGCCATAATGGCTGATGAGTCGAGGCAAAAAATTGATCAGCTAGGCAAGGCATGGCGTGAGGATTATGAGCGGCTTAATCTGAGAGTTGAGCTTGCCACCGATGAGGCTTACAAAAAGGCCATGGAACTTGAGAGGAAACGTCACGAGCAGGAATATCTTCTTCGTGATCTAGCCGCCCGAGCCTTCCTGCCTGGATATGGCTTTCCGACAGATGTAGTAAGCCT
The DNA here is from genome assembly GCF_004832235.1 of Methylophaga sp. SB9B. Classification (NCBI taxonomy): domain Bacteria; kingdom Pseudomonadati; phylum Pseudomonadota; class Gammaproteobacteria; order Thiotrichales; family Piscirickettsiaceae; genus Methylophaga; species Methylophaga sp. SB9B. Next base: position 16,736 of record NZ_SSXS01000012.1, read on the forward strand.
ATCTACATACAATGTTGAAGATTTTATTGAGCATCAAAACTCAAAAAACGGTTCATCAAGAGATGACAATATTTTCCAATACAAAGATAAGCCTTCACGGGATATGTCTATTGCTATTCGAGAATATGCACCGGGAGCACAGGTTGTTCTTGATGGGCGCGTTTATCGTTCGGCTGGTGTTGAATTACAAGCATTTCAGTCAGGTTCTGGTGGTGTTCAGAAATTTGATATTGCTTGGCGTTGCAAACGCTGTGGTACAAATGGTTATAAAGAATATGCTTATCTAAATGAAGATGAGCTGACATGTCATGAATGTCATAGCACCATCCCATTTACAGAGACTAAAAAGATATTGCGTCCTGCTGGGTTTGTGACGGACTTTTACGAATCAACAACAAATGACGTGAGTAGTCAGAAATTTATTCCTGTAAATCCCCCCAGAATTAGTATCGAGGGCATTACCGTTTCGTTACCGGATGAGCGATGTGGTTTTGTCAGGTTTGGAGAGGATGGTCACGTTTTTCATCATTCTTCGGGCGAATTTCAGAAGGGCTATGCCATTTGTATGTCTTGTGGCCGAGCAGAGTCGATGACTGTGCATGGCGAACTTCCGGCAAGATTGCGTCCTGAAAAAGAGCACAGACCCATCGGTGGTCAGGTAGGGAGTAATCGCGATAGTAACTGCTCGGGTGAGAGGGTAATGCCAAATATACATTTGGGTTATCAGACGGTAACGCATGTTCTTGAATTGGCTCTGAAGAATCCGCTTAATGGAGAGTGGTTGCCCATATCAGAAACGGGTAAAGCGATAGCTAATACACTTGCTGTTGCGCTTCGTGATGCCATTGCGGAACGCTTGGGTATTCTAAGTACCGAAATGGGCTTTGGTACTCGCCAGGATAAGGATCTTGAGTCTGGACGCAACAGACTGTTGATCCAGGTTTACGATAACGTTGCTGGCGGCGCCGGTTTTGTATTGTCCGGATTGGAAAACCTCACTGGACTGCTTTTCAAAGCTTTTGAAAAACTTGAATGTGCTGCAAATTGTGCAAACGTTTGTTCGTCTTGTCTTGCCGGACAAGACAGCCGCGTTGAGCAACAGGAATTAGATCGTAAAGCGGCACGAGAATGGGTTGCCTTAACCAAAATCAGGGACTATCTCAAACTACCTACGCCGTTTGATGGTATTCCCGGTGCGCAATATTGGGCTTATGAACCCAAACGTTTCACCCGTCATTGGATTAACAAAAAAGCAACAGAAATTGTATTACCACTTGCAGGGCAACCTGATGACTGGGATCTCACAAACCCGATATTTCGTAATGAACTGATTGCCTGGAAACTGATTGAAGATCTCAATGTTACCATCGTGATCGATAAATCTGTGCAACTTGATAACGAACTTAAAGATGCGCTGAGTTTGTATGAAAAGGTTGGTATCTTGCTCGCTGAATCGGTTGTAACCTCCATTCACCCTGATGTTTTGATAGCTACACAGATAAAAACAAAATCTGGCGAAATTATTAGCCTGCTCACTAATGACACATTGTCACTCGAGCCCGGCAAGATTGGTTTTCTTCTCAGCCTTCGAGTCTTTGGGTTTTCAGCAAACAATATCCTGAATTAGCAGTAAAACCCATGAATACTTCTGGTTGGCAGCAAACCCCTGCAAGTGCTGAAGTTACAGAGGTGAAGAGCGAGTTAAATGTACCATTGCCCCAACTTGCAGACGCGTTTGTTGCTTTATTAGAAATCAAAGCACCCGGCTTTGCCAGTCTGCTGAAAAAAGACAAGGTCATTAGCATTCATTATCAGGATCGTTATTTGAAGTCCCCCTGGAATGTTATGGTTTTAATGGCTTTTCTTGAGGCATTTCGAAACGACCAAACCAAGCATGTGGTATTGGAAACGGTTGCTGATAACTCAAATAGCTCCTCACATCTTCTATGGCATAACTGGCCTGACATATATGAAATGCAACAGACAGTTACCAAGTGGATTCAGCTGCGATATGAGCTAAAACCGAGCATTGAGATTCATAACCGTACTTCAGATCTAACGCATCGCCGTATCCTGACTCTGGAATTTGCTTCTGGTGCTAAATGGAAATTAGCATTTGACCAAGGCATGGGGTACTGGGAAGCCTCAACATTCAATCGCGACAATAATGGTTTTGACTTCAATTTAGATGCTGAGGGACAGCTCGCACGCATTCTCAATATTTGCCAAATATGAAGTTGAAAAATGCCGGTGACTGGCCAACCGACATTTCAATTTATCAGTAACTGGCAGATGGCCATCATTTAGTAATACTCACGATAACAATAGGAACCGCTCTAACTCATGGATCACAGCAGTCACAACAAACTTGTCTCTTTTATCTGGTCAATCGCTGACGACTGTCTACGTGATGTTTATGTGCGTGGTAAATACCGGGACGTCATTCTGCCGATGTTGGTGCTGCGACGTCTCGATAGCTTATTAGAGTCTAATAAACAAAATGTACTCGAAGAAGTCGATTTCCAGCAAAAGGAAATCGGCCTAACAGAGCTTGACCCACGAGGGTTATGTGATGCTTCGGGTTATGTGTTTTACAACACCTCAAAATGGACTTTAAAAACCCTGTTTAGTACAGCGACCAATAACCAACAGATTTTATTGGCAAACTTTGAAGAGTATTTGCTTGGTTTTAGCGATAACGTTAAAGAAATCGTCGAGCGCTTTGAGCTTAAAAGCAAAATTAAGCATATGGCGAACAAAGATGTATTGCTGGATGTGGTCGAAAAGTTCGTTTCGCCTTATATCAACCTGACACCGGACGTAATCGAAGATCCTGATGGCAACAAACTGCCAGCGTTGTCGAATTTGGGCATGGGTTATGTGTTTGAAGAGTTGATCCGAAAGTTTAACGAAGAGAACAACGAAGAAGCAGGTGAACATTTCACCCCGCGAGAAGTGATTGAACTGATGACTCATTTGGTTTTCGACCCCGTGAAAAATCAGCTTCCTCTGACTATGACCATATATGATCCTGCCTGTGGTAGTGGCGGCATGCTTACCGAGTCGCAAAATTTCATTGAAGAAAAATACCCAAATGATAACCGTGACGTTCATCTGTACGGTAAAGAAATCAATGACGAGACCTATGCTATTTGTAAGTCAGACATGATGATAAAGGGAAATAATCCCGAGAACATCAAGGTCGGTTCCACCTTATCGACCGATGAGTTTGCAGCACAGCGTTTTGATTTTATGCTCTCAAATCCACCGTATGGCAAAAGCTGGGCTTCAGATCTTAAGTACATTAAAGAAGGCTCTGATGTTATTGATCCTCGCTTTAAAATCAAACTCAAAGACTATTGGGGTAACGAAGAAGAGGAGGATGCAACACCCCGCTCAAGCGATGGCCAATTGCTGTTTCTCATGGAAATGGTCAGCAAGATGAAGTCACCACAAGCTAGTCCTTTAGGCAGTCGTATTGCTTCTGTCCATAATGGCTCATCACTATTTACCGGTGATGCCGGCGGTGGAGAGAGCAACATTCGCCGATTCATCATTGAAAACGACATGTTAGAGGCCATTGTTCAATTACCCAATAACTTGTTCTACAACACCGGTATTACCACTTACATTTGGGTTTTGAACAACAATAAACCTGATGCTCGCAAAGGTAAGGTGCAGTTGATTGATGCCAGCCTGCTGTACCGTAAATTGCGTAAAAATCTGGGTAACAAAAACTGTGAATTTGCTCCTGAGCACATCACTGAAATTACCGATACTTACCTCGCGTGTGTGGACGTTGAAAGAGCACTTGATGCAAACAACGACCCTATCGGCATCGCCAGTAAGGTGTTTAGTAATGACGACTTTGGCTACTACAAAGTCACTATCGAGTGCCCAGATCGCCGCAGAGCCAAGTTCACTCAAGATGCGATAGCTCCACTGCGTTTTGATAAGCAGCTTAGTGAAGTGATGGAGTACGTGTACGCAGAGCACGGAGAACGTGTTTACGAAAAAACTGGCTATGGTTCTGATCAGAAAAAGAGCTTCTTAAAATCCATTGAGAAGGACATTCTTTCCTGGTGTGAAGAGAACGACATCAGTCTCAATGCTAAGGCTAAGGCCAAACTGCTTGATGTGAAACACTGGCTGGCGCTAAAAGCGTTGCTTGAAACTGCACAAACGCTGATGGCTGACATCGGTAGCATTGAATTTGATGACTTTAATAGCTTTAAAACCCAAGTTGATAAATCGCTAAAAACCCGTGCGATTAAGCTTTCAGCACCTGAGAAAAATGCCATCCTGAATGCGGTAAGCTGGTATGACGAAACCGCCAAGAAAGTCATTAAAAAGATCGTTAAATTAACGGGTGATAAATTAAACGACCTGCTGGATCGCTATGAGTGCGAAGTAGCTGACCTGCCTGACTTTGGCTATTACCCCATTCCTACAACAGAAGGCGGTAAAAAAGGCGAGTTCATCACTTACGAGACGAACTCAGACCTTCGTGACACAGAATCTGTTCCATTGAAGCATAGCATCTACCAGTACTTCCTAGATGAAGTGAAACCTCATGTTGATGAAGCATGGATAAACCTGGATACGGTGAAAATTGGTTATGAAATCAGCTTCAATAAGTATTTCTACCGTCATAAACCGCTGCGTAGTTTAGAAGAGGTCGCAACTGACATCATCAACCTAGAACAAAAAGCCGAAGGTCTCATTGCGCAGATATTGGGCGTGAAAGTGGCGGAAGTTCAGGGAGAAGCGTAATGGAATGTTTAGCGTTGATGCCGAAATATGAGGCTTATAAAGATTCTGGAGTGGATTGGTTAGGAGCCATACCAGCTCACTGGAATTCATTTCCTTTGTGTGCAAAATCGAAATTAAAATCAATTTCTAATAATGAAAATGAAGAGCTTTTATCAGTCTATTTGAACAAAGGTGTAATAAAATTCGATGACATTGATGCAAAACGTACAAATGCTACCAGTTCTGATTTGACTAAGTATCAGTTGGTAGAGCCAGGTGACTTTGTTTTAAATAATCAGCAAGCTTGGCGTGGTTCAGTCGGTGTTTCTGATTACCGAGGAATAGTCAGCCCCGCCTACTTAATACTTTCTTTATCGGAAGATATAGTCCCTCGTTTTGGTAACTATCTATTCAGAGATGGGGCAATGGTAGCTAATTACTTAGTTAGCTCAAAAGGCGTAGGAACAATTCAGAGAAACCTATATTGGCCGCAATTAAAACGAGCTTTGGTCTTTTTGCCAACAACCGAAGAACAGTTCCTAATTGCTAACTACCTAGACCAAAAAACCGCTCAAATCGACGACGCGATTGCCATCAAAGAGCAACAAATCAGCCTGCTTAAAGAGCGTAAGCAGATCATCATCCAACAGGCTGTCACGCGAGGGCTTGATTCAAGTGTGCCCATGAAAGATTCTGGTGTGGACTGGATTGGCAAGATTCCAGAGCATTGGGAGGTTAGAAGGGCAAAGTACATATTTGAAGAGATTGATGAACGCTCCAAGACTGGTGTTGAAGAGTTGTTGTCTGTTTCACACAAGACTGGAGTTACACCTCGATCTGAAAAGAACGTATCGATGTTTATGGCAGAAGATTACACGGGTTCAAAGCTTTGTCGGGAGAACGATTTAGTCATTAACATAATGTGGGCATGGATGGGAGCTTTGGGAGTTTCTGATTGTGTTGGTATTGTTAGTCCTTCATACGGCGTATTTCGACAGAAAGTAGAAAATACCTTCAATCCCGATTATTTAGAGAACCTGTTAAAAAGCGTTAATTATGTAGAGTACTACAACAAGGTATCCACAGGGCTTCATTCCTCTAGGCTTAGATTCTATGGCCATATGCTTTTTGCAATGAAAATGGGCTACCCCAGCTATAAAGAGCAAAATGAAATTATGGCTTACCTGAATGAACAAACAAAGAAAATCAACTTGGCACTAGATTCTCAGTTGGCTCAAATCGAAAAACTCAAAGAATACAAAATCACCCTGATCAATAGCACCGTCACCGGCAAAATCAAAATCACCCCAGAAATGGCTGAAAGCTGAGTAAGGAAGCAATATGTTTACGTTAAATCATCAAACCAATCGTATCAGCCCGGTTAAGACGAAAAAATTCAGCGAGCTGGGTTTTACAGAGCGTAAGCATCTGCAAGAATGGCTGGCGCACCAGCCGGACGCATTGGGTGAAGAGTTGCTCATCATCCAAAAGGAGTTCGACGGTTTTGATGACACCCGTGAACGCCTGGATTTGTTAGCCCTCGATAAAGATGGCAATCTGGTTATTATAGAAAATAAGCTTGATGATTCAGGGCGAGATGTGGTGTGGCAGGCGATAAAGTATGCCTCTTATTGTGCCAACCTGACCAAAGGCCAGATTGTTGACATCTACCAGCAGTATTTGGACAGGTATGAGCCTGTTTTAGGTCAAATTGATCTGATGAACATGCCGCATAATGCTGGCAGTAAAATTTGTGAGTTTCTGAATGCGCCAGATTTGGACGAGGTGAAGTTAAATCTGGGGAGCAGCCAACGGTTAATGCTGGTGGCAGCCAATTTCAGAAAAGAAGTGACCAGTACTGCGCTTTGGCTGCTGGAACAAGGCATTAGTATCCAATGTTTTAAAGTCACACCTTATTCGCTTGGTGAACAACTGCTTATCAATATCGATCAAATCATCCCGCCACCAGAAGCCAAGGAGCTGATGATTAGTATTCGTGCTAAGGAAGCAGAAGAAAAAAGCACAGAAGTGGTACTCAAAAACCGCTACAACATTCGCCATGAATATTGGCAACTGGCGCTGGATGCTTTCCAAAAAAGCCCATGTACCCTTTACAACAATATCAGCCCTGGCAAAGATCACTGGCAGTCAGCGGGATCAGGACTGAGTGGTTGTCCTTATAATCTGATTTTTTTACAAAAAGAGCTCCGAGTTGAGTTGTCCATCAGTCGTAGTCAGACAGAAGAAAATAAATTCTTGTTCGATTATTTGTATGGCCAAAAAGCTGAAATTGAACAGCGGTTTGGTCAGCCACTACACTGGATGCGATTAGATGATAAAAAAATGTCACGCATTCAATTTTGTGTTGAGGCAGATGGTTATAACAAAGAAGTTTGGCCACAAAGTATTCAATGGCATATTGAGCACATGACACGCTTTGAACAAGCGATGAAGCCATCGTTACAACAAGCTAGTGATGCACTTAAGATAACTGGTCGTAGCTTGCCAGATGAAATTAATCAAATTAAACCAGACCTGCAGGAATAAAAGGATACACAATGGTATCAGCTACAAATGAACTGGCACTTGAAGCGGCTATTGAGCGGGCTTTGACCGGCACAAATCCTCAAACGAGTAGATCCGGTGAAGATGTTAAGCAAACACCTGCTGAGTACGATGTTGCCAATAATGGATTCGAAATTGGTTTACCTGCTGACTTTAATATTCAATATGCGATTGATGAAAAGTTGTTTTGGCGGTTTCTTGAACAGACTCAGGCACCACAATTAGAAAGGCTTAAAAAGAATAGCCCGATTGATTGGCAGAGAAAGTTCTTGGATCGCTTTGATAGATTAATCAAAAAGCATGGCATTTTGCAGCTTTTGAAAAAAGGTTTAAGTGTCGATGATGCGCACTTCGACTTGATGTACCCAGCTCCCTTGGCAAGTAGCAGTCAAAGCATTAAAAATAATTTCGAAACCAATATTTTTAGTTGCACCCGTCAGGTGCGTTATTCACTTGCAAACCCATTGCAAGAAATTGATATGGTGTTGTTTCTGAATGGTATCTCATTAATCACTCTGGAGTTAAAGAATGCCTGGACAGGGCAAACAGCTCGTTATCATGGCCAAAAACAATATCGTGATGACAGAGATGCCAAGCAGCCGCTCTTAAATTTTGGTCGATGCCTTGTGCATATGGCGTTAGATACCGATGAGGTATACATGACGACCAAACTGGCTGGAAAAAGTACTTTTTTCTGCCCTTCAATAAAGGCCACAACCTCGGTCAGGGAAATCCGCCCAATCCTAAAGGTCACAAAACAGCCTATTTATGGGAAGAAATATTTACCAAGTTGAGTTTGGTAAATATTATTCAACACTTCGTCAGGCTTGATGGTTCGGTTAAAGATTCACTTGATAGGCGTACACTTTTTTTCCCGAGATACCATCAGTTGGATGTAGTGCGAAAGTTAATCGCCCATGCATCAGAGAATGGACTCGGACATACCTATTTGATACAGCATTCAGCCGGTTCAGGAAAATCAAATTCTATTACTTGGGCAGCATATCAGTTAATCGAAACATATCCTGATAATGAACAGGTGCCGGGCGGGCGTAGTATTGAGGAACCATTGTTTGATTCCGTCATTGTGGTTACCGACCGACGCTTACTTGATAAACAAATTCGGGATAATATCAAAGACTTTTCGGAAGTTAAGAATATTGTCGCTCATGCGAATAAGTCAGCTGATCTTAAGTCAGCGCTCGAAAATGGTAAAAAAATCATTATCACAACCATTCAAAAATTTCCATTCATCATTGACGGAATTTCTGATCTAAGCGAGAAGCGCTTTGCTGTAATCATTGATGAGGCGCACAGCTCACAATCAGGTACAGCACATGACAATATGAATCGTGCGATGGGCCGCTCAGAGGATAATGAAAATGAAGATGCTCAAGACAAAATCATAGCAGCAATGCAATCTCGCAAAATGAGGGGAAACGCTTCCTATTTGGCCTTCACAGCAACACCCAAAAACAATACTTTGGAAAAGTTCGGCCAAGAGCAGCCCGATGGTTCATTCATCCCTTTTCATTTGTATTCAATGAAGCAGGCGATAGAAGAGGGCTTTATTTTGGATGTAATAGCTAATTACACAACATATAAAAGTTATTACGAGATACAGAAGTCAATTGAAGATAATCCACTTTTTGATACCAGCAAAGCGCAAAAAAAGCTCCGTGCCTATGTTGAGCAAAATAAACAGACAATAAAAATCAAAGCTGAGATTATTCTGGATCATTTTTTTCTAACATGGTCAATCCGAAAAAACTGAGGGGTAAAGCGAAAGGAATGGTTGTCACTCAGAATATTGAAACTGCCATTCGATACTATCATGCAATTTCAGATTTGCTCAAGAAACGCGGTGAACCTTTCAAAATATTGTTGGCATTCTCGGGAAAAAAAGAAGTTGATGGTAATGAATATACAGAAGCGGATGTGAATGGCTTCGGTGAGTCAGATACCCGAGAGCATTTCGATAAAGATGATTATCGGCTTTTGGTGGTTGCTAACAAATATCTGACGGGCTTTGATCAGCCAAAACTTTCAGCCATGTATGTTGATAAGAAGCTCCAGGGTGTAATGGCGGTTCAGGCACTATCGAGACTTAATCGCTCAGCACCATCGCTACAAAAAAGAACTGAGGATCTGTTTGTTCTTGATTTCTTTAATTCTGTCGATGATATTAAAGCGGCTTTTGATCCTTTTTACACTGCGACCAGTTTGTCGAAAGCAACAGATGTAAATGTCTTACATGATTTGAAAGATGCACTTGATGAAGTAGGTGTTTATGAAACGCATGAAATAGAAGCTTTCAATGAGCTTTACTTCGATAGTGCAAACGCAGATCAATTAAGCCCAATAATCGATATAGCTGCCGCACGCTTTAATACTGAACTTAATTTAGAGGATGATGAAAAAGCAGACTTCAAGATTAAAGCGAAGCAATTTGTGAAGGTATACGGGCAAATGGCTTCGATCATGCCTTACCAGGTGGTGGAATGGGAAAAACTTTTCTGGTTTCTTAAGTTTTTAATACCCAAGTTAAAGATAAAAGATAAAGAAAAAGATCAGATTGATGAATTGCTGAACGCAGTAGACCTCTCTTCATATGGTCTGGAGAGAGTTAAACTCAATCACAAAATTGGATTGGATGATTCTGATTCAGAGCTTGACCCCACGAATCCAAATCCTCGAGGTACCCATGGAGAGCAAATTAAAGATCCTCTGGATGAAATAATACGTTCCTTTAACGAGCGTTGGTTTCAAGGTTGGAGCGCTACGCCTGAAGAGCAACGTATAAAGTTCGTTAGTATTGCTGACAGTATTCGAGCACACCCGGATTTTGAATCTAAATATCAAAATAATCACGATCATCATAATCGTGACCTTGCCTTCGATAAAATATTTGAAGATGTAATGCTCAAGCATCGCAGAAATGAAATAGAGCTTTATAAGTTACTTGCACAAGATGCTGCATTTAAAGCTGCTATGCAGGCAAGTTTAAGAAAGTTGGTTCAGGTAGACGGACGATTATGAGACCGGGTAATTAAAGATGGATGACTTTGAAAGGACTTTAAATCAGATAATTACCTTCAATCATGCCTGGAAACAAGCGCGTGAGAATTATTCTGAGAAAAGCTCGATAACTAATGCGTTGCGGAATAGAAAGTCATGTTTACAAGCCAGTTTATTAAGAAACTTTCCTTCCAGATGCTATTTAAAGCATGACGAAGACAATCTCGAGGGGGAGATGCTTTACAGCATCAGATTAATTGAAGCTGTGACACTTCCAACTGGATTGGTGCGAAAAGATGCCGAACATTTTCCAGTAAGGCTTGCAGAAGAATTATTCACTGCAGAAGAATTGCAAAAGCTTATTAAGTGAGAAAGTTATGTTAGAGATGTTTTGGAGTGTTACCGCTGAGCTGGACTTTTTAAGTCAGGCTATTATTTTCATAATAATTACTAGCTTTCTGTTTTTTATTTTAACTGAAACGCTTCTCAGCATAAGGTACTTAATGAAATTAAGAGCCGCAAAGGAAATTGCGAACTGGCTTAAAACCAAACCTGAAAAAATAGATATAGCTTTCAAAACTTACCATTCAAGACAGGTTGTAAGTGGCAATTTTTTGCAGGATTATGATTTAGACGGGCAAAAACAGTTAAAAAGAGATGATGATGGTAAATACTTAATTGCTTCTTCTAATGAAACTTTATTGCCATCTATTCCTGCATCCCCTTATCGATTTGTTCCTGCTCTCCTAACAACCGCTGGTGTATTAGGAACATTTTGGGGGATTACAATTGGGCTAAGTAGTTTTGAACCAGCAAGTAGTTCACAGGCCCTAATGCAGTCAGCTACGACACTACTAAATGGTATGAAAACCGCTTTTTTTACATCGCTTATAGGGATGTTGACGGCTTTAACTTTTATGTTGGTGCTGGCTCTCAATGTTTGGCTTAAGCAACGTTCCAAAGACCGAGCTTCTAACTTACTGGCGAAATATTGTCGTGAGGTCAATGGGTTGATGTTGCTGCAAAGTATAATACCAGCCAACCAAAATGAGTTAGCAAAGCTGCAGGTTGAGGCTGCGAAATCTAATATTGAATCGAATACTGAGATATTAACAATCCTAACTCGGCTTAATGAAAAACAAGATACTTACAGTACAAATAATCTGGCTGTCATTATAGGTGAAGCAGTTGGTCAGGCTGTTGAGAAGGAGCTCGCACCCTCTGTTAAAGAAATAACTCAAGAATTGAAAGTACTTCGCGAAATCAAAGAAAAACATGCGGAGGAAGTTGTAACAATTCTGTTAGAACAGATGAAACAATCATTCCTTGATCCAATTGAAACAAGCGTTAAAACATTGGCTATTACCGTTCAAAATAATACTGAATCGTTTGAGGCTACGATGAGAGAGCAGGGTGAGCGGCACGACCAACTGATTCTATCTATCAATTCATTGACTGATTTTCAAACAAATTCATTAACGACACTGCAAGAGTTTGCCTTATCACTGAAAGAAACATTAAGTGAATTCAATTCACAGACTAGTGAAGTGCTTAAACACGTTTCTGCTGAAATTAAAACTGCCATGGCTAGCAGCATTGAAGGGATGAAGGCACAACGTGAAGCATTTGAGGAAAGTGCTCGAATTGCAAGTGAAGCCTTTGTTGATCAGAACAGGACACTGGGGCAAATCGGTGAAGAGTCCACTAAGTTAATGACTGATGCCAGGGAAAGTTTATTAAATGGATTAGCCGATTTAGATAATAAGGTTCAGTCAATGTCAGAAGTTGTTCAAACAGAACTGGAAAGGTTTAGAAATGAGTATCAGGCTAATCTTGTTGCCTTTTTTGAGAGCCAGTCGAATCTGCTTGAAGATGTTTTGAGTAAACAAAAAGATGGCTTATCGGAAACGGTTGAACAATTCAGGGATGTATTCATGGAAGAGCATAAATTAAGACAGAATCACTTAACCGAAATCACTGAGCAACATCAAAAACTGACTGAAGGTGTTATTACAGTCGAAAGACTTGTTGAAGCCGTTGGTATGACAGAATCTTCAATTTATAGTCAGCTTGAAGAAGCTGCAGGGGTGGTAAGTAACCAGGTTGGCAAGCTAAGAAGAGAGTACGAACTAGCCACAAAAAGCTTCAATATGATTACGGAGCGGATGCCAGAGGAGATGAACAAATATTTCAACACGGCAAATGAAACACATCAAAGCTTCTTTGAAAATTTTGATGATGCAGCAGCAAAAGTGCATGGCAAGCTTGCTGAGGCGGCAAATATGTTGGTAACAGCCATGCAGCAAATTGAACTACAAAATGTTTCAGCAAATAATCTCAAGGATGAAGTAAGTGAAAGAAAACTTGCTTAAGACTTCTGAACTTGAGATTGATGAAACGGGGGCATGGTTATCGATTGGTGACCTGATGTCTGCACTTTTAATGATATTTGCTTTGTTGTTTATAGTTGCACTTTTGTCGTTGCAAGAGGCTGCAGAACAAGCAAAAAACAGTCGGATAGTAATAATTCAATCACTTCAGAAAAACCTCAATGACGAAGGTATCAATGCCAAAATCAATCCTGAAACCGGCGATATAAGCATTTTAGACTCTTTGTTATTCGACTCAGCTTCTTCAATCCTAAAACCTGCGGGTAAGGAGTTTCTGAGCAAATTTATACCGGTATATAGCAAAGCACTTTTCACAAATCAGCAGGTTTCAGATGAGATTGTGTATGTTGTTATTGAGGGGCACACTAGTTCTGCGGGTAGCAATCAATCAAATATGAAACTCAGCCTAGATCGATCTCAGAGTGTATACGATGTGATCGCTGATATGAATTTCCCTGAGAAGGATACTTTCCTTAATAAAATATTGGCTTCAGGAAGAGGAGAAATTGAAGCAAACCAAACTCAAGATGATGCCGAGGATCGAAAAGTACTTTTCCGTTTTCAATTCAAAAGTGAGCGATTCCTCCAGTGGTTTCTTGAACAGCGGATTGTGGGTAGCTAGAGTTGGATCAAGTAGGCATTTCTTTTAAGAAGCCATCACAGGTTCGTCCAGGACAAATGATGCAGTTGGCAGTGGAATATATTGCTGGGCCTGTTAACTCGACAGTAGATAAAAGCAAATTTCCACCAAAGTCACTTGAGCTCATTATTGAGCTTTTACGCGAAGACCGTTGGCGTGAAATTCAAATAATTGAATGGATATACCTTCTCGAGAGCGACTTCCTATCGGAAGAGAAAAATAACTCTGAAGATATTAATTTGTTGGCTGTTTTAATACTCAAAGCTGCATTGAAAGAACCCAGTGTGTTAAACCTGGTTTTGTTCAGAGCTGCGTTAAGCCTTGAATCTAACGGGGAGGTTTTCCCATTCACGCTAGTCACCAATATTGAGCTGTTATTAAATTATGAGATAAGCGATAGAGATCGAGCTCGTGTGGAGCTTTTAATATTGGCTCGAGATGAGCTTTATGAGCAAATTGCTAGGTTAACCATGCAAAAAGGAGTCAGTCCTTCTGAGTATCTGAATAAATTGAACTTAGCAAAATGTACACAGCTATATTTCAATATCTGTAATGCTCTTAAAGCTATTGCCTCAGAGTTGGTTGTTGAGCTTCATGCTGAGTGGTTGATTAAGGTGCTTCAGGAACTGAGTTCTCAGGTTCGTATTGAAACTATGAACAATATTCTCCTGAGAGTAGAAGGCCTAAATCGTTCTCAACGAATAATCGATTGGCTTGAAATAAATTGCGATCCCACACACGAAGAAAGTCTCTGGTTTGACCTTTCTGGTGAAGCAAAAAAAAGACTTCGCGAACTGATAAAAATTACTGACTTCCATTATGTAAACCAGCTTTCTTCATTTTTAACTAGCAATAATGTTGCAAGAGCATTGGAACTGAGCGAGACAGAAGTTAAGAAAATCCAAGCAAGAAGAAAATTCTGGTCACACTACAAGGATAGTTTTCTTTCAGTAAAAGTATATGTGCCCAAAGAGACATATAATCTTCAAAATGAATTTGGTTATGAGTTTGAAGGCTTGCATCAATTTTATAAAGATGATGAAAAATCTGAAATTATAATCTTTGAACTTACAGATTACATTATTGTTGAGTTCATGCGAGGAACAGCAAGCGAAATTCGTTTATTTCCAAACAACAAAAGACATACCAATTTACTTCTTCGAAATGAAAAGCTTTCAATTGAACATATTACAAGCTTGTTTGAGCTAAGCGTCCATGACCATGTTTTTTTATGGCAATGGGCTTGTGAATCTTGGCTTAGGACTAACTTTAAAATTTTCCCTGACAAGGGAGTAAACAGGTTTGATGGTCTACCACCTGCTTCGAGCAAATATGACCCTAGTAAAGGTCTGCCAAAGCCATCAGATAATTTGCTTCAACAACGGAATGAATTACTTGAGTCATGGATGCAAATGTACTTGGCTTTGGAGAAGAAAAACAAACCAGCTTCAAGAAAAGAGTTTGAAATATATGAAAACAACCGTCTCGCAGAACTGTATAGGTATACGGGTGATACCATAGCAATGGTAAGAAATCTGGATAAAGCTGTTCAATTAGGAGATATGAAAGCAGTGAAATATCTTGCAAACTGGTTGCTTACCAAGCCTATTGCAACAAAGCCAGAGCGTGAGAGAGGCGAAACCCTGCTAAAAGCATTTGAAATATATGAAGGTAAACACAGTATATTTAAGCAAAAGATATTTGTATGGAATAACTCAAAAAGAGAAGAGCTAATTCAAGAAATCACTGAACGACCCATTCGAAAATTACCGGATAGTCATATAGGGATTAATTACAAATCAAGTATTTACCAGTTATATATCCTTGGCAAAGATCATTTGGCAATATTTCTTGATGACAAGGCATATTCTCCTGAAGAACATCCAGCTATTAGAAGTAATATCAATGCTTCAGGATTAAAAGTAGCTATTTATAGTTAATCCATTAGTGCCATAACAACTAGTAGGGGCCAGACACGTATAAAGGAGGAGTGACAAGGAAAGAACTTAAACTGATTTCGTCTCTAAAAAACTCGGATTCTAAAATCTGACTAAACCTCTAAAAAAACTCGGATTCTAAAATCTGACTAAACTTCGACACCATTTTTTGCCTAAAGCATTAAATATGCAACATATATAATAAATCTCAAAGTAGTTGTCTTAATATCTCGTTTTGTTTGTCTTAAATCTCATATTGTTTGTCAATTAACGATTTTTGGGTGAGATCTGCTAAATTTCTTGCCGACTCATAAGTTCGTATAATGTATATTATGTTAAATTATGTATTCCAAAACAACATCTATATTGCATGTAAGTACTTAGCAACCTGAAATTTCCAAGCCAGCCCTTTTCTTGTTAATTGCAATGCAAGTTAACGTTTAAGTCATCATCAACCACCGTAACACCAGTATTTTTATAAACATTACATTGAACTTTCATTTACTAAGATTTGGATAAAACCATAAAGGCTAAGTTTATAAAAATGCTAGCTCGTATTAAGAAAATTATTTATTGATTCAATAATTAACAGATTTAATTGTTTTGAATAAAAAATTAGATAGTACGAAAAATTGCCACCTGCTACGTTTATGGACCAGTATCGTAATATGAACAGATTATATAAGGATGAAATCACACTCCATCTCAAAGTAATAAGACGCAAATTCCAATATTGATGTAGCTATGATGGTTAATACAAAATTCTGTTGTAAGTGTGAAAACTGATAATGCTTTACACTGTCAATTCATAGACTCTTTAACTAAAAATGAGGTACCGACAATGAGCTGGAGAGAAACTGAAAACGAAAAAACCTATTCTGATGCTGAAGTCGAACAACGACTTAAAGCGGAATTACCTAATTGGAGTTTGGAAAATGGCTGGATCCGCCGTAAATATAAAACAAGCGGGTGGAAATCCACTTTAATGGTTGTTAATACGGTAGGACATTTGGCTGAAGCTGCCTTTCACCACCCTGACCTCACCGTTTCTTATGCCTTTGTTATCGTAAAACTAACCAATCATGCTGCTAAAGGGATTACCGACAAAGACTTTGAACTGGCCAGTAAAATCGAAGAAGTCATTATGTGGCAGCCAGGGCTGATTGAAGGTGGTGCGTTGGTTGGCACACCAGATGAAGCTCGTTTTAAATATATTAAATACGATTAATTATGGAACTAGATATTAGCCCTGCCTTAAACGTATTGGGCGAACCTCTGCAAAGCTGTAGCCATGATCCACTCACTGGTTTTTTCCGTGATGGATGTTGTAATACCAGTGTTCAGGATTATGGCTCGCATACGGTGTGTGTTGAAGTCACTCAAGCATTTCTCGAGTTTTCGCGTTTTCGAGGTAATGACTTAAGTACTCCGGTGCCGGATTTCAATTTTCCAAGATTAAAAGCTGGTGATCGATGGTGTCTATGTGCTCAACGTTGGCTTGAAGCACAGCAACATGACATGGCTCCCAAAGTAGTTCTGGCGAGTACCCATCAACGGGCAATCGAAATTATTCCGTTAGATATATTGAAGAAACACGCTATAGACTTGATGTGAGATTTAGCTGTTTAGTTATTGATTATTAATAATTAAACAGCTTTCTTAACTTGTCGCTGTACAAAGAAATCTTCAACCTGGTTGATATCTTGGGTGATCGGCATTGCTGGCAAACTACGCATAAACACTTTACCGTAGGGTTTGTTTAAAAGCCGTGGATCACAGAGAACTAATACACCATGATCCTGTTCATCACGAATTAGACGACCTATTCCCTGCTTTAACTGGATGACTGCCGAGGGAATTTGAATACTGCGAAATGGATTACCGCCCCGCTCTTTCAAGTTATTTATCCGTGCTTCCAATACAGGATCACCCGGCGAGGCAAACGGAATTTTATCAATTAACACGCAAGATAAGGCTTCACCGCGTACATCAACACCCTCCCAAAAACTGTTGGTGCCGAGCAAGACTGCATTGCCATGTTGTCGAAACTCTTCCAGCAAAGTAGCTTTCGCCCCACTCCCCTGCACCATTAATGGATAATCCAGATCGGCCAATAATTCGGCCACTTCATGCATAGCTCGATAACTGGTAAACAGTAGAAAGATCCGTCCCTGACTGTGCAAAATAACTTCTTTAGCAATATCAGCAACGTATTGATTGTATCGTCGATCAGCTGGTTCAACCGGAATATTGGGCAAATACAAAAGGCTTTGTTTGGCATAATCAAACGGGCTTTCCCAGCTGGCATATTCAGCGTTTTCAATACCCAGATGTTGGCAGAAATGATTGAATTTACCGGCGACAGTTAAGGTCGCTGAGGTGAAAATCCAAGCAGCCGGCTTTTCTTCCAGCCATTGTTGAAAATGCTGACTGATTTCAAACGGCGTGGCATGCAATACAAAGCCAGTAGGACGATTATCCAACCAAAGCACCAGATTATCGTCATTTTGCTCGGTGAATAACTGAATGATATTAACTAATTCACTGGCTCGAACATGACATTGAGAAAGTCCGGGACTACGCACAGCCAGCGGTTCAAGCTCTGATTCAAACACTTCAAGATAGTCTACTAACTCATTGAAATAGTTTTTTATTTCATCATTATAGAGTTGCGTCAACCAAGGCGTACGCTGTTCAACATTGCCAATATGCAAACGCAGCGATTGTAGTTTGGCCTGTAGTTTTTCAGCATGTAAAGTCAGTTGCTGACTATCTGCTGCATGCTCCTGCATTTCCTGCACACTATCACGACATAATTCAACGATTTGATGGCTGCTGATACGGTTACCGAGAAACTGCCCGGCAATAGCGGGTAATTGATGCGCTTCATCAATAATAAATGCATCAGCTGTCGGTAATACCTCACCTTGTCCAGCCGTTTTCAAGGCAAAGTCAGACATTAATAAGTGATGATTGATTACCACGATATCGGCTTCCTGGGCACGGCGACGGGCTTCTACAATAAAGCACTGCTGATACTCGGGACACTGTTGGCCCAGGCAGTTATCTACCGTTGAGGTCACTCGCGGCCACAGGTTGGATTGGGTTTCCAGTAAATCGGATTCGCTCAAATCACCATTTTTCGAGCTTTGCGACCAATCACGTAAGGAACGTAAGGTGTCTGTTTGCGAGAGTAATAACGGATCCTGTTCTGCCAACGTTAAGCGATGATGACATAGATAATTACCACGGCCTTTGAGGATCGCGGCCTGAAATGGCACGGCCAAAGCTTTACGCAGCGTCGGTAAATCGCGTCTAAATAATTGATCTTGAAGATTTTTGGTGCCGGTGGAAATAAAGACTTTTTGCCCGGATAAGATGGCTGGCGCTAAATAAGCAAAGGTTTTGCCGGTTCCGGTGCCGGCTTCGGCTACTAAAACTGTTGCTGAAGCTAAGGTATCGGCAATACGTTGTGCCATTTCCTGCTGCGCCTGGCGTGGATGATAACCTTTGATTTGCCTTGCAAGAATGCCGCCTTCAGCAAAAATCTGTTGTAAATCATCCTGCATAACAACTTCCGAAAAGCGCCATTAACCTGCTGTTATAAATCACGTAGCCTGATTATCCCAAATTTCAGGTTCGGCACCATTTTCAGCAGTCCAAACGCGTTCGCCGATGATTTTGAACTGAGCAATGGACATGGCACCACGTTTTTTACGATTACTATCCCGTTCATTCATGGTGTCTTGAATAATGTTTTTAGTGGCATAAAACATTTCGATAGGTTGATATTCATCATCGAACAAGACTAATAACACACCATCCCATTCCTGAGCAGGGTTGAGTTGGCCGATTCGAGGGGTTGATTTGCTGGTATCAAAAATGGCGCGGCCTTTAATTACCACTTTCTGATCGGTTAAAAGACCGCTTTTGCCAACCGCATCAAAACTGGAATTTAAATTATCCAACAGTTGTAAATCCAATGCTTTAGCCGCGTCAAACCGAGCAATTTCACCGGTGACTGGCAAAGTGCTACCGGTCGTTTGGCGATAGCGTGCGGCCAGTTGTCGCGTTTCATGCATCAATTTATCGATGGAATATAAATCCATTTGTCTCTCTGACCGCCGTTATTCACATTGCAGCATTATACATGGCAAAAAAAAACGGTTTGCCTGCTTTCGCAGACAAACCGTAAATTTTGTCGAGGCTGTGAATAACCTACATACCTACGACCGTAATTTTTGCAAAAAATTCAATTATGATTTTTTCGCATCCAGTTCTTTCTGATAATACTTGTGAACCAGTTTGTCTTGATTTTCCAGCAAGTAATCGATGCTTGGTTCATGGTTCATCGCTTTCTCGATAGCACGTGTCGTAGCACGACGATGCACATCAAATAACGCTTCATGATCCAGATTTTCAACGGTGGTGATACCAGGGTTTAACCAGACAGAAACTATGATGCCTAAGTCATTGGCTTTTTCTTTAGGAATAATGCCTTTACGCACAGCATCCAATACACCATTTGCAATCGCGCCTTGGACTGTACCCATCAGGATATTGGTATAGGCGGTATTCTTAACAGTTACTTTACTGACCATGATAGTGGCCGGACGAACTTGAACATCAGTATTCATCAGCGCTAATACGCGTGAATGACCTTTGACTTGATCACCCATCAAATTCGCAAATGCGATTCCAACCGGTCCATCCAGCTCGCCGATAACGACTTCAGGTTCTGCGGCGGTTAATGGTGGGCCATCAGCGATTAGTGCTTCGCCGGTTCGCATGACAATTCTTTCACTCATAAGCTATTGCTCCTTAAGTTGTGCTAAGAGAGCGATTCATTATCCCGGTCTAAACCACATGTCGCAACCTTATAAGCCTTTATGAGTAGATAGATGCAGAGTAAACTGCTTGGATTTGAGATTGGATTAAGCATGGCGAATATCGCAACACCCTATGAACGCATTGGCGGCGAAACTGGCGTTCGAAAACTCTGTCATACCTTCTACACAATCATGTGCGAGACGCGGCAAACCGAGGTAATTCGTGGTTTACATCCACAAAACATTCAAATCAGCGAAGATAAACTATTTATGTTTTTAAGTGGATGGCTGGGAGGCCCTTCCTTATATATAGAGAAATATGGGCATCCTAGATTGAGAGCCCGGCATTTACCCTTTTCGATTGGTATCGAAGAGCGAGATCAATGGTTGTACTGCATGGCTCAGGCCCTTAAAACCATGGATCTGGAACCATTTTTTGCTGAACAGTTAATGAGTTCATTTGCCCAGACCGCAGATTTTATGCGTAATCGACAAGAAACGGAGTAAACATGCATATCGGAGCTGTGATTATTGGTGATGAAATCCTCAGCGGTAAACGTCAGGACAAACATTTCAATCAATTACAAATTATGCTGGCTAAACGCGGACTAGAGCTGAGTTGGACATTGATCGTAGGCGATGATCCTCAGCAACTGGAACGGGCATTACGCTTCAGCATGAGTAGTGAGGATTTGGTATTTAGTTTCGGCGGTATAGGCGCAACCCTGATGATAGAACCCGGCAGACCGTCGCTAAAATTGCTGATGTCCCCTTAATTCCTCATCCAGAAGCGACTGCTGAAATTGAAGCGCGTTTTGGCGAAGACGCCTATCCAAATCGTATTTTGATGGGATATCTGCCAGAAGGATCACAGATAATCCCTAATACTATCAATAGAATACCCGGATTTTCTTATGCAAATCATCACTTCACGCCGGGCTTTCCTGAAATGGCCTGGCCGATGGTGGAGTGGGTATTGGATAACCGTTATGCCCATTTAAAAAATCAGCGTCCTGCGGCCGAACAAATTATTTTTGTGCAGCGAGGAGTGAGTCAGATTTATTACCGGTGATGAATCAAATCGTAAATGATTATCCACAATTGAAATTATCCAGCCTGCCGCATCTGGGTGATCCACCACATATTGAATTTAGTTTGCGTGGTGAAGCTGCTGA